>CANGLK010000009.1 GCA_947454735.1 Candidatus Nanopelagicaceae bacterium
GGCCCGCTTCATCTTTAGCTGCGATGGAGACATTCCAGCCGGGTAGGTCATAGAGATAGTTGACGGTGCCATCGAGCGGATCGATGACCCAGGTGATTCCAGATTGGCTCGCGCGTTCTGCGCCTTCTTCACCGATCAATCCATCGTGAGGGCGGGCGGCTAAGAGTTCTGCGACGATAAATGCTTCGACCTTGATATCCATCTGAGTTACGACATCGATTGCTGTCGACTTAGTGTTGACCTCAAGTTCGGCTGGGCGCTCGCTCAACATCGCAGCTGCCTCCCGACCAACGCGCTGGGCAAGTGCGAGAAGTTCAGCGGTGTTGTGAGCAGTCATAGCCTCAATTCTACCTGCCTCATCAGTTATTCTCACCCCCATGAGTGAGCTCCGATTAAATGGCAAGAACAATGAAGGCACCCATCTCACATTGGTTGATAACGATGGCGTCGAATTCTCTCTTCGCATTAGCGACACTCTCCGCGCCACAGTAAATCAACCACGCCTCTCAGCTGTGCAGTCGGCTGATCAAGAAGCGACAGTTTCAGTTAAAGAGATTCAACGTCGTCTTCGCGCGGGAGATGCACCAGAGGTAATTGCTCGCGAAGGAAACACAACAGTTGACAAGGTCGCTCGATTTTCTGGCCCTATCTTGCAAGAGCGCGAATACATTCTCTCTCAAGCACGTTCTGCTGGTCTTCGTAAAGATTCCACTCGTCTTGATATCTCTTTCCTTGAAGCAGTAATCGGAAAGTTAGTTCCACGTGGAGTAGATGCAGATGATCTCTCATGGAATACATGGCGCCTTCCAGATGCAACATGGCATATTGAACTTCACTACCCAAACCGCGATGGCAATGGAATCGCAACATGGAATTTTGATACATCACGTCGCACTATCAATCCAACAGATGACAATGGAGCATGGCTCATTGGTGAGGAAGCACCTGCTCGCGTAATCGAGCCAGGCTTTATCACTGCCGAGCCAACACATCCATCACGCAATGAGACACCGGCACCAGTAGAACTTCCTGGCGCTAGCTCACTCTTCTCCCCTGTTGTTGTTGAGGAAGAGAAGCCAGAGACACCACGTCTTGTTGCTATTCGCGATACACCTACCGCTGCAGATTCAGAAGATGGCGTTGTAGCTCGCGCAAAGATTCCTTCATGGGATGAAATTATGTTTGGCTCAAAAGCTCCAGTTGCTGATGCGACAGAGTCTGAAGAAGATTACGACAACAACTAACTCACATCACCTCTGCAAGTAACTTCGCAATCTCAAGATAGAGCGGAATTCCCACAAGAAGATTGAATGGGAAAGTAATCCCAATACTTGCAAAGAGTGCAAGCGATCCTTTGGCCGATGGCAGACCCAGAGAGACAGCAGCGGGGGCTGCAATATAAGAAGCGCTCGCCGCCAGAATTCCGAGAATCGTTGCACCACCTATCGAGAGTCCGGCAAAGTTTCCTGCAATTACACCTAATGTGCCGGCAAAAATCGGGAAGAAGATACTGAAGATTGCCAATCGAACACCTGCGCTCTTCATCTGATGCAATTGACTTCCCGCGATAAAACCAAGATGGAGTAGAAAGAGGGCAAGGACTCCCGATTGCAGATCGATAAAGAATGGCGAAGCCTTCTGATAACCAACTTCAGATGCGAAGTAACCGATAAATAAGCCACCTACAAGCAAGGTAATCGTCTTGCCCGTGAGGGTCTCGATAAGAGTCTCTCTCCACTTCACTGAAGCTTTGATTCCTCGTGAGCCAAGGTAAATTCCAACAACTATTCCTGGGAGCTCCATCAAAGTCAGTAGCGCTGTTGCAAAGGGTTCTACTTCGATAGCCCGGCTCTCTAAGTAGACGAGGCCAGCGGTGAAGGTAACCAGTGAGGTTGAACCATAGTGAGCAGCAAACGCTCCTCGATCCGCGCGACTGAGGTTCTTTATCAATCTCAAGGCAAAGAATGCTGAGGCAGGTATAAGCGTTCCGAGAATAAGAACGGCAAGTGCGGGTGAAATAAAATCTGAAAATGCGATCTCTTTGAGAGAGTGCCCACCCTTCAGTCCAATTCCGAAGAGGAGGAAGATTGAGATTGCCTGGTAAACCGGATCGGGAAGGCGGAGATCGCTTCGAGCCAAGGCCGCCAGGACGCCCAATACAAAAACAAGGACCGGAACCGATAACAGATTGCTCGCCAATAAAGATTGACCTGACATAAGACCTCCAGAGTTTTGGAGAAATATAGCGGAAATACATTTCAGGTATCAAATTTCTGCTATATTTGCGCCATGGGAAAAACACCTGTCGATAGCACATGGACCTTCCTCTCTAACCATGGCCATGTTTTGGTGCATCTCAGCCGCAACTCTGAATCGAAGGTAAGAGAAATCGCCGAGGCGGTTGGAATCACAGAGCGCCGCGCTCAATCCATCTTGGCTGATTTAGAAGAGTCTGGGTATGTATCCATCACTCGAAATGGTCGGCGCAATAGCTACTCCATTAAGTCAGGTAAGAAGTTTCGCCATCCATCTGAGGCTAATAAACCTATTAGCGAACTTCTCGCAATTTTCAAATAAGAAATCTCTTCGCAATGTCTCTCACATCCCATCCATATTCTGGTCGAGATGTAGTGCTGACCAGTAAGCATAAAAAACTTGAACTCTTTCGTTCTCATTTTCAATCTCAACTGAAGATGAATGTGCGAGTACTCCCCCTTGATACAGATCTCCTCGGCACATTCTCTGGGGAGATCGAGCGCGTTGATTCTCCTCGTGAGGCTGCAATTAAGAAAGCTCGCATGGGAATTCAGGCATCGGGAATCCCATTTGGTATCGCCTCCGAAGGTTCTATCGGAGCAGATCCCGTTATTCCTTGGATTCAATGTGATTATGAACTTGCACTCTTCCTCGATGACGAGAAAGGTCTTGTTATCTCCGAATCAATTTCATCCAATGAAATTGTTGCCGCCACTATCAAGGCGCGTATCGGAGATGATCTTGACGAATTTCTCCGCAAAGCAGATTTCCCTCGTCACCATTTGATTGTTCGCCCTGAATCTAGAGTTGGCTCACTTGTCGTAAAGGGCATAAGCGATTTATCTTCGCTATTAAGTGCAATTGAAAGCTGCTCACTGGAGTCACCTACCGGTCAAGCGCGAATTGAATCTGATTTTCGTGCCCTTCACTCTCCCAGTAGGCAATCAAATATCTCAATGGCTGCTGAACGGCTTGCACGGAGAATCGCTTCGCTCTGCCCGGAATGCCATGTACCTGGCTGGGGTCGCGTCGATTACATCAAAGGCGTCGAATGCAGCGGATGTGGCGATATCAATCCCGATAAAGTTCGACAAGAAATTTTGGGCTGTTCAGGTTGCGGGCTGAGCAAGCCGGGAAAAGTCCTCAATGCCGTGATAGGCCCTGCACAATGCTTTAGCTGCAATCCTTAGTGTTGGGAATGTGAAACTGCAGTGAGTAATGGCACGGTTGATTCTGTGGCGCTATCTCCACCATGGTGACCCACCATTGCGCCCTCTTTATCGGCGCGCTCTGGATCAAGCAACACAACCTTCTCTTGAGCAA
Source organism: Candidatus Nanopelagicaceae bacterium (assembly GCA_947454735.1). Taxonomy (GTDB): domain Bacteria; phylum Actinomycetota; class Actinomycetes; order Nanopelagicales; family Nanopelagicaceae; genus Planktophila. Next base: position 3,580 of record CANGLK010000009.1, read on the forward strand.
TCGCGATGATGTCACCAATGCGCTCTGATGCATCTAATGAGACATCACTTCCGAATAATCCTGCAGCGATTGCACTCTCGCGCGTAAACATCTTTACCTTTGAGCCCAAAGTCTCTTCCCAGCGAGCGATGATTTCAGCGCGAGGAGCAAGATCTGCATCCTGTGGAAGATAGAGGTGGCGCGTGCGGGGTTCACCTGCAATGGTTTCAATGCCGTCGAGAAGCGAGTTATCAACGCCCATCACAATCTTCTCTTCTACATTGATCATGCCGTGATCTGCTGTAACCCAGATACGCACGCCTTTGGGAAGCTTCTCTAGCAACTGTGCAACCATGGCATCGATACTTGAAAGCGCTGCAATCCACTTATCTGAACCCACACCATCTGAGTGTCCAGCTGAATCGAGATCGTTGACGTAGAGATAGACAAACGATGGAGAATTTTTCAGAGCGGCTACAGTCTCGCCAACTAAGTCAGTTGTGACATTTGCCCCGCGATAGTGAGCCCCGCGAAATACTGCGCGAGTAAATCCTGTTCCTTCGTAACGCTTTGCAGCAACATGAGAGACGGTGACGCCTGCATTGGTTGCTCGCTCGAAGAGAGTGGGAACTGGTTGCCAGATTTGAGGGTCAACGCGTTCATCCCACTTCAGTGAATTAAGTACGCGGCCGCTGCTGCGCGGAACTCGAACTGTGTAACCCATCATTCCGTGAGCACCTGGCATCTCACCAGTAGTCAGCGTTGCAAGACTTGTCGATGTTGTAGATGGGAAGGATGTCTGCACAAGTTGCGCTTGGGTCAGTGATGACAAAGTCGGTGCGTGTTCTCCATATTGCGTAAGGAGATCTGCGCCGAATCCATCGATAAGAAAGAGAAGTTCTCGGCCAGTGGGACTTTCGCCACAGCCTGCGAAATCATTGGTCCCATCGACGCGAAGTCCCGCAAAAATTGAGGGCATGATCTGCGATAGGTGCACGGGGCAATCATCCCACGAGTATTGTTCGGGGCATGTCACAGTTAAATTTCCACACATCACCCGAGGTCGCCGAAGCTCTCAAGAGCGGTAAGCCGATCGTGGCCCTTGAATCAACAATCATCAGCCATGGATTGCCTCGTCCATCCAATTTAACTGTTGCGCGCGAAGTAGAAGAGATTGTCCGCTCACGTGGTGCAGTGCCTGCAACGATTGCAATTCTCGATGGCATCGTCCATATCGGTCTTACAGATGATCAGCTCGTCGATATTGCAAACCGTGATGACATTGCAAAGGCATCGAGCCGAGATCTCGCCATCATTGCAGCAAGTGGAAAGTCTGCAGCGACAACAGTTGCAGCTACCGCTCACTTGGCAGTGCTTGCAGGAATTCATGTATTTGCCACAGGCGGCCTTGGTGGAGTTCACCGTGGCGCCAATGAAACATTTGATGAATCTGCAGATCTCACTGCTCTCTCACAACTCGATATCACCATCGTATGCGCTGGTGTGAAGTCAATCCTCGATGTTGCCGCAACGCTTGAGCGTTTAGAAACACTTGCTATTGGTGTAGTTGGATTTAAGACAACTGCATTCCCAGGCTTCTACCTCACTGACTCTGGCTTCACAATTGAGCATCAGGTCAATAGCGCAGAAGATATTGCGGCTGTTATTGCACAACGCGTTGCGCTGAAAACCAATAATGGACTCGTTGTTGCAAACCCTGTCGCGAAAGAGATGGATCGCGCTCGTCACGATGCAATTTTGAAGAGCGGACTTGAAGGTGCAGAGAAGGCTGGCATCCACGGTAAGTACGTCACGCCATTCTTGCTCGAACACTTCCATACCGCTTCAGAAGGTGAATCACTGAAGGTCAATATCGACATCATCAAATCTAACTCAGCACTCGCAGCTGATATCGCTGTCGCATCCCTTAAGACTGCTCGCTAACAATGAGAGCGCACGTTCTCTGCATTGGTGATGTGATGCTCGATGTCATCACCAAGATTGCAGTGATGCCCGATAAAATTAACTACGGCAGCGATACTCCGTCGAAGATTTCAACGCACGGAGGCGGAGCTGCAGGAAATGTGGCTTCATGGCTTACTCGTACAGATGCAGAGGCAACGATTGTTGGACATGTTGGCGATGATGCTGCTGGTTCGGCGCTGACCAGTGAGTTCGATTCCCTTGGAGTTCACCACAATAATTTGATGGTCGATAAAGGATCTTCCGGAGTTGTCGTTGTACTTGTAGATCCCACAGGCGAGCGCACAATGTTTCCAGATAATGGCGCAAACTCAGGTCTGCATATCGGAGACCTTCCAACCCTCGATAACTTCAACGCCGTCTACCTCTCTGGGTATTCACCGCTCGATCCGCTCTCTCGCCCTGGCGTGATGGCGATGATTACAAAGATTAAGGCAGCCGGCCTACCTCTCTACTTCGACCCTGCATCGGTCGGTGGAATGATGGAAGTTCCCCTTGATGAAGTGAAGTCATGGATTCGCTTGATGGATGTCATTCTGCTCAATGAGGAAGAGGCTATCTATCTCACCGGTGAGACCAACGCAGAGAAGGCGCTTGAGCTGCTCCTAGAAGATTGCGAAACAGTTGTTATTAAACGCGGCTCTCATGGAGCTATTGGTAAATCTCGTGGCTCCATTCAAGTCTCAGTCCCTGCAATCGCTACCGAGGTAATTGATACAACTGGAGCCGGTGATTCATTTGCGGCCGGTTTTATCGCAACATATGCCACTTCGAAGAATATGCAGCATGGCCTTGAGGCCGGGGCGAAGGTCGCAGCCCGCTGTGTTGCAATCGTTGGCGCCCGTCCGCGTGTAGGTACCGTCATTTAGCCTCTTCCCACGGCAGAATACGCGCCATGGCAACGAAGAAAGCCGCGGCAACCACTAAGACCGCAAAAGGTAAAGCGACAGGTCCTAAGCCGGGAGAATTCCCAGGCAAGATCGTCGATATTGATGTCTCCTCAGAGATGTCAGAGTCATTCCTTGAATATGCATACTCAGTTATCTACTCTCGCGCGCTTCCAGATGCTCGCGATGGTTTGAAGCCGGTACACCGCCGCATCCTTCACCAGATGGCAGATATGGGTCTTCGCCCAGATCGTGGCCATGTGAAATCTGCACGTGTTGTCGGTGAGGTTATGGGTAAGTTGCACCCGCACGGTGACTCAGCAATTTATGACGCGCTCGTACGTATGGCTCAATCATTTTCAATGCAGCTTCCACTCATCGATGGCCACGGAAACTTTGGCTCGCTCGATGCAGGTCCCGCAGCGATGCGTTATACAGAGGCGCGCCTTGCAGCTGCTGCAATGACGATGGTTGCTGAATCTGATGAGAACACAGTCGACTTCGGCCCAAACTATGACGGTCAGCTTCAAGAGCCACTCGTACTTCCTGCAGCCTTTCCTAACCTTCTCGTCAACGGCTCTTCAGGAATCGCTGTCGGTATGGCAACAAATATGGCTCCCCATAACTTGGGTGAAGTGATTGCAGCGACAAAGTTCTTGATTGATAACCCAAAGGCGACTTTGAATCAATTGATGAAGCATGTTCCTGGACCTGACTTCCCAACAGGCGGCGAGCTCGTTGGCGCAGATGGAATCCGTGAAGCGTATGCAACAGGTAAGGGCTCATTTAAGGTCCGCGCAACTGTTGAGATCAGCAAGGTGACTTCTCGCAAGATGGGAATCGTCATCAAGGAGCTTCCATTTAATATCGGTCCTGAGAAAGTTGTTGAGCGCATTGCAGATCTTGCAAAGGCGAAGAAGATTCAGGGGATCTCAGACATCGTCGATCTCACAGATGGCCAGACAGGCACCAACGTTGTCATTGAGTTGAAGAATGGCTTTGAACCAGAGGCAGTTCTTGAGCAGCTCTACAAGCTCACTCCAATGGAGGATGGCTTTGCTATCAACGCTGTGGCACTTGTAAAGGGTCGCCCACAGACACTTGGTCTCAAGGAGCTCTTGCAGGTCTTTATCGAGCACCGTATTGAGGTTGTTCGTCGCCGTTCAGAATTTCGTAAGGCAAAGGCTGAAGATCGCCTCTCATTGGTCGACGGTCTCCTCAAGGCGATTATCGATATTGATAAGGTCATCAAGATCATTCGTGGCTCAGATGATGCATCTGCGGCTAAAGAGGCGCTCATTAAGGGCTTTAAGCTCAATGATCAGCAGGCCACTTATATCCTCGATATGCCACTTCGCCGTCTAACAAAGATGAGCAAGCTCGAACTTGAGAGCGAATCGAAGGAACTCAAGGCAACAATCGCTGCTTTGACCACACTTTTGAAGTCTGAAGAAGCGATGCGCAAGCAGGTTTCTGATGAACTTACAGCAGTTTCGAAGGCGTACGCAGTACCGCGTCGCACTCGTCTTGCAAGTGCGTAAACTGCACCAGTGATTTCAACCTCTGCACTCGAACTCCGCGCTGGCGCACGCCTTCTCGTAAGTGGCGTAAACATCCGCGTCAATAGCGGGGACCGCGTCGGCTTCGTGGGCCGTAATGGTGCCGGTAAATCAACTCTTGCAAAGGTCCTTGCCGGTGAGAATCTACCTGCAGGTGGCGGCGTTCAGCGCACAGGAAAGATTGGTTATCTCCCCCAGGATCCTCGCACCGGTGAAGATCAAGGAACAGCGCTCGATCGCATCCTGTCGGCACGTGGCCTTGATGAGATTGCAAAGCGCATGACAGCAGTCGAACATGAACTATCAACTACTGAAGGCGAAGAGCTAGAGAAGGCTCTTGAGCGCTACACCCGTGTTGATGCAGAGTTCAATGCAGCAGGTGGATATGCAGCAACATCTGAGGCAGAGGCGATCGCTTCATCACTCGGTGTCTCTGAAGATGTTTTCCATAATGAGATTGCAACGCTCTCTGGTGGTCAGCGCCGACGTATCGAACTCGCCCGTATTCTCTTCTCTGGCGCAGAGACACTACTTCTCGATGAGCCAACGAACCACCTCGATGCTGATTCAATTATCTGGCTCCGTAACTACCTGACTAACTATGCGGGTGGACTTGTCATCATCTCTCACGATGTGAATTTGATTGAGACTGTTGTCAATAAAGTTTTCTACATCGATGCCAACCGCAATGTGATCGACGTCTACAACATGGGTTGGAAGCAATACCTCTTGCAGCGTGAAGCAGATGAGCATCGCCGTAAGAAGGAGCGCGCCAATGCAGAAAAGCGTGCAGAGATTTTGCAGAAGCAGGGCGAGAAGATGCGTGCAAAGGCTTCGAAGGCAACTGCCGCGCAGGGAATGCTCCGTCGCGCTGAGAAGCTTCGTTCATCACTGGATGATGTGCGTGTGGCCGATAAGGTTGCAAAGCTTCGCTTCCCAACTCCTGCTCCATGTGGCAAGACTCCCCTTTCAGGTGAAGAGCTCTCAAAGAACTACGGATCTCTTGAAATCTTTACCGATGTTTCATGTGTAATTGATAAGGGCTCTCGTGTTGTGATTCTCGGCCTTAACGGTGCTGGAAAGACAACGCTCCTTCGCATCCTTGCAGGTGAACTTGAATCAGATACCGGCAAGGTTGAAGCTGGACATGGATTGAAGATTGGTTACTACGCGCAGGAGCACGAATCTCTCGACTTCGAGCGCACAATCCTTGAGAACATGATGTCTGCAACCCCTGATATCCGTGAGCCAGAGGCTCGCAATGTTCTAGGTTCATTCCTCTTTGCAGGCGATGATGTTCATAAGCCGGTAAAGGTTCTCTCAGGCGGAGAGCGAACACGCCTTGCCCTCGCAACGATCGTTGTATCTGGCGCGAATGTCCTCTTGCTCGATGAGCCTACAAATAACCTTGATCCAGCATCTCGTGAAGAGATCCTTGCAGCTCTCGGTGAATACCAGGGCTCAGTTGTCATGGTCTCTCACGATGAGGGCGCAGTTCAGGCCCTTAAGCCAGAGCGCGTCATCTTGTTGCCTGATGGTGATGAAGATATTTGGAAGGATGAGTATTTCGATCTCGTCTCTATCGACTAATTCTTGGAAGCATAAGAAAAGCCCCGCCGGCATCAGCGGGGCTTTTCTTATTTAAGATTTAAGCGTCGATTGAATCGCGATCGATCTCAGCGTTAGCGATGAACTCCTTGCGAGGGGCAACCTCTGAACCCATAAGAAGTTCAAACATCGCCTCAGCTGCAGCAGCGTCTGTCACGGTAATGCGACGAAGTGTGCGGACATCTGGATCCATCGTAGTTTCACGGAGCTGATCTGCATCCATCTCACCAAGACCCTTGTAGCGCTGAATCGGTTCTTTCCAACGCTTGCCATTCTTTGCAAGGTCAGCAGTTACCTTCTTCATCTCATCATCTGAGTATGTGTAGATGTAATTGCCCTTCTTACCGCCGCCACCCATGACCTCAATACGGTGCAATGGTGGAATAGCAGCAAAGACGCGACCGGCATCAATGAGTGGACGCATGTAGCGATACATCAATGTAAGGAGCAAGCAACGGATATGTGCACCATCAACGTCAGCATCTGACATGAGGATGACGCGACCGTATCGTGCATCATCGAGCTCAAATGACTTTCCAGAACCAGCACCGATTACCTGAATAATCGATCCACATTCCTTGTCATCGAGCATCTGTGAAAGTGATGCCTTCTGGACGTTCAAAATCTTTCCGCGGATTGGAAGGATCGCCTGGAACTCAGAGTTACGAGCTGCCTTTGTAGTACCGAGCGCTGAGTCACCCTCAACGATGAAGAGCTCGGTACGAGTGACATCCTCTGAACGGCAATCTGAGAGCTTTGTAGGAAGCGCTGAAGATTCAAGCGCGTTCTTACGGCGCTGGAGGTCCTTATGAGTACGAGCGCTAATACGTGTACGTGATGCGCCAGCAACCTTCTCCATAATCAACTTGCCGTTCGCCTTATCGATGCGGCGAGAAGTTGCGAAGAATTCCTTCAACTTATCGGCAACGACTGTGCTGACAATCTTTGTTGCAGCAGCTGTTCCGAGAACTTCCTTCGTCTGTCCTTCGAATTGAGGCTCTGACATGCGGACTGTGACGACCGCTGTAATGCCTTCCATAACGTCATCCTTGATGACATCTGCCTCGTTCTTCTTCAAGATACCTGCGCTGCGCATAGCCTCATTAAATGACTTGGTGATTGCGCGCTCAAAGCCCTGAAGGTGAGTTCCACCCTTAGGTGTTGCAATGATGTTTACGAAGGAACGGATTGTTGAATCAAATCCATCGCCCCACTTCATCGCAATATCAACTTCCATATCGCGCTCGACCTCAGTCGAGACCATGTGGCCCTTATCGTCGAGAACAGGAACTGTCTCTTGATAATGACCAGTGCCGTAGATGCGAATGACATCGCCTACTGGCTGATCAGGCTGCAAGAAATCGCAGTACTCAGAGATTCCGCCCTTATGGAAGAAGGTCTGTGTTGTCTTCTCTTTTGTGCGGTTATCGTTAACAGTCAATGAGAGACCAGGAACCAAGAATGATGTCTGGCGTGCACGTGCGTAGATATCTTCGATATCAAGTGATGCATCCTTAAGGAAGATCTGCTTATCTGACCACCACTTAACGCGGGTACCGGTTACCTTGGCAGAGACTTTTCCAATTGTGCGAAGACCTGATTGCTCGGTGAATGCAGCCTTAGGTCCATCGCCATCAAAGATGCCTGGTGTTCCGCGCTTAAATGACATCCAGTAAATCTTGCCGTTACGGTCAACTTCGACATCAAGGCGCTCTGCGAGAGCGTTAACAACAGATGCGCCTACGCCGTGAAGTCCACCAGATGCTGCATATGAGCCTCCGCCGAACTTTCCACCTGCGTGAAGCTTTGTTAGTACGACCTCAACACCTGTCAGACCCGTCTTAGGTTCCTTATCGACAGGAATTCCGCGGCCATCATCGTGAACCTCAACAGAGCCATCGGCTTCGAGGTTAATCTCAATCTTCTTACAGTGGCCTGCAAGGGACTCATCTACTGCGTTATCGATGATCTCCCAGAGGCAGTGCATGAGTCCTCGTGAGTCGGTAGAACCGATATACATACCTGGGCGCTTGCGAACGGCATCAAGGCCCTCAAGGACCGCTAGGTCCTTTGCGGTATAGCTGTTCTTATCATCTGTCGCTGTTGGGGCTGGAGCGTCAAAATTCAACTCATCATTGGCAGTCACGGTGGGAAAGATTAGCTAGCGAATGGTTTGCAATCAGTTAAGCGCGCCGAGATGTATCTCATATAGTGATAGATATAGATAAATAGATGAGATTTTCCCTCAATTAGACGGGCGGGGAATAAAAGTAACTGGCATGATGTTCCAGTATCAGAGGGAATAAACCCCCTCTGATTGTTATTAACCGGACCGAACGGAGAGCGCGATGACCGAGCAAGTACTACTCGAATCCACACCCCTCAATGCCCTAGACCGCTGCGATCGTTGTGGCGCACAGGCCTATGTCCGTGCCGTCCTGGCAACTGGTGGCGAACTCATGTTCTGCGCACACCACGGTAAGGAATATGCCGAGAAGCTTGCAGCAGTGGCAGTCAAGATCCAGGACGAGACAGAGCGTCTGGTTGAGAGTAAGTAAATTAAAGAATTAATTGAACAGGCACTCGCGTCTAGCGGGTGCCTGTTCTCTTTCCTACTGCAATCAATAAAGTTTGAGATGTATTGAGGATGGCGTTCAACGGCCCTATCGTGGCGTAAATCCTCACTGACTTTTGGACCGTAGGTTTCCAGGAACACGTTTTAACGCCTACGGATGCACTCAAATTAATGCAACCAGCAATCTTCTTGCCATCTGCGTAGAAAGTGATTTTCCCAGCTTGATCAATGGAAACTTGGAGTGAAAAATTTAGACCTTTGTATGCGACATTCTGTCCACTTGATGATGTGAGAGTTATTGAAGGTGGCGCAACCGCACTGATTGTCACGTATCCACTTACATTTTCTGCCACTGCATCTACCGTTGTTACTCTATTTACATTAAGGCCGTTAGAAAAGTAGGAGCCTCCTCCACCACCAGAAGCGCCGCCGGCATTGTCGCCACCGCCACCACCTGAGTAACCACCGCCACCACCAGCTCCGCCACCAACGCCTTTACCTGCCGCTGCGCCACCGCCGCCGAATCCACCAGCGATTGCAGAGCTTGGACTCGTAGTGCCTGCTGCTGCGCCACTTCCGCCATTTATAAAAGCTGAACCTCCGCTGTTATCCCAGAAAGTATTTCTTGTTCCATCGGTGAGAAATCCCCCGCCACCGCCACCGCCGTTGGATGACGTTGCAACGGCTCCACCAGAGCCGTTCGTACCGCCGGCACCACTTCCATTCGGATCGACCGTTCCACTTCCATTGTTTCCGGAGTTAGTGATCGAGGCGTGTGCAACAGCATTCTGCGAGAGGCCCGACTCCGTTCCACCGCCACCTCCGGCGATAATCAAGATTGATGCATTGGTTGTAAATGGAGACCGAATCACAAATGTTCCACCGCCACCAGCATTAGCGTTGACTGCAGAAGAGGCAGGTGTTTGGCCGACCAGGATACGAATAACTTCACCTTCAGTAAGGTTAAAGGTATCGGCTACTCGCGCACCTCCGCCGCCATATGCGCCTCCACCGCCTGCTCCGTAAGCATCAATGTAGTAACGGCCCGTCGCCGGGACTGTCCAATACTGAATACCGCTGGCAACTGTGTAGTTCGAACTATCTTCATCCCAAACTGTTGTGTAGGAAGAACGACAAGTTGTCTGCGACGGTCCAGTTGGACCTGTCGTTCCACATGAAGTGAATGTGTGACTCGTGAATGAATATAGGGCGGCATGAGCGGACGGAACAAGTAGTGTGGAAATGGCAACACATCCAGCTGTAACTAATCCGAATGCTTTTTTCACGTCTGTCTAACCTTGCGTTATCGCTTTATGCGAGCCATCACAGAAAGGCTTATCTTTCGAGAGTCCACATCCGCAGAACTTTGGGTTTTCTACGGTGCTGGTGGTGTTGCCATCAGCATCGACAAAATCCACTGTTCCGGTGATGCGGATAGATCCGCTCTTCGGATTAACGAATACCTTGACGTTCTCGCTCATCTTTATGGCTTAATCGAGATAGTCGCGCAGTGCCTGCGAACGAGATGGGTGACGAAGCTTCGACATAGTCTTTGACTCAATCTGGCGAATACGCTCACGTGTAACACCGTGAACCTTTCCGATCTCATCAAGTGTCTTTGGCTGTCCATCTGTAAGTCCGTAGCGAGCCTTGATGACATCTGCTTCACGGTTGGTAAGCCCACCGAGAACCTGCATCAACTGTTCCTGCAAGATAGTAAATGTCACAGACTCTTCTGGCTTGATTGCCTCTGAGTCTTCGATGAGATCACCGAACTCTGAATCTCCTTCTTCACCAAGAGGTGTGTGCAGTGAGATTGGCTCGCGGCCGTACTTCTGAACTTCGACAACCTTCTCAGGTGTCATATCAAGTTCTTTAGCGAGCTCTTCTGGGGTCGGTTCGCGACCGAGATCCTGAAGCATCTGGCGCTGCACACGTGCAAGCTTGTTGATGACTTCAACCATGTGAACCGGAATACGGATCGTACGAGCTTGGTCAGCCATCGCACGAGTAATCGCCTGACGGATCCACCAAGTTGCATATGTAGAGAACTTGTAACCCTTTGTGTAGTCGAACTTCTCAACTGCGCGGATAAGACCGAGGTTACCTTCCTGGATCAAGTCCAAGAACAACATTCCACGACCGGTGTAACGCTTTGCAAGTGATACAACGAGACGGAGGTTCGCTTCAAGAAGGTGGTTCTTTGCGCGCTTTCCATCTTCAACAATCCACTCGAGCTCACGCTTAAGCTTCTTATCGATCTTCTTCTCATTGACCAACTTCTCTTCTGCAAAGAGACCTGCTTCAACGCGAGTTGCGAGTTCAACTTCGAGCTCTGCATTAAGGAGAGCTACGCGGCCGATCTGTTTGAGGTAATCCTTTACTGGGTCAGCTGTCGCACCTGCAGTAAGAACTGTCTGCTCTGGTGGGAGGCGCTTGATCTCAGTCTGTACGAAACGAGCCTGCTCGTTAAAGAAGTACAACAAATCTTCGAGGTTCTTGAGATATCCCTGATTAACAGATTCTGTGATGATCTTCGCTGACTTATCAGTGAATGTATTCATCGCAAACATCTGCTGGATCTGCTTGAAGGTCAACGCCTTCGCCTCTGCCTGATCGATATTGTGCTTTGCAGCAACATCGCGACCTTGGCTCTTTCCATTGATCGCTTCGATGATCATATGGATGTTCTTAAGATCCTTCTTATGCTTTTCGCGCTCGTTCTTATCCTCTTCATCATCATCTGACTCAGAATCAAGAAGGAGGAAAGAACCTTCTTCAAACTTATTTGTCTCTTCAGTGACATCAACAACGCGAGGCTTTGCGCCTTCACCTTCAGCATCGATGATCTCGGCTGCTTCTGCAATTAGAGTATCTACATCTTCGAGTTCAACCTCTTCGACAACAACTTCATTGCCATCTTCATCGAGCACAACTGCCTTTGCGGCTTTTCCATCTTCGGCAACTTCTGGAGCCTTTACAGGTTCTGGTGCCGGTGCGATGAGTGCAAGCTGTGCCTTTGAAAGGATGCGGTTAGGTCCACCAAGACCTGCCTTGCGTGCCTTCTCTGTATCAACTGGAATTGAGAGAGCGAGCGCACGAGCCTCAAGGACGAGAGGCTGGAACTCCTTCTTCACAATCTTGTTGATATTTGTAATTCCTGCAGCTTCTAATGAAGCGAGAATTTCTTTCTGGCGCTCTACGGCGTGCTTGAGATCTACTAGCTGCTGAACTTCCTTTGCGCTGAGATCTTTCTTTAGTTCAATCTTGACTGGCTTTGCGGCAACCTTCTTAACCGGTGCAACCTTCTTCGCAACTGCCTTCTTTGCAGGAGCAGCCTTCTTAGCGGGCGCAGCTTTCTTCGCCACCGCTTTCTTGGCAGGGGCAGCCTTCTTTGCAACTGCCTTCTTTGCGGGAGCTGCCTTCTTTGCGGGAGCTGCCTTCTTAGCAACAGTCTTCTTCGCTGCTACCTTGTTTTTGAGCGCACTAATTACAGCCACAATTGTCCTTTGGTTTTTTCGAACTAATCTCGAAACCTTTATTTCGAACTGCTCGAAGTGATAGGCATATTATACCCAGACGAATTTAGCTTTTCAGCGTGAATTTTGCGCAACGGCGAGGGCGTGGCGGACTGCCGCCCCCACAGATTCGGCCTCAACCAAGAATCCATCGTGGCCGAAGTCAGAATTTATGGAAATCAGAGGCTGCGCAGTCGGAACTAGCTCAGATATCTCAACCTGAAGTCGAGGTGGGAAGAGGCGGTCGGTATCAATCGAGACGACCACGACGGGCACTGAAATCGATTGAAGGGCCTCTGCGACTCCCCCGCGATCTCGACCTACATCGTGAGAATTCATCGCATCAGTCAGAGCTATATAGGTGTTTGCATCAAAACGCTTGGCTAGCTTATTTGCCTGATGATCGAGGTAGGACTCAACGGCATATCGCCCTGTTTCATCCCCTTGTAATTGACGGCCAAAACGAACATCCATCTCAGATTCAGTGCGATAAGTGAGATGAGCTATTCGGCGAGCGATACCCATGCCTTCAACTGGTCCGCGCACTTGTTCGTAATAATCGCCCTTATTAAAAAGTGGATCGCTCTTAATTGCGCGAATCTGAATTGAAGCTGTTCCAATCTGATCGCCAGTAGCTACTGCAGATGAGCCAATGGTGCAGATTGCACCGACTCGCTCAGGTAATTGAATAGCCCATTCGAGTGAGCGCATTCCACCTAAGGAAGGACCCACTGAGAGTAAATACTTTTCGATTCCAAGAGCATCGCTAAATGCGACCTCAGCGTTGACCATGTCGCGAATATTGATGATCGGAAAGCGGGAACCGTAACGCTTTCCATCAGGTGCAATACTCGATGGCCCAGTGGAACCTTGACACCCACCGATGACGTTGGGGCAGATGATGAAATATTTATCGGTATCAAATGGAAGACCTGGACCCACCATCTGAGGCCACCATGCCGGAACATCAGACCATCCGGTCATCGCATGGTTGATAAGAATTGCATTGTCCTTAGCAGCGTTGAGCGTGCCCCAGGTTTGGTATGCGATGGTGATATCGGGCAGTACTTCGCCATTTTCTAAGAGAAGGAAACCAATTTTTATAAATTTACGTTCGCCTGGATCATCGCCCTCAAGCCATGCGCCAGTGACATCGTGCTTTTCACTCAAGCCGGAATCGCTCTGCTTATCCGGTTCTATGGTTCTACTCATTACGGACTTCCTTCACGCACTTGCAACTCATCATCTGCGATGAACTACCTGGTCGTCACCCAGAGCACCCCACCGCGGTGGAGGGTTGCCGTCCGACTAGCCGGGGCTTAGCGTCGAAACTCATGACCTGTCGAAATTCTAACCCATCCCGCTACCTGCGCACTATTCAAATATTGCGGCAATTACCTTGGGGTGAAGCTCTGCTCGCATTGAGGCGAAGGATTCTGGAGGCCAGCCCGCGTTAAAGACTCGACGGAGCAAACTGGCGAGCGGGTAGTGGTCATCATCTTCAAATGCTCGATCTAAAGCCTTCTGCGCCAGTGCGCCATCACCGCTCTCATATGCCATTGCAGCAACGATGCATGCGATAGGCGCAACAAAACCACGAGGGGCAAGGCGCAATAATTCGCGCCACATTGTGAAGTAGAGATCGTAGGTATCTTCACTATGCACGCCCAGTGCATAATCGCGGACCTGGACATCGATCATCCGTCCAACCATTCGAGCAACAAGTGTGCGATTAGTTGGGCCACGACCAATTCGATATTCATCAAGTAATAGCTCCATACTCTCTACGCCATCGCGTCGTAGTGCACCAATATCTTCAGCATCTTCTGCAATGAAATAGCTTGCAACCTCTTCACTCCAATCGAAGTCGAAGGATGAAGGATCTGCAGCGAGGGTTTCAATGAGGTCTGCGATATTTGCGTAGGGCATCGGAATTCCTGCAACAACATGCTCTGCAGCAATCAGTGACTCTTCAATTGCAGGCACCGTTATACCTACTTCAGGGCAACACTCGAGATCTCTACAGATAATCGATCTATAACGACCATCTCTGACGACGATTGATTCTTGAATCGAGACACCGCTGCGTATGAGACCTGCACCGAGTGAAATCAGAAGTGAATCTCCATCCTTGCGCTCAATCGGCATATATGCCACCAAGAGCGCAGCATCTGCCTCATCTTTAATGAAGTGATGAGCTAAGAGATCTATCGCTTCACTATCTAACTGCTCTGGTAGATCGATGCGCATTGCAAGCCCAATGGCGCCACCTTTGACAGAGATCAGCACGAGAGAGCGCGTGGGGTGAAAGCCGATGAGAAATGGAACTGCGGTGATGAGATCGTGGGCGGAAGTTAGGGTGGGCATTTCTCCTCAATTCATAAAGCGGATGGGGGCGGCGACAACGGTGATAGGTAGAACAGAGACGGTGGTGATCTCACCCGGGATTCGAGTAGAGATGCCATCAATAGTGAATTCGCCATCCCATCGAGTGATTAATTCGATGAGGTAGTGGCCAGGTTTTGAATAGGAATGTCGAATTTCACCGTCAGGAAAAGCGGCACCAACTTTGCGAGTTATATAGATAACGCCATCGCCGTAATGCCAGATGAAGGTGGGGCGCAGCCGCACCTCAACCATCTCACCGACAATCTCTACATTCTTTGTAACGAGAGTTGGGATATCAGACCAGAAATAGACAGGAGTCTGTACAAGTGGAGAGAAAGAGGGCTGATATGAAATTCCTGCTGTCGGAATTGTCTCGACCAATTTATCTTGCAGAGAGGTCGAAGATGATGAGCTCTTCTTGACCTTCGCCTTCTTCTGAACCTTCTTTACAACAGGTCTCTTACTTGTCTTGGATGTTGGTAGTGGCGTTACAACTTTCTTTGTCGCCTTTGGCTTCGGAGTGGAGCTCTTCCGTGGCGCCGGAATGACTACCTTCGTTGACTTTGGACCGCTCCCCTTGCGACCTTCGATGACGATATGGCCATCTTGGGTATAGACATCAATACATGCCTTTTCAATGCAATCTGCAGCATGCGTAGTTGGCGAGGTAAGAATTGAAATTAAAAGAGATAGTGCGAAAGTTCGTTTCATCTGGCGGAGATTAGATATTGGCCCGCTCTTAAAACCGAGTGGCAGAGACATCTGTGGACAAATGTGGAACTCTAGGTGCATGAGCGCGCGCGATGGGGATGGCTGGATTGAGTGCGCCTGTGGTTCAAAGCATTGGGGTAAGCACGGCGCTGCCGGAATTCTCTTAATCCGTAACGGTGCAATCTTTCTCCAACATCGAGCGCCATGGGTCCATAACGGTGATACGTGGGGAATTCCGGGTGGAGCACGCGATTCACATGAAAGCGTTGTTGAAGCCGCCATTCGTGAAGCGGTAGAAGAGACTGGCATCAACCCAGATGATGTAACTCCGCTGACAACATTTACCGATGATCACGATGGCTGGAGTTACTCGACAGTGATTGCAATTGCTAGCAATAACTTAGAGGGACATGAACTCAATGACGAATCACATGAAGTGCGATGGGTTGCATTTGATGATGTCGAACGTCTGCAGCTTCATCCAAGTTTTGCAAAGAGCTGGCCTGCTCTACGGCTAAGCGCCGAAGATGCAATCGAACGAGCTATCTAACCTCGAGCTCAATCACCTTGTCGCACCACGTTAATTCTTCTGGGCGGGCATGAGCGACGATGACAATAGTCTTTCCTTCGCTCTTCTGAGCAACGAGGAAATTCTTGAGCCGCTCAATTGAGGCAACATCCTGTGATGCAAATGGTTCATCGAGGAGGACAAGTGGCGTATCGCGCATAAATGCGCGTGCAATCTCAATACGTTGAAGTTGGCCACCAGAGAGAGCCGTAACTTTCTGATCTAGAAATGCCTCCATATCCAAGGCACGGAAAATTTCTGAAACTTTCTCTGCTGGAGTTACATCATTTCCAAGTGCAAGAATCTCTCGAGCCGAATATGCCATCCAATAACTATGACTTTGTTGAGCAACAGATCGAATCTTTGAAAACTCTTCCACGCTGAACGAGGCGGTTGTGAGACCATTAATGAGAATTTCACCAGTTGTCGAGAAGCGCTCCCCCGCTATTGCAGCAAGTAGCGTTGACTTACCTACGCCGTTGGATCCAATGATGGCGGTAATCGCGCCCTCTGGGACTGTGCAGGAAAAATTCTTAATGATCTCGCGGTGGCCACGCTTGAGCGATAGCTCTTTGATCTCAATCATCGCCAGACCTCGCTGCTCTTGCGGAGAACAAGGACAAGAATTGGCGCACCGATGAGTGAGGTAATCAGACCGATAGGAAGTTCTAGTGGTGAGGCGATACTCCTTGCGGCGGTATCTGCAATGAGAAGTAAGCCTGCACCAATAACACCAGAGCCGATAATCAGCGGCCTATTGGTAGGTCCAATAAGAAAACGAGTGATGTGCGGTGCTGCGAGTGCGAGAAAGGCGATCGAACCAACTGCGCTCACTGTCGATGCAACTAATAGCGATGTAATAAGGAATCCGATCAGGCGAATTCGCTGTGGGCGGTGGCCGAGATATTCAACTTCTCGATCTCCCAAGACAAGGAGGTCCATCTTCTGTGAGTAGAACCAACCTGCAACCGAGGTAATAAGAACGACTGGCGCCAGGACCTGAACGGTGCCTGAATTTGCGAGGGCAAGTGATCCAAGTGACCAGAATGAGATGGATCGCGCCTCGGGATTATCTGCAATTGATATAGCAAGTCCAGAGATTGCACTTAAGAGAGCAGAAGTAGCAATTCCAGTGATTACTAGGTGGAGTGCATTCTTGGAGAGCGCCATTGTGAGCAGGGATGCAATAAGTGCCCCGATAGTCGCTGCGATTGTGATGGAGAAGGTACCGATTGAGGCAACTCCAAGAGTCAGTGCAATAGCAGCGCCGAGAGCGGCTCCAGCAGATGTTCCAATGATCGATGGATCGGCAAGCGGATTATTCGTTGCAGATTGCGAGAGAGCGCCTGCAACGCCCAGTGCAAGACCAACAAGAAGTGCGGCAAGTATTCGAGGGAAGCGGATGCCCCAGATAATGTCGTGCCCTGGCCCAGCTATTGATGGATGGAAAATGTAACGCCATGGGGAATAAATCGATGCGCTTCCTGTAGAGAGTGCGATGAGAATAAATCCGGCAATAGCGATGAGAATTACGAGAAGAAGAATTCTGCGACTACGAACTGAAATCATTTGCGCACCGTATTCAGTGCTGCGGCAAGTTTATTGAGTAAATCCGGAGTTCGTGGACCAAAGGAGAGGAGGAGGGAATCATCGACTGCAATGATGCGAGAATTTTTACCGGCATCGGTCTGCGCAATACCAGGAAGATTTACCAATCCTTTGGCGCCTCCTACAGATGCAAGCCCCTTAATCATCACGAGAATAATCTGGGGATTTGCGCCGACGAGTGATTCACTTGTCAGATTTGAAAATGCGATAGAGCTCTTCTGCGCGCCCACATCTACTGCTCCAATCGATTCCAACATTGAATCTGCGCCAGAACCTTTACCACCAAGGAGATAGATGGAGTTTCCACCTCGCAGGTAAAGAAAGGCCACACGTGGTGATCCAGTGACCTTTGCAGCGCTTCGAGCGATGCTCTTGGCCACCTCGGATGAGAGCGCCTGACCACTCTTCTCGACCTTAAGTATTCGAGCGATCTCGCCTATTTTCGATGAGATTGCTTCAACGTTCCACGTCTCTTTGATTGAGATGACGGTGATGCGAGATTTCTTCAGCGCATCAATTGCTTGCGATGGACCAACTGATGGATCGATAATCACAAGGTCTGGTGAGAGTGAAATGATTTTCTCGGCTACAACTTGGTGGCCAGAGGTGACAATCGGAATTGATTTCAATGACGAGTCAGTGCTTGCGATATCTCTTCCGATAAGAATCTTCTTCAACCCAAGAGCGTCGATGACCTCTGCAGAGCCATTGGCGAGAGCAACTACTCTGTGAAATGCCGGTGATTCCGTTGAAGTGATTCGCAATGAGGTGACGTCAGCGGCTGTGATTTCAATCGCAGCCGGCGCGCTCTTTCCACAGCCCGAGATAGGAATAAGAGCAACTGCTACGCATAGAAGAGCCCTCAATTTCATAGGGGTAATTCTGGCAGAGATGTTTCCGACAGCGCGCCAACTCTTGTCGGATAACTTTTTGCCAATATTTCCTTAATCTTTACCTATGTTTCGAAGGGTTTCTCTGGTTCTAGCAATAGCTATTGCCCTGCCTTCCTCTGCTCAGGCCGCTACATCTTCATTAAGCGGCAATGGAGCATCGATCACAATCGCTCAAAAGGTGCTTGCTAACAATGCAAAGGTCGTTGTGACCGGCAAAAACTTTGATGAAACTGTCGGCATCTATCTTGCATTCTGCGTCGTGCCGAAATCTGGACAGGCTCCAACTCCATGTGGCGGAGGTGTCAACAAATCTGGCACAGGTGAGGCCTCTTATTGGATCTCATCAAATCCACCTCCCTACGGAATTGGTTTAGCTATTCCCTTCACAGCAGGTGGTCGATTCTCTGAAGTTGTTCAAGTTACACGCAAGATTGGAAAGTTTGATTGCAAGAAAGTGAAATGTGCAATCACAGTGAGGTCAGATCATCTCCACGAAGGCGATCGAAGTCACGATATTTTTATTCCGATAACAATCAAGTAGTTCTATATCACCGAGCAAAGGAAAATGATGAAAAGACGTTCAGCGATTACTGCAGTAGTTATTGCGCTTTCTTCACTTGTCTTCACCACGCAGGCGCAGGCAGAAACTTTCGGATGGGCAAGTAGCCCACTGACAAACCTTGACTCCGCAGGTGCCACAGTCAATGGTGGCTTCACTAAATTTCCAACACAGGCAGGCATGTATATCCAAGAGTGCGTTGCACCTGTAGGTACAGCGCGACCAACAACATGTAGCGATACTTTGCAGGTCTGGGTCACAGCTGCTGGAGGTCAAGGTTCAATCAGCTCAACCGGTGGAATCGCAGTGAAAGTTGCAGGCACAATCGTAGGTAAGGGCGTCTCAGTTGATTGCACCATGGTGCAGTGTGGCCTCTTCTTCCGTCTCGATCACACAGCTCCAACTGACTTCTCAGAAGATAAGTTCTTCCCTATCTCATTTAAGTCAGGAGCTGCGGCGCCAGTGCTCGCTGCTGATGAAATTACTGTGACTCTTAACGGGACACCTTTGGTAAGAAATGTTCCCAGCAATCTCCCCTACCGCGCAGATGCAAAGATCGTAGCAACTGCAAAATCAGGAGCGGCAGTCTCTCTCACCTCTCTCACTCCAGATTGCACAATTGACAATGGAGTCTTCACTGCACTTAAAGGTTCTGGCCAGTGCGCCCTTGCGTACTCAACTACAGCATCTTCAACCACCGCGGCGGCTTCAGGAAACTTTCCATTCCTCCTGGTTCCTGGCGTTCAGAAGATTGCTCTGAAATCCCTCTCTATTGCAAAGGGAAAGACAAAAGCGCTTCCTGCGGCAACAAACTTCGGTAGCGATATCTCATATAAATCCAACTCTAAGAATTGCAAGGTTGAGCTCAATATCGTTCAAGTAAATGGCGCTTGCACTCTCACAGCAACAGCTGCAGCAAAGGTAGATATGTGGGGTGCTCTCAAGAGCACGTTAAAGGTAACGATTAAATAAATTAGTGGGCGAGAGTTTTTAGGCCGGCGATGCAGAAATTGGTGGTAGAAGAAATTACCTTCTCTGCATCGTCGCCACTTTCGATGCTTCTCGATGCTTTATCAGTCACGCTTTGAATCATAGATAATGCGAAATCAGTCTCACTTATCCCTACCTCTATAAGCTTGCCTCTCAATGGCGCAAGGAGAGCTCTATGGGCGTGGCCAATTTCAGCGCTACGGTTGCTTGGCAGATGGATCGCATTGAGAGCCTTCGCTAATAAATGTCGCCCATCGGCAATGTATTGAAGTGATGCTTCAATCCATTTTTCAATCGCCTGTACCGGCAACTCTTCACCATTTGTCGCCTCTTCAAGAGTCTTTGTGAAGTTGTTTAGCTCATCAATAACTAAATCTGCGACCAAATCTGCACTGCTAGCAAAGTATTCATAGACAGATGTTCGAGAGAGCCCGGCACGTGTTGCCACTGCCGCAACTGTAATTGCCTCTCCCCCAGATTCAAGGGCAATTGTTGCTGCGGCTTCGATCAGCTGACCACGTCGCCAATCACGGTGATCTGCAAGTGTCGAGGTCTTGATGCGCGGCATAACTTTATTCTTCCATGGACTTGGCTAGTCGGCTCAGTGAATCCCGCACCACCTGCTTATCGTTTGTCCGCCAGAGTGGTGGCATTGAGTTAAGAAGAACGCTTCCATAACGCTTGGTCACAATGCGCGAATCCATAATTGCCACAACACCGCGATCATCGATACTGCGAATCAAGCGACCAGCACCTTGTGCCAATAAGAGCGCAGCGCGCGGGACAGAGACCTGCATAAATCCACTTCCACCTGCATTATCAGCCAGGGCCGAACGTGCAGCCAAGACTGGCTCATCAGGACGTGGGAAAGGTAAGCGATCAATGACTACGAGGATGCATGAATTTCCAGGAACATCGACTCCCTGCCATAGAGACATAGTTCCGAGAAGAACTGATGTCTCATCCTTTGCAAAGCGCTCAACAAGTGGTGCGACTGCATCGCCACGTTTCTGCGTAATGATTGAGATTGGTCGCTCTTTCAGAACATTTCGTAGGTGAGCATCTGCCGCCTCGACTCCGCGCCATGAACTAAAGAGGGCCAAAGTGCGTCCTCCGGCAGCATCGATCAACTCTCCAAGTTCTTCTAATACCTGAGGTGATGTTCCATCACGAGTCGGTTCAGGAAGATGCTTCGGAAGATAGAGCATTCCTTGATTGGCGAAATCAAATGGCGAACCAACATCTAAGAACTGCACATTTCCTGGATCAATCTCATCATCGGCAACCTCTTGATCTGCCTCATTGCCCACGACGAATCCAATGCTCTTGGCCATGGCATCGAAACCGTTTCCAACGGTGAGCGTTGCAGATGTAGCGATCACAGGGCTCTGCGTCAGCAAATTGCTGCGCAAGACATGCGAGACCGAAAGCGGTGCTAAGTGAAGCGTTGAAAATATTGGCTCATACCAGAGCACATGTGTATCGCCCATCTTGAGCAACTTTCCAGCTGTCGTTGCAATCTCTTGCACCGCGCCCTTAACGCGTGCGCGTTCTGCAAGTGCATCTGGTTCAAGTATCTCTTCATCCGATGCCAGTGACTGCACAAGTGAGGTCGCTGTCTCTTTCACCTTGCGGACCGGGTGCTCAAGAGACTGTGGAATCTCTTCTAGGCGTCCCTGCTTTGAGAAATCGCCCTTTACATCTTCACCGTAATCGGCCATCGCATCATGGAAAGAATCTGCTGCATTGGTAAAGGCATCCGATAACTTGCCGGACATATATTTACGAGCCATTGCAGCAGCGCGCTGAACTCGCGCCGAAGTTAACTCTTCAGTGACTGCTTGGGTGGTGCGATCCATAAATTCATGGGCCTCATCGAGGATGACTGCATCGCGCTCTGGCAGAATCGGATGGCTATCGACAATTTCGATTGCAAGAAGGGTGTGGTTTGTAACTACAACATCGGCATCTTGCGCCTTCGCCTTGGCTTTGGCTGCAAAGCATTGCGAGCCGTATGCGCAGGAATCTGCGCCAACACATTCGCGACCTGAGAGTGAGTTTGCAGCCCATACGCGCCGATCTACTTCAGGTGCATCATCGCGATCTCCCGATACATCTTTACCCCGTGCCCATGCATGAAGTCTCTTCGCATCCTTTTCTAAGAAAGATGCCTCTAATAACAATTCGCCATCTGGGTCGGGCTCTTCGGAATTCATCTTTGCAAGGCATACGTAATTTCCGACGCCCTTATAAATTGCATAGGTAATTGGTCGTCCTAATTGCTTTTCAAGGGCAGGTACGACCGCTGGCAGGTCACGTTCTACCAATTGACGTTGAAGGGCAAGCGTTGCAGTTGCGACCAAGACTTTGCGGCCATGGACGAGGGCTGGAACGAGATAGGCGAGGGATTTACCGGTACCCGTGCCTGCTTGAACCATCAGGTGGTGGCGATCGGTGAGTGCGTTGGCAACAGCTTCTGCCATCTCAATCTGGCCATCACGAGGCTTTCCACCGATTGCAGAGACGGCAGCATCGAGGGCTGCACGTACTTGGGCGGAAAGGTCACTCACACTGCGCACTCTATCTTTCTCAGCGCGAAGATTCGCTCCTGACCACAAGGTAAACACCCATGAGAAGAATTGCGCCTGCGATGAGCTGAATTCCTCCGAGGCGTTGATCAAATGCAAAGTAACCAACAACTCCGGCAACAAGTGGATTGACGAAGGCAAATGAGGTTAAGAGAGCTGGTGAGACTCTCCGTGAAATACCCAAGTAAGCCCAATACTGAGATGCAAGTGCTGCAACGAGGAAGATCATCGATGGATTAATGAAATCGCTCATCCCAGGTGCCGGTGTGTTACTGAAGGCGTGAACAATTGTTGTACCAATCGCCCCAATGAATACCTGTAAGAAGATAGCGAGAATGAGTGGGTAGCCAGTCTCATATTTGATCCATATCTCAGTTGCCGCAAACCAGGCGAAGGTTGAGATTAGTGCGCCGATAATTCCAGCAATCTGAACATCACCTTGCGGTGCGCCAATGAGAAATATGACTGCAATTGATGCAACTACAACTCCGGAGGTCGCAAGTGGAGATGGTCGCTGCCCTTTTAATGCCAAGAAGATGATCGACATTGCAGGAAGAGTTGAGTAGATCAGCGCTGTAATTGCCCCCGGAACTCGTGAGCTCGACCAGGCAAGAGTCATGCTGCAGATTGGCGAGTAGAGAAGTGAAGAAATAACGATAGGAATTAATGACTTATCGAATCGAATTTCTCTGAGAGAGCGAGGGGCCATCACGAGCACTGCGATGAGCAGGATGGTAGCTGCGCCCCAAGCTCGGATGAGAACGATATTGATTGGATTGATCGTCCCTGCTGCATGCGAGAGGAAGGGATAGATTCCACCGCCAACAAACCACATGACCGCAAGACCGAAGATGGTCGAGCGGCTCAAGCGGTTAGTCATGCTAATTAATTGTTAATTCAAGACTACTTGAAGCGAAGAGGTGTATTTGTATCGTCTTCGTACATCTTCGCAGGAATCATCTCACCGGCCTTATCGCCGTAACGGGCGCGTGCGCGACGATAGACATTCTCGACAGTTGCACCAACTTCCATTGGAACTCCAACGGAGCGAGCGAGATCCCCGGCGAGGCGAAGATCCTTACACGCAAGAGCAACAGCAAATCCTTCGTCGTAATCGCCATCCTTGAGCATGCCTACGATGTCGCGCTCTAGGAGGATAGAGTTACATGGAGATCCGATCAAAGATTGACGAAGTACTTCAAGGTCCACGCCTGCCTTGACTCCGAGAAGGAGTGCCTCTGTCGTTGCAACAAATGAGTTGAACCAAAGCATATTGAGAACGAGCTTTACCGCATAACCAGTTCCGCGTTCTCCGCAGTTAAAGAACTTTGCTGGATCTCCCATGATGTCAAAGAGTGGCTTGGCATAAGCAAAATCTTCGCCCGATCCACCAGCGAAGATCGACATTGTTCCCTTATCTGCACCGACCGACATACCTGCAACAGGTGCATCGATAATGCGAACCGAGGAATCGAGAGCCTTCTCTACAGCCTTTGCTGTCTCTGGCACTGAGGTAGACATATCAATCCACATTGAACCTGGCTTCATTGCAGCTGCAACGCCCCCAGCAATCATGCAACCTTCAATCGCCTGCGGTGTCGGAAGCATTGTGATGAGGACATCTGCACCGGATACGCAATCGACGCCAGAAGTTGAACCCTTTGCCCCCGCTGCAATCGGCTTCTGCATGCTCTCTGTATTCAGGTCAAAGACAGTGATATCAATGCCAGCTAACGCCAGGTTGCGCGACATGCTTCCGCCCATACTGCCTGTTCCAATAAATGCGACCTTCACCTGTGCTCCTTAGGGTTGTTGTGAATGAATTAAGAGAGATCAATCCAAGTTGTCTTCAGTGCGCTGTAATTCTCAAGTGCATGAAGCGACTTATCGCGACCAGCACCTGAACCATTAAAGCCACCGAAAGGTGTGATGACATCAGATGCATCAAATGTATTGACCCATACCGTGCCTGCACGAAGTTTGCGGGCGAAGTTATGTGCGCGAGAGATATTGCCCGACCAGACAGATGCGGCAAGTCCGTACTCAGTGCCATTTGCCTTTGCAAGTGCATCAGCCTCATCAGTTGCATCAACTGCGACGATTACTGGACCGAAAATCTCTTCTTGCGAGAGGACGGAGTCGTGCTTGACTCCATCAATCAGCGTTGGCTTAATCAGAGTGTCGCCGCCTTGTGGTTGTTCGCCACCATA
Source organism: Candidatus Nanopelagicaceae bacterium (assembly GCA_947454735.1). Classification (GTDB taxonomy): domain Bacteria; phylum Actinomycetota; class Actinomycetes; order Nanopelagicales; family Nanopelagicaceae; genus Planktophila. Next base: position 28,204 of record CANGLK010000009.1, read on the forward strand.
GATGAACTTCTCGCCGTTGGCACCGACTAGATCGAGGTAGTGATTAACGCGATCGCGCTGTTGCGTTGAGACGATAGGGCCCATATAGACACTCGGATCTAGGCAATCTCCGACTGGGAAGGTATCTACAAATGCAGACATCTTCTCGAAGAGCTGTTCTTTAATCTTCTGACCTTGAACAATAACTCGCGATCCTGCATTACAAGTCTGTCCTGCGTTGTAATAGATACCCCATGCAAGAGTTGATGCACATGCATCGAGATCCTTTACATCATCAAGAACAACTTGTGGGCTCTTGCCACCGAGTTCGAGAGCGACCTGCTTCATATTTGACTCAGCTGCATACTGAAGCATCTTCCGTCCTGTTGGACCGCTTCCTGTGAATGCAAGCTTTGCAACATCCATGTGACGAGCAAGTGCTTGACCTGCTTCTGGTCCAAGACCAGTGACAACGTTAAAGACACCGTTGGGCATTCCTGCCTCTGTCGCAAGTCGCGCAAGGAGAATTGCGGAGAGTGAAGATTGCTCAGCAGGCTTGAGTACAACGCTATTGCCCATAGCAACTGCTGGCGCAACCTTCCATGATGCGATGATTATTGGATAGTTCCACGGAACGACTGCGCCGATAACTCCGAGTGGTTCGCGTGTAATCATGGCAAGTGCGTTGCGCGGAGCAGGTGCTATCTCATCGTAAGTCTTATCGATTGCTTCACCATACCACTGGACTGTTCGAGCGCAGCCCATAACATCAACGTTGAGAGAGTCAGAGATTGGCTTACCCACATCGAGAGTCTCAAGTAGCGCTAGCTCTTCTTGATGTTCGCGAATGAGATCTGCCCATTTGAGCATGATTGCTTTCTTATCGCGTGGATTCATCTCGCGCCATACGCCAGAATCAAATGCAGCTTTACCAGCTGCCACGGCACGATTGACATCTTCGGTATCGCCGGCAGCAATCTTTGCAATGACGCGTTGATCGCGCGGTGAGATATCATCGAAAGTCCTGCCTGATACAGAATCTACATATGCACCGTTGATGTACATACGAGCCTCTGGCTTAAGTTCGAGGGCACGCTTAACCCATGCATCTTTATCTAACGCCACAATGTACTCCTTACGCGACAGACTTTTTAAAGAGAGACCAGTTTGGCTCAATTCCTAGACCAGGTGCTGCTGGGACATGAAGAAGTCCATCACTTCCGACGAGCATCGGCTCTGCCATCAGGAAGTCGCGACGCTCTGCCGTCCATGTCGGTGGATCAAATGGGAATTCAATAAATGGAGCACTTCCGATTCCTGCAGTCACCTGAAGGTTGGCAGCGAGACCGTACCCATTAGACCAGGTATGTGGCGTGAAGATATGGCCACGTGACTTTGCTAGCTCAGCAATCTGAATAGAGTGGTGCATACCTGCGGCGAGGACAACATCTGCCTGAATGACATCAAGGGCATCGTTCTCTACAAGTGTAAGAATTTCATGAATAGTACGGACCATCTCGCCGCCAGCAATACGGGTACCGCGACCACGAAGAGATTTAAGGCCTTCGATATCCTCCATGGGAAGTGGCTCTTCAATCCAGTAGACACCGTATTCAACTGCAGCATCCACGAAGTTCATCGCTGTCTTACGATCAATTGATTTACGAGTATCACCTGGCATGCGCCATGCCTGATTGAGGTCGACCATAATTTCTAAATCATTCCCGACCTCTTCGCGAATAAGCTTAAGAGTTTCGATTCCGAGGTCGAGCTGTGTCTGAGGTACGCGAATCTTCATCGCCTTATATCCGGCATCGCGAATAGCCCGTGCGCTCTGTGCTCGCTCTGGCGCTGTCATCACTGCACCAGTTGATGCGTATGCAGGAATTGATTTCTCAGCGCCACCAAAGAGTTGTGCAACTGTCTGGTTCTTCGCCTTGCCAATTGCATCCCAGATTGCAGCCTCTATCGGCCAGTATCGACCGGCGTGAAAAGTGATTGTCTCGAGAGTACGCACATGCTCTTCGATATCAAAGAGATCCTTACCGATAAAGTACTTCTCGTATCCATCAAAACCGCCCATATCATCGCCTGCGCCATACCCGGTGACACCTCCATCTGTTTCGATGATTGTGAGGGTCGCGCCAAATGTACGACGTGGAGTTGGGTCCCAGTTAGGACAAAATGGCGGATCGAGTTGTAGGGAGGTGCGTTCAAAGCGAACGTTAGTAATCTTCAAGGCGTACTCAAATCTATGTAGTAGTGGAAATTACTTCTGGCGGAAGAATGGATTAGCAACGTTTTCAGATGCCTTAATGACATCTGCTGCAGTGGGCCTTCCGTTCTTGCCATTGGTAAGAGCATCAATCATGGCTTGACGTTGATTTTGATAGACCTCTTCCTCGTCATTGGCGCTCGGGTTTAACCAAACAGCTGCAATGATCACGAGGTCATCGGTTGAATTAACATCGATAATTCCAGTGCGCAGGGCCTCTCCGACTCCTGCTGCAACACCTGCTTGAGCCGCTCCCCAAGTAAAGAGACCGTGTTGATCTCCCTCAACCGCTGCCTTATTTACAAAGAGCGTAGGAGGTGTAACTGCGACTCCGGGTTGGGCTACGACCATATATGGCACGTGACCCGCGCGAGGAGTGGCAAGGGCTGTTGCCCATGCCACTCCAGCGGGCCCAGATCGGGCTCCGAGAATTGTGTTGGTGTGTGCCGCATTAGGGCCTGAACCCACAAAGCCTTCGCCGATCTGGATTTCAATCATCTTATTACTTTACCAATCCTGATGCTGACAAGAAGCTCTTCGCAACTGTGTCTGCATCTTCGCCGAGAACGTCAACACGAGCGTTGAGGTTCTGCATTGTTGCATTGCTGATCTTTGCTGCAATTGGAGCCAAAGCCTTTACGAGCTGTGGGTACTTCTTTGCAGTTGCATCAGTCATTGTGATTGCAGCGTTGTAAGGTGGGAAGTAAGAGATATCTTCTGATGGCACCATCAAGCCAAGAGCTCCGATGCGTCCGTCAGTTGCGAATACTTCACCAACCATGCACTGTCCATCCTTTGTCGCCTGGTAGATAGCACCAGTATCAAGGACCTTAGTTGTGATATTTGAATCTGAGATTGAGTAAGCCTTCTTAAAGCCTGCCCATCCATCGGGACGGCTCTGGAACTCTGACTCTACACACCATGCAGATCCTGCAGGAAGCTTCTTTGCGAGATCTGAGTATGTCTTGATGCCGTACTTAGTTGCATTTGCCTTTGTGATTGCCCATGCATAAGTATCATTAAATGAAGTCATAGGTCCCCATGTGACCTTGTTCATCTTGTCGCCAGCGGCGACCTTGGTGTAAAGAGTGCTTGGAGCGATATTTACATCAGTCTGCTTCTGGTATACCAACCATGCTGTACCTGTATATTCCCAGTACAAGTTGATATCTCCGCTGACCATAGCTTCACGAGTTGTTGAAGAACCCTTGATGTTTGTCTTATCAACGACAGTTCCACCGTTAGCGATGATGAACTGCTTCACTATCTTTGAAAGAACGATTGACTCTGTGAAGTCCTTCGAACCAACAATGACCTTAACTCCCTTGAGGGACTTTCCAGCTGCGTTAGCTGATGTTGATGTTGCGACTGTTCCGACAACTGCGAGAGCAATTGCAGCTGCAATAGCAACTACTTTGTGGCTTTTTACCTGCATTTTTTACCCTTCCTAGGTATTAAATCCCTCGTGGTCGAAGGAGTTCTTCAGCAGCACGTGCAAGCCAATCCATTGTGAATGCCACAATAACTGTGAGCACTCCTCCGGTGACTAGTACGAGCTCCCGATTGAGCTTTAGGCCAGGGATAATCAACGTCCCTAGACCTCCCCCGTTAACAAAGACACCTAATGTGGCGATGCCAACGGTAAGAATGAGTGTGGTGCGAACACCGGCCAGAATAACTGGCACAGCGAGTGGGAGTTCGATCTGACGAAGCGCTTGCTTAGGCGTCATACCCATACCCATCGCTGATTCGATAATAAATGGATCAATCTCTTGCAGGCCCACGATGGTGTTACGCAAGATAGGAAGGATTCCAAAGGCAGCAAAAGAGAAGATTGCAATCGGCTTTCCGAAGCCAAAGAGGATTCCAGCGATGATGAGGACGCCGACAGCAGGAAAAGCCTGTCCGATGTTGGCAAGAATCAAAACAATTGGTGTGAACTTCTTATAGCGACGACGGGTCAACAAGATTCCTGCAGGAACAGCGACGGCGAGAATCACTGCAGCAGATGCGAAGGAGAGGATGAGGTGATCCTGAATCGCTCTGAAGATAAATGCCTTGTTGATTGTTACTTTCTCGATGACATCAAGATGTGCGCGGCTCAAACTGAGCGCGAGTCCTAACGAGAGAAGAGCGATAAGAATCGGTTGAATAATGAGTGAGCGATGGCGCTTAAAAATCAAACGAGCAGATTGCGAGTAGAGAGATCCCGCAGTCAGGTTTGGTTTTGCAAGTGCCTTTGCCATGGTTACTGAGCTCCTGCACGTGTGTGAGAGATTGCACTTTGGAGAGCTTCAAATGTGAGGTGGCCTTTTGTGCCGACGTTAATCGCCTTTGCGCCAGTAATGAAACCTTCCATCGCCTCGCGAAGAGTTGCTGTCTCAGGAAGTGTTGGGCCGTCAGCAGTTCCTGATGCAAGGCTGACGCTTGCAAGTGAAACTAGTCCGAGCATACGAACACTTGCAGCTTCTCCTACAAAACTTTCAACTTTCTTCGTTGCAGGTGCAGAGAGAATCTCAAGTGGAGTTCCATACTGCTCAACCTTTGACTGCTCTGAGAGAACTGCGATGCGATCTCCAAGGAGAAGCGCTTCTTCAAAGTCGTGAGTAACGAAGACAACAGTCTTCTTGAGTTCGCGCTGAAGTGCACGGAACTCTTTCTGAAGACGAACACGAGTAATCGGATCTGTTGCACCGAATGGTTCATCCATCAGAAGTACAGCTGGGTCAGCAGCAAGTGCTCGCGCAACACCAACGCGCTGCTGTTGTCCACCTGAGAGTTGCTTTGGATAGCGCGCACCGTATTCAGATGGATCGAGTCCTACGAGCTCAAGGAGTTCGTTTACTCGTGCCCTTGTCTTTGTCTTATCCCAACCTAGGAGTTGTGGAACAGTCGCAACATTGTCTGCAATTGTCATATGTGGAAAGAGGCCGATTTGCTGAATTACATAGCCGATATTTCGACGTAGTTCATGCGCTGGAGTCTTTGTTACATCCTCGCCGCCGATGACGATACGTCCTGACGATGGCTCGATAATGCGGTTTATCATCTTCATCGTTGTGGTCTTGCCGCAACCTGAAGGACCAACGAATACGACGCACTCACCTGCGGGGATTACAAGGTTGAACTCAGATACCGCATCCTTCGCGGTATTGGGATAGCGCTTGGTCAGCTTCTCGAGACGAATTTCTTGACCGTGAGTTGTACTAGACACGAAGCCCCCTTGGAGTTGTTACGCGACGGATAAGAACAAAGACTCCATCGAAGATCAGCGCGAGCAGAGTGATGCCGAACGCTCCTACGAGAGTTTGATTCATAGAGTTGAATGAACCTAGATTTGCAAGACCACTAAAGAGATAATCACCAAGTCCTGGACCGCCGACATATGCAGCAATTGCTGAGATGCCGAAAATCAACATCGCAGAAACACGAATGCCGACAATGATGACCGGCCATGCAAGTGGAAATTGAATCTTGCGAAGAATAGTTAATGGGCGCATTCCCATAGCTGCAGCAGATTCCATAATCGCTGGCTCTACAGATCGAAGGCCAACAATTGTGTTTCGTACTACCGGAAGTTGTCCGTAAAGGACGAGTGCAATAACTGCTGGCAACCAACCCAAACCAAATGGACCGATGAAGAAGATAAACATTGCAAGTGATGGGATTGTGAAAACGATAGACCAGAAGCTGGTAACGATTTCAGAGACTGTCGTTGATTTCCAGACAAGTAAACCTGTAACGATTGCAATGATTGAAACAAGAGTCATTACTAATAAAACTAATTCAATCTGCGCAATGACATCGTGAATAATCTTTTCGCGTTGTACCGAAATAAATTGCAAGAGATTCGGCGGCGTTAGCGGCACCAGAAAGTCTTCCATCTTCATGCGAGCATCTTGCTCCTGCGAATTGGCCGTTGCAATAGGCGCACCGAGAGTTGTATTATTTGCAACGTGCCTAATTCACTCGTGCGTAATAACGGTTTAGAGCGAGATCTCGAAATAATCGAGGCTGTTGCTGCAGCATCACCCGTTCCCCAGCGCAATGGAGACCTTGCAATCGCTACATCACGCGAGAAGAGTCAGATTTCGCGCGCTGTTTCTCGCTTGTTAGATAACGGTTTGTTACTTAGACAGGGTGCCGGTGTCATCGTTGGTCCGCGCCTTTATGCAATGGCGCGATACACATTCGAAGCACAGCTCGTCACTGCGGCCAGAGGTGAGCTTCACGGCCTTGTACATAAACTTGGCGAAACTGTTCATATGACCGTTCTGCAAGGTTTAGAAGTTGTCACGATTCATTCTGAGTCACCTGCCCACGGTTTTCGTGCGCTGAGTTGGATGGGTGTAACAGCGCCTTCTTATATGACTTCATCTGGTCGCGTACTTCTATCGGGGCTCGATGATGATCAGATTGAACGCATCTACCCACTCAAGAAGAAGATCGATGGCGCTCCCCCTCTCTGTCTGACAAAGAATGGTGATGAGCTCATCAAAGTAATACATCAGATTCGCAAGGATGGATTTGCAACCGTCAATGAAGAGTATGAACCAGGACTCGTTGGAGCCTCTGTACCAATTCGTGATTTCAGTGGTTCAATTGTCGCGGCGATCAACGTCGCTGCACCAAAAGCTAGATTTGAAAGCAATCTCATAGCTGCGGCAAATGAGATGAAGGCCGCATCAGAACGTATAACAAAGAAACTAACTCACACCAAGTAACAACATCAACCACGAGATAAAAAAGGCAGATGATGAATACATTCACACTTACACCTGGCTCAGTTAATATTCGCTTCGGAGCAGGTTCTGTTGCACAACTTCCTGAAGTTGTTGCTGGGCTCAATAAGAAGAAGGTTTTCATCGTCACAGATCCCGGTGTTGCATCTGCTGGAGTTCTTGCAAAGGTTGAAGCCATTCTCGCCTCAGCTGGCATAGAAACAGCGTCATACACTGACATTAAGCCCAATCCAACGACGACCTTGATTGATGCTGCTGCCAAGGCTGGCGTGGCATTCGGGGCAGATTGCATCGTCGCACTCGGTGGAGGATCATCTCTCGACTCATCAAAGGGAATTGCTCTCGTTGTTGCAAATCCAACATTTTCTTCAGCAAAGTTTGATTACTCAATTACTCCAGACCGCCCTGCCGTTCCAATCATTGCTATTCCGACAACATCAGGAACTGGCTCTGAAACAAATAACTGGGGCGTCATCGATGATCCCATTCGTCAATGCAAGTTCTATGTTGGCGATGTGAGCACCACACCTGTCGTAGCAATCCTCGATCCAGAGCTCACACTTGGACTACCTTCTCGCCCAACAGCAGGTACAGGAATCGATGCGCTGACACATGCAATTGAATCTCTCACTTCTAAGGGAAGCTCACCCGTCTCTGAGGCATATGCCCATCAGGCGGTAAAGCTGATCTCTCGTGCACTGCCTATCGCAGTAAAAGATGGCCAGAACGTTGATGCACGTGGCGATATGTTGATGGGTGCTCACCTAGCAGGACTTGCACTTACATTGTCAGGTCTTGGATTAGTTCACGGTATCGCTCACTCTGTCTCTGCTCATGTTGGCGCAGCACATGGTGAAGCACTTGCAACCGTACTTCCAGAGGTAATGCAATTTAATGCTCGCGAAGTTAGTGACATCTATGCAACCGTTGGAAACGATATGGGAGTCTCCGCAAACTCTGACACCGCAATTGAGGCTGTTCGTGATCTCTCAGATTCAATCAGCATCCGCAATTCACTCTCTCATTACGGGGTTACGCAGGCGATGGTCTCAGATATTGCCAAGACTGTTCTCGCTGACTCAGTCACTGGAAACAATCCAATTGCGCCGAGCGCTGGTGAGGTCGAGGGAATCCTTACTTCACGCCTCTAAACCAAGGATAAATCATGTAGTTGAAATTTCAACTACTTCTGCTATCTTTCGTCTATGACAACGAAGATGCCGGCGCTCTACATCGGACATGGCGCACCGCTACTCCTTGATGATCCCGTCTGGAGCGGTGAACTCGCTGCGATTGCAAAGAAGTTTGATAAGCCCAAGGCGATCTTGATTATCTCGGCTCACTGGGAATCTGCACCTATTGCAATCACCAGCCCTTACGCTGGTACTCCGCTTGTCTATGACTTCGGTGGCTTTGCACAAAAGTTCTTTGAGATGACTTATGAGACTCCTGATGCGACAGCTCTAGCTGCACGTATCTCTTCAATGATGCCTAAATCAGATCCACTACATGAATCAAAGCGTGGACTCGATCACGGTGCATGGGTTCCGTTACGCGTGATGTATCCAGATCACGACATTCCTGTTCTGCAGATGTCTATGCCTACATCAGATCCTGGCAAGCTCATTGAGATTGGTCGTCGCCTTGCACCATTGCGCGATGAAGGTGTTCTTATTATTGGTTCTGGCTTTATGACGCATGGACTGCCATACCTTCGCGATTGGTCTATCAATGCGAAGGCACCGGGTTGGTCTTCAGAGTTTGATACATGGGCTGCAGAGCGCCTTGCAAAGGGTGATATCGATTCACTTGCCGCATATAAAGATTTAGCTCCAGCAGTGCAGTATGCCCATCCCACTGTCGAACACTTCACGCCGCTCTTTGTCACACTCGGTGCAGGAGATGATATCGATGCAGCACCAGAGACACTTATTGAAGGCTTCTGGATGGGGCTTTCAAAGCGTTCGCTACTCGTTGCCTAATTAAAGATTAAAGGATGCGAGATAGTTAATGGCCGCAAGTAAGTCTTTCTCACCTTTAATCTCAATCCATAACTGCCTTCGTTCCTTTTCGGCTTCTTCTGCCAATTGGCGAAGTTGCTCTTCATATGAGGCATGCTGTGTCCACGTCCACCTGATGATGTTCTTATAAGGACTCCATCGCAAGAGATTGAGGATGCTCTCTCGATTCCCGTTCCAGAGTTCTTCCCGCGTGAGTGCGCGACGAAGTGAGCGCTTGATAACACGTGACATCACCTCTGCCTTAGGCAAGTTAAACCAGATCACAACATCAGCGCGAGAGATGATGAGATCGCCTAGTTTGCTGAGGTAATTTCCATCGACAATCCAACCATTAGCTATCTTCTCTGAGCGTTCAAGGGATTCACTGACCTCGCTCTTAAAGAGTTCATACGGTTTCTCTTGCCAATTCGGGAGATGGAAGACTCCATCGAGCTCTATTGCAGGGTATCCGAGCTCTTCTTCAAGCCGCTTTGCAAAGGTGCTTTTACCTGATCCAGAGCAACCCATCAACGCAATCTTCATATTCACATAGTAACTCCTTAGCGAATCTATCCACAGGCGATGTCAGAAAAACATTGTGAAATAGAAAGGAGTTCTATCTTTCGCCAACTTCCGCTCCCTAACCAATTCGGATCCGTCACTCAAGTGAAACCCGAATCTCTCTGAGACTTTTGTCGCAGAGTAGAGAAGGGAGGAGTTATGAAGATTCTCGATTGGCTCTCGCTCATTACCGCGATTGGCAAACTGGTATATCTAGCAATAGAAATCAGGAACGCCCGCCGCGGAAACGACGGGCGCTAGCCTAAGAAATCTTCCTTAACGGGGAAGTGGCTGAGCCGCTATCGGAATTGATGAGAATCAACTACGGTGGCGGTTCAGTCGTTGTGAAGATTACTCTCAATCCATAGCGGGCTCAACAGATTTGGACTCTTGAAGCGAACTACTTTACGTTGACTACTTAGACTCGATGAGGTCCCAGGCCAAGTAAATCGCGATGCCAACGATGGCAGGTGCGATGACTGAGACATCTACGCCACCGAGTGCGTTTGCAATAGGGCCCGTGTAATCAACACTCGAGATTCCAAGTACGCCGCTGATGCTGGCAATCAACCAAGAGATCGTTGCTTTGAGCGACCATCCTGCTTGATACCAATACAAGCCACCTTGTGTGCGCTTGTTGAAGACCTGTAGATCTTCCTTATGGAATGTGCCGCCCATTCGGTAATAACCAAAGAGAGCGATTGCAATCCATGCAGTACCGAGTGCGGTAAGAAAGAGACATGCATTGGTGACGGCAGCTTCTGCGTCATAGATAAATTTTCCAATGAAGACAAGCCCTGTAGCAACGCCAGAAACGAGAAGCGTTGATTGCAGACGCGAAAGGCGAGGCAAGATCGCATCCATATCGAGACCCATTGAGTAAAGGTTTACAGATCCTTGTCCAAGAGATCCAACGAAGCCTACGAGAAGCAATGGGATAAGTAACCAAGTTGGTGAACCTGCAACATAGCCTGCAACAAATGAGTTCTCATCAAATGCGGCAACTGCGATAAATGCACCGAAGAGAGTTGGGACTGCGAGTCCGATAGACATCGCCCAGAAGGCACTGCGCACTACATCAGTCTTCTTCGCTGCTCCTGATACATAACGAGTCCAGTCACCAGTCTGAGTCACAACCGAGATAGGGCCTGCTGCGCCACATGTGAGTACTGCCAAGAACCATGTTGGCCAGAAAGTGCCAAGTGCATACATATCTGGGGTGCCAGCATAATTGAAATCAAATGAACCACTGAGAGCGATGATGGAGAGAATTGCGAGTGCATACATCGCATACACGATGAGGCCATTGAGCTTGACGAGGTATTTATATCCCAGCATCGCAAAGGCAACGGTGGCTAGAGCGATAATCAAATAACCGATTACAAGAAGTCCATCTGTGACATTGCCGCTTGTGATGCGAGCCCATCCTGAAGAGATGATCTCTCCCCCGGTCCAGACTGTTAACGCTACATATTGAATACAGAGCAAGAGCCCGACAAAAGAAGCAACAAGGCGTCCGCGAACACCAAAGATTGCACCAGAGGCAACAGAGTTATTGGTAGCTCCGGTCCATCCAAGGAGGGCCGATGAAGATACAAATAGCGCTGCAACGATAGTTCCCACAAGAATCGCTGAAACAGATTGCCACCAACTGAGGCCATAGAGAACTGCGAGCCAGCCAAAGACCATCACTGAGAGCGCCATATTGGAGCCCAAGAAAATTGGAATGATGCTTGCAGGCTTTGCTGTTCGCTCTGATTCTGGGATTGTGTCGACGCCGAGCGTCTCGACCGTTGATTGACTCATGGCGAAAAGGTTACGGGTGCTCCCCGGCAAAGGAAAGAACCTTCGGGGGAAAATTAGGGCTTAAAGAAATGCGAGAGCTGCAATCGCTGCGTCGTAACCCTTATCTTCCTTTGATCCTGGAACTCCTGAGCGGGCAATCGCCTGGTCGAGGTCATTACACATTAATACGCCGTAGCCGATTGGCTTTGAGAATTTAAGCTGCACATCGATGACACCTTGAGTTACTCCTTGGCAGACATAATCAAAGTGCGGTGTCTCGCCCTTAAGAACGAGACCGACGGCAACAACTGCATCAAAGCCCGCCTCAAATGCGCGCTGTGCGGCAAGTGGAATTTCGAATGATCCCGGAACAAAGATTGTTTCAATCGTTGATACCTCTGCTGCCTCAAGGGCACGGTGAGCGCCAGCGATGAGATCGCCACATAGGTCTGGGTGCCATGAGGAAGAGATGATTGCAACCTTTGCTTGAGGATGCTTCTTGATTGCTATCTCTGGTGCGTGTCCGGCCATTATGCATTACCTCTTTCGTGTCCGAGCTTTGCTCTCTTGGTCTCAATATATTGGCGATTAAATTCGTGGATCTCTGCTGCAAGATTTCTCTGAGTTACCGTCAAGCCAGCGCTGGTGAGCGCTGCAACCTTCTCGGGATTATTTGTCAGGAGTGTGAGATCGGAAAGGTGAAGGCTATTCAAGATTTCGATGACATCGCTCCAATCGCGTGCATCGATGGGATGGCCTAGTTTGAGGTTTGCTTCAACTGTATCGAGGCCCTGATCTTGTAGTTGATATGCCTTGAGCTTTTCGGCAAGACCAACTCCGCGACCTTCATGGTCTCGAATGTAGATAATGAAGCCATAACCGTGATCTGCAATTAACTTCTTTGAGAGCGCTAACTGCTCACCGCAATCACAGCGCATCGAGCCAAGAACATCTCCAGTGAAACATTCAGAGTGAACGCGAACTAATGGAGATTTGCCGGCTGTACCAAACTTTGCAATTACGTGATCGCGGGCTTTGAGTGCTGGATATGTTGCGAGCTCCCATAGCCCTTCAGGCAACTGCACCTTGCTCCAATTGAGCTCTACCGTTGAAGTGTGCTGTTGGTGGTTTTCGCGCCAATACTTCGTTAACTGCTCAATGGTAATGGATTTAATCTGATGTGCAGCAGCGAATTCGCGAAGCGCATCCCCACGAGCCATTGATCCATCATCGTTGACGATCTCTGAGAGCAGCGCAGCTGGAGATGATCCGACCAATTGCGCGAGTGCGATACCTGCCTCTGTGTGTCCCCCGCGAGCTACCAAGCCCTCTTCATGGGCTACTAAAGGAAAGATGTGGCCAGGACGGATGAAATCTTTAGCCGCAGAAGTTGTTGATGCAAGAAGATTGATAGTTCGAGTTCTCTCGATTGCGCTCACACCTGTTGTTGTTCCAACTGCTGCATCGACTGAGACTGTGAAGGCTGTCTTTCGAACATCCTGGTTGCTCTCATACATCATCGGAAGTTCAAGACGTCGCGCGGTCGCTTTATCGATTGCAACGCAGAGGATTCCAGTTGTATGGCGGACCATAAACGCAGTCTGTTCGGCCGAAACCTTCTCTGCGAGAACAATGAGATCACCTTCATTCTCGCGAGATTCATCATCGGTAACGATCAGGAATTTACCGGCTTCGAAATCATCGAGCGCCTCTTTAATTAACATTACTTTGCACCCTTTGAAATCAGACGTTCGACATACTTTGCCAAGATATCTACCTCGATATTGACGATATCTCCTGGGATTTTGAGCGAGAGATTGGTCTTTGCAAGAGTTTCAGGGATGAGCCATAGAGTCACCTGGTTGTTTGAATCGTTGATCTTGCCGACAGTGAGCGAGACTCCATCGACGCAGATAGATCCTTGATTGACGATGTAGCGCGACAAATCTGCAGGAACTTCAATGATGAATTGCTCCCACTTTTCTCCTGGCGTGCGAGAGATAACTGTTGCTACTCCATCAACATGGCCCTGAACAATATGGCCACCCATGCGCATATCCATCTGCGCTGCGAGCTCTAAATTAACTGCTGATCCTTCTACTAGCTTTCCCAATGATGTAAGGGAGAGAGTCTGGACCATCACATCTGCGGTAAATGAATCGGCGGTGAGAGAGGTTGCCGTTAAACATGTGCCATTGAGTGCGATTGAATCACCGATAGAGAGCTCTGGAGCGAGGTGTGGCGCATGAACAGTCAGTACTGATGAACTCTCACCGCGAGTTATCGCAGTGATTTTTCCTAGCTCTGCAACGAGACCTGTAAACATCAGCGCTTCTCCACTCTGTAACGGAATTTGAAATCTGGACCACACATCGTGGTGCTCGGCGCTGATAGCGCGTATGCATCTTTAATAGTTGTAACGCCAATATCTTCAAGCCAGTTTTTGCCAGATCCGAGCAGGATAGGTGCCTGATAGAGGATGACTTCATCGATAATTCCTGCAGCGAAAAGCGCACTGCCAAGTTCTGGTCCTGCCTCCACGAGCACTTGATTGACTGGAATGTAGTCGAGGGCCTTCAGGAGGTCATCAGTTGAGTGACTCTTCAAGAAGATCGTCTGGCTCTGGCCATCATTGAGGTTGTAATCAGCCGGTACATCGCGTCCACCCATCACAATTCGAATCGGCTTCGTTGCCCCTTCAATTCGTGGGCGAAGTGTTGGATTATCTGCAAGAGCTGTGCCGGTACCGATAAGAATCGCATCTGATTGAGCTCGCAGGTACTGAACATCTTCGCGAGATTCAGGAGATGAAATCCACTGAGATGTTCCATCACTTGCTGCAATTCGACCATCCAAGGATGCTGCAACTTTCCAAATAAAGTATGGACGTCCCGTTGCAATGCGGTGAAGCCATGCGCCTTGTGTCGCAGCCAATTGCTTGCTCTCAATGATTTCAACTTCAATTCCAGCGCTCATCAAACGTTCCGCGCCACCTGCGGCAATTGGATTGGGATCTTTAACTGCATAAATAACTTTCGCGATGCCGGCTTCGATAATCGCATCAACACACGGACCGGTTGATCCGGTGTGGTTACAAGGCTCGAGTGATACAACGATTGTTGCACCGCGAGATTGTTCCTCTGCCTTCTTGATGGCAACTACCTCTGCGTGATCTGGCGAAACTAAACGGTTGTGAACACCATCGGCTATCAATGCGCCTTCTGCGCTATAGATAGCGGCGGCAACGTTTGGGTTAGGTGCGGTCTTTCCAAGATTTGCAGCAGAGAGGGAGGCAAGGCGAGCATAAGCATCGTTGATATCGATCATCGCACTCCCCTTCTCGCTTGTTGTTGCACGAGTTATCGGGGGTAAGCAAAAGAGAACGCCAGCGCAGCCCAACATTGGGTGCACCTACGTAATCGTTATCTCTCATCCGGACTTTAACCGTCGGTCCCAGAGTTTCACTGAGTCAACCGCGCGCTGGCTGCGTGCGGGTCGCGGACTATAACCGCCGGTTCGAAATTACATCGACCCCGATAACAATGCCTTAAATATATTGCCAATCGCCTACTTGGTCGAATCAAAGGAAAAGCCCCGCCTGGATTACCAAGCGGGGCTTCCTTACTTTCTATTTGCTAGTGATTAGCTGCAACCTGATGTGTTGCCGCAACCTTCGCATACGAAGCATGCACCTGACATACGCATCTTCACACCACATGTCATACAGAGCGGAGCATCAGACTTGATACCCATTGACTCTAGAAGATCAGATGATGATCCAATTGTTGGAGCAAGTGCAGCTGGTGCTGCAACTGGCTTTGCCTCGATCTTGACCTCAGCCTTTACAACCGCAGGAGCCGCCGCAACTACAGGTGCTTTTGGGCTATCAACACTCGCAACAGGTGCGTACTCGCCACCATTGTTAAGTGCTGCTTCGCGCTCTGCGACTGTGTAGAGGCCCATTGCTGAACGCTGATCGAATGGCATGTAATCGAGTGCAAGGCGACGGAAGATGTAATCCATCATGGACTGTGCCATGCGGATGTCCTTATCATCTGTCATACCTGCTGGCTCGAAGCGAAGGTTTGTGAACTTCTCTACGAATGTCTCAAGAGGTACTCCGTA
>CANGLK010000010.1 GCA_947454735.1 Candidatus Nanopelagicaceae bacterium
AATGCAATCTTGGTAGGCGAGACACTTGTGAAATCTGGTAATCCGCGAACGGCTATTGAGCAACTTCTAGGTCGCACGAGATAGCACTGTAAAGGTAGCCTTCCTCCATGACGCTGATTGAGAGCTCCGAGATTCTCGGACATTTTGGTCCTTATGGAGGCCGCTTCGTTCCCGAGGCCCTTATTGCAGCCCTCGAAGAGCTCGATGCAGCTCATCAATCTGCAATCAACGACGCTGCATTTCAAAGTGAGTTAGCAGAGCTTCATCGCACTTACACGGGTCGACCATCGATTCTTACAGAGGCGAAACGCTTTGCAGAACATGCGGGTGGTGCACGAATTCTTCTCAAGCGCGAAGATCTCAATCACACAGGTAGCCACAAGATTAATAACGTTCTTGGTCAAGCGCTTCTGACAAAGAAGATGGGCAAGAAGCGAATTATCGCAGAGACGGGTGCGGGTCAACATGGAGTTGCATCGGCAACTGCCGCCGCGCTGATGGGCCTTGATTGCGTCGTGTATATGGGCGAGGAAGATACAAAGCGCCAAGCGCTCAACGTTGCGCGCATGAAGCTACTTGGCGCCGAAGTTATTCCGGTGACATCAGGATCGCGCACACTCAAAGATGCAATTAACGAAGCGATGCGCGATTGGGTGACCAACGTCGAAGATACACATTACCTTCTCGGTACTGTTGCAGGACCTCATCCATTTCCAACGATGGTCCGTGACTTCCACAAGATCATCGGTGAAGAGGCTCGCGAACAAGTTCTTGCCCTCGTCGGTCGCCTTCCCGATGCAGTTCTTGCATGTGTTGGCGGCGGCTCCAATGCAATTGGAATCTTCCACCGCTTCATCTCTGATGAAGGCGTTCGCCTTATCGGTCTTGAAGCAGGCGGTGATGGAGTAGAGACCGGCCGCCATGCAGCGACTATTACCGGTGGATCTCCTGGAGTTCTCCACGGAACTCGCTCATATGTTCTTCAAGATGAGAACGGGCAGACCGTCGAGTCACATTCAATCTCAGCGGGACTTGATTATCCGGGCGTTGGGCCAGAGCATGCATATCTTCATGACATCGGTCGCGCCGAATATCGTGCAATTACAGATAAAGAAGCGATGGAAGCTTTCTCGCTCCTGAGTAAAACTGAGGGCATCATTCCCGCAATTGAAACTGCACATGCGCTAGCTGGTGCGATGAAGGTCGGTAAGGAACTCGGTCCCGATGCAATCCTTCTTATCAACCTCTCTGGTCGCGGAGATAAAGATGTGCAGACAGCTGCGCAGTACTTTGGCATTCCACTCGGTGATGAAAAATGAGCACACCGCTAGAACAACTATTCGAGAAGACTCGTAGCGAAAAGCGCGCAGCTCTCATCGCCTATATCCCTGCCGGCTTTCCAACAATTGAAGGCTCTCATCGCATCATCGAGGCCTTTGTTGAAGGGGGAGTAGATGCGATTGAGATCGGCTTTCCTTATAGCGATCCCGTGATGGATGGCCCAACAATTCAAGAAGCTGCTGTTACTGCCCTCAATAATGGAACATCTGCAACCGATGTTTTAGATGCACTTGAAGTCGCAGTAAAGACGGGCACGCCTTCAGTAGTCATGACGTACTGGAATCCCATCGAAAAGTTTGGCGTTGAGAAGTTTGCTCAAGCAATTTCTGATCGAGGAGGCTCAGGTGTAATTCACCCAGATATCACCATTGAAGAATCGGCGCCGTGGCTTCGCGCAACTCAGCTCTCTGCAATCAATCCCATCTATGTTGTTGCACTCAGTACCTCTGATGAAAGATTGGCAAAGGTAACTTCTGCCTGTAGTGGCTTCGTCTACGCTGCAAGCATCATGGGAGTGACCGGCGCCCGCGCCTCTGTCTCTTCAGGGGCAGAAGGGCTCGTGGCTCGAATCCGCAAGACGACAGATCTGCCAGTAGCAGTTGGCCTTGGAGTTTCAACGCGCGAACAAGCCCGTGGCGTTGCCGCCTATGCCGATGGAGTCATCGTGGGATCGGCTTTTGTGAAGGCTATTCTCGATGCGCCAAGCTTTGAAGATGGGCTAAAGGCAATCACATCCTTGGCGCGCGAGCTATCTCTCGGTGTTCGAGGACAGTAACCCATATATTAACCCCGTAATCCGATTGAAAGTGAGCACGTAATGTCCGAGAAGAAGCCAGGTAAAGATAACTTCACTCGTTATCTCGTCATTGGAGTAGTTGTAGCCGTGGTTGCAATTATGGTCGTGCCAACGGTCATCTCTAAGACCAAGTCTGTCTCACAGGAAATTCCTTCAACGGTTACCTCCGAAAACGGTTATGCAATCGCATTTAATACTGAGCTCACGGGAGTTCCCGTAGTCGATATCTATGAAGATTTCCAATGCCCAATCTGTCAGCAATTTGAAGGCCTCAATGGAAAGTACATCAATTCATTGGTGACAGATAAGAAGGCGACAGTAAAGTTCCACTCACTCTCATTTATCGGACCCGAATCGGTTCGAGCTGCTAATGCTGGCGCTTGTGCAAATGATGAAGGAAAGTTTGTCGCTATGCACCTTTCCCTCTATGCAAATCAATCTAGCTCTGAGAATTCTGGAGCATGGACCAACGATCGCCTCATCGAAATTGCAAAGGCAGCAGGAATATCGAGTTCCAAATTTAGCGACTGCGTGAAGAGTGGAAAGTATCAAGGGTGGGTCGGAAAAGTTGCAGATGCCGCCTCTAAGGCAGGCGTAAGCTCAACTCCAACAGTATTTGTCGATGGCAAAGAGATTGATCGAAACTCTGAGTACTTCAGCGCTGATAAATTCAAGGCAGCGATAGAGCGCGGTTAATATGCTTCAATCAATTCCAACGCCGAGTATCTCGGTTGTTGAAATTGGACCCTTTACAATCCATGCCTATGCGCTCTGCATTATTACCGGAGTCGCAGTTGCAATCTGGTTGAGCAATAGACGTTTCGTTGCAGCTTTTCCTGATGTTCGCGGCGTCGTGGGAGATGTAGCGATCATTGCAGTACCTGCAGGCGTTCTCGGGGGGCGCCTCTATCACGTCATCACAACGCCAGAGCGATTTTTTGGCAGGAATGGCCACCCAGAAGATATTCTGAAAATCTGGGAGGGCGGACTCGGAATCTGGGGCGCCATTGCCCTCGGCGGGGCGGGTGCCTTTGTTGGGTATCTCTATCTCGGCCGCACTCGAACGCTGCCACAATTTCGCTACTTTGCCGATGCAGTAGCTCCAGGCGTTATCTTTGCTCAAGCAATTGGTCGTTGGGGAAATTGGTTTAATGGCGAACTTTTCGGTCGTCCAACCAATCTGCCATGGGCGCTAGAGATTCCACGATGGGCACGGCCATCTGGCTATGAAGAATTCTCCACTTTTCACCCCACCTTTCTCTATGAATCACTCTGGTGCGCGCTCGTTGGTTTCATCCTCCTTCGCTTGGGTTCACGATTGAAGGGTGGGCAATTATTCGCTCTATATGTCGCGGCATACTGTCTAGGGCGACTAGGTTTTGAATTACTTCGCATCGATAGCGCCCATCACATTGCCGGAATCCGAATCAATGTCCTCGTTGCAATAGTGGTAGGTCTCATCTCTCTCGCGTTATTCCGACGTTTTTCCCGTAACCCGCGATAAGGTAGAAATATGGGTATCGAAGAAGTTCGCATTCGCAATCTTGAACATAAGGGACATCGCTCTGGATGGCTCCGTGCCGCTGTTCTTGGAGTCAATGATGGCCTCGTCGCAACAGCTTCTTTAATGGTCGGTGTTGCAGCTGCGAGTGCCTCACTCTCAAATGCCAAATCAATTCTTATCTCAACAGGTGTTGCAGGAATTTCAGCGGGCGCTCTCTCAATGGCAGTTGGCGAATACATTTCAGTCCGATCTCAAACAGATATTGAAAACTCAGATCGATTACTAGAGATTGCACATCTTGCAGCAGACCCAGAAGGCGAACTCGAAGAGCTCGTTGAGATTTATAAGGAGCGCGGTCTCGATGATGGCCTGGCTCGACAAGTTGCTCAGCAACTCACCGAGAAGGATGCGCTCAATACCCACCTTCGAGATGAATTGGGGCATCACCCTCACTCAAAGGCTCGTCCAGTTCAGGCTTCAATCGCCTCTGCAATTGCCTTCACTCTCGGCGGCCTCATTCCCTTCGTTGGCGTATTTGCTCCCACCTTTTCAAAGATCTCTTACTCCATCATCACCTTCGCGATTGTGGGCCTCATTGCAGCAGGAGTGATTGGCGCAAAGATTTCAGGTTCCAAGGTGCTCCTTCCCACCCTTCGCGTGGTCATCGGCGGCTGCCTTGGTATGGCAATCACCGCTGGACTCGGTCAGCTCTTCCACGCTTCAGTCGCATAAAGTTGCTCTAGAAGCAGGGCATTTGGGTAGTCATTGCGCCCTTGTGGTTGCTACCCTTTGCCTCACTTAAGACGGGCCATCGTTGTCCCCGCCTCGATTAATTAGAGCGTAAAGAAGGACAACGAGCATGGCGCTTCAATCCAATTACCCAAGCCCACAGGGTCTCTACGATCCTGCCCTCGAGCATGATGCATGCGGCGTTGCGATGGTGGCAACTCTCAACAAAGTTGCAACACATGAAATCGTCGCAAAGGCTCTTACCGCACTTCGCAATCTCGAGCACCGTGGGGCATCAGGTGCTGAACCAGATTCCGGTGATGGTGCAGGAATTCTTATTCGCGTTCCAGATGCTTTCTATCGCGCAGAAGTAAAGTTCACACTTCCTGCAGAAGGTTCCTATGCAACTGGTATTGCATTTATGGCTCAAGGAAAAGATCTCAAAGGCGAGATTGAAAAGTTAGCTACAGAAGAAGGTCTCACCATTCTTGGATGGCGCGAACTTCCCATTAACTCTGCTTCACTCGGCAAGACAGCGCTCTCTGTCATGCCAGATTTCCAGCAAGTATTTATCTCAGGCAATAATGGCGAAAGCGGTATTTCGCTCGATCGTAAAGTCTTCTGTCTTCGCAAGCGTGCTGAGCATGCGTTAGATCTCTACTTCCCATCACTTTCATCGCAGACAATCGTCTATAAGGGCATGCTTACAACAGGTCAGCTTGAAGAGTTCTTCCCTGATCTCAGCGATGAGCGAGTTGTTTCACCGCTTGCACTAGTTCACTCACGTTTTTCTACAAATACATTCCCATCGTGGCCACTTGCTCACCCTTATCGATATATCGCACATAATGGTGAAATCAACACAGTTAAGGGAAACCGTAACTGGATGCGCGCCCGTGAATCACTACTTAAGAGCGAATACTTTGGTGAGGACCTCGATCGCATCTTCCCAATCGTTGAAATGTCTGGCTCAGACTCTGCATCATTCGATGAAGTTCTTGAGCTTCTCTACCTCGGTGGGCGCTCACTTCCACATTCAATTTTGATGATGATTCCGGAAGCGTGGGAGAACCATGCGACGATGTCGCAGAAGCGCCGCGATTTCTACGCATTCCATGCATCGATGATGGAGCCATGGGATGGTCCAGCGTGTGTGACATTTACCAATGGTCATCAGGTTGGCGCAGTTCTCGATCGTAATGGTCTTCGTCCTTCACGTTACTGGGTAACAGATGGCGGTCTCGTTGTGCTTGCATCTGAGGTAGGAGTTCTTGATTTCCCTGCAGAGAAGATCGTCCGCAAGGGTCGCCTGCAGCCAGGAAAGATGTTCCTTGTCGATATCGAATCAGGTCGCATTATTGAAGATGATGAGATCAAGGATTCATTGGCAGATGCCGCGCCATATGGTCAGTGGCTCGCAGATGGAATGGTGAAGCTCTCTGAACTTCCTGCTCGTGAACACATCATCTATCCACATAAATCTGTTGTTCGTCGCCAGAAAGCATTTGGATATACAGAGGAAGAGCTCAAGATCATCGTCGCTCCGATGGCAAAGTCCGGGGGAGAAGCTCTTGGTTCGATGGGAACAGATTCTCCAATTGCAGCACTTTCTAATAAGCCACGTTTGCTCTTTGATTACTTCACACAGCTCTTTGCTCAGGTGACAAATCCACCACTCGATGCAATTCGTGAAGAATTGGTGACAAGCCTTGGTGGTTCTATTGGACCAGAGCACAACTTGCTCGATCCAGGACCTGATTCATGTAAGCAGATTTCACTCGCATTCCCGGTGATTGATAATGATGAGCTTGCAAAGATCATTAACATCAATGTTGATGATGAGTATCCAGAGCTTGCTGCACATGTAGTGCGTGGACTATTCCCAGTAACCGGCGATGGCAACACACTTCGCAATCGCCTAGAAGAGATCAAGCTCGAAGTTTCTCAGGCGATTAAAGATGGCGCACATGTCATCGTTCTCTCAGATCGTGATGGCGATGCAGAGGATTGCCCAATTCCTTCACTCTTGCTCACAGCTGCAGTGCACCACCACTTAATCCGCGAGAAGACTCGTACCCAAGTTGGGCTCATCGTTGAAGCTGGCGATGTTCGCGAAGTTCACCATGTTGCACTTCTTGTTGGATATGGCGCAGCAGCGGTAAATCCATACCTTGTTATGGAATCTGCAGAGGATCTCGTTCGACAGGGAGTCATCACTGGCATCTCTCCAGAGAAGGCTGTCCGCAACACAATTAAGGCGCTCGGTAAAGGCGTACTTAAGGTGATGTCAAAGATGGGAATCTCAACAATCTCCTCTTACACAGGTGCACAAGTATTTGAAGCAATTGGTCTTGCGCAGAATGTTGTCGATGAGTTCTTCGTTGGCACAACTTCTCGCCTAGGTGGTGTCGATCTCGACGTTATCGCCGAGGAGACAATTAAGCGTCACTTCTTGGCCTATCCAGTAGGCGGCGAAATTCCAGGTGCTAAGAAGCTCCCAGTGGGTGGCGAGTACCAGTGGCGTCGCGATGGCGAGCCACACTTGTTCAATCCAGAGACTGTCTTTGCGCTACAGCACTCAACTCGCAATAAGCGTTATGACATCTTTAAGCGCTACACCACAGGGGTTAATGACCAGAGCACGGCGTTGATGACCCTTCGCGGACTCTTCGAATTTAAAGAACGTACTCCAATTTCAATCGATGAGGTTGAACCAATCTCAGAGATTGTGAAGCGATTCTCAACAGGTGCAATGTCCTACGGATCTGTATCTCAGGAAGTGCATGAGACTCTTGCTATCGCAATGAACCGCCTTGGTGCAAAATCCAATACAGGTGAGGGTGGAGAGGATCCAATTCGCTTTATTCCACTTGAAAATGGAGATTCAAAGCGCTCTGCAATTAAGCAGGTTGCATCTGGTCGATTCGGCGTGACTAGTAATTACCTGGTCAATGCAGATGATATTCAGATCAAGATTGCACAGGGCGCAAAGCCTGGTGAAGGTGGTCAGCTTCCCGGTAACAAGGTATATCCATGGGTTGCAAAGGCTCGTTACTCAACTCCTGGAGTCGGACTTATTTCACCTCCGCCTCACCACGATATCTATTCCATTGAAGATCTTGCACAGTTGATTCACGATCTTAAGAATGCAAATAAGAATGCGCGTGTTCACGTCAAGCTTGTTGCAGAGGTCGGTGTAGGAACAGTTGCAGCAGGTGTATCTAAGGCACATGCAGATGTTGTTTTGATCTCAGGCCACGATGGTGGAACAGGTGCATCACCTTTGACATCACTCAAGCATGCTGGCGCACCATGGGAGCTAGGTCTTGCTGAGACACAGCAGACCCTTCTTCTCAATGGATTACGTGATCGCATCGTTGTTCAGACCGATGGACAGCTCAAGACAGGTCGCGATGTTGTTATTGCAGCCCTGCTTGGCGCAGAAGAGTTTGGTTTTGCAACAGCTCCGCTCGTTGTATCTGGCTGCATCATGATGCGCGTCTGCCATTTGGATACATGTCCAGTTGGTGTTGCAACTCAGAATCCAGAGCTTCGTGCACGATTTACCGGAAAGCCTGAATTCGTCGAAACATTCTTCGAATACATTGCAGAAGAGGTTCGCGAGATCCTGGCATCACTTGGCTTCCGCACATTGCTCG
Source organism: Candidatus Nanopelagicaceae bacterium (assembly GCA_947454735.1). Taxonomy (GTDB): domain Bacteria; phylum Actinomycetota; class Actinomycetes; order Nanopelagicales; family Nanopelagicaceae; genus Planktophila. Next base: position 8,030 of record CANGLK010000010.1, read on the forward strand.
AGGCAATCGGACATGTTGAATACCTTGAGACAAAGAAGGCGGTAGATCACTGGAAGGCTGCGGGGCTCGATCTCTCACCACTTCTTGTACGCCCAGATGTTGATTCATCTCTCTACTGCACAACAAAGCAAGACCATGGTCTTGCCGCAGCACTTGATAACACCCTCATTGAAAAGTCAGCACCAGCCCTTAACAAGGGGGAGAAGGTTTCCATCGACCTTCCAGTGCGCAATGTAAACCGCACAGTGGGAACAATGTTAGGCGCAGAGATCACTCGTAAATACGGTGCGGAAGGTCTACCAACTGGCACCATCGATATCACGCTGCGCGGATCTGCAGGTCAATCTCTTGGTGCATTTACACCTCGCGGAATGGTGATTCGCCTCTTCGGTGACTCCAACGATTATGTTGGAAAGGGAATCTCTGGCGGTCGCGTTGTCGTTCGTCCAGATGAGAAGGCAACTTTCCCTTCACAGGAAAATGTGATCGCAGGAAATGTCATTGGTTACGGAGCAACTGCTGGCGAGATCTATATTCGCGGCCTCGTAGGAGAGCGCTTCTGCGTTCGTAACTCAGGTGCAACTGCTGTTGTTGAAGGCGTGGGAGATCACGCACTCGAGTACATGACAGGCGGAACAGTTGTCATCCTCGGTCGTACCGGTCGCAACATTGCAGCAGGTATGTCTGGTGGTCGTGCATTTGTTCTCGATCTCAATGCGGCTCTCGTCAATGGAGATATGGTCGATGTGCTTGCCGTTCCTACAGATGAGCGCGAGCGACTTCATGCAGCTGTCACAGATTTTGCAGCGGAGACAGGTTCAGAGGTTGCAAAGGCACTGCTTGCTGATTGGGATGCATCACTGAATCGCTTCTCACTGATCATGCCTCGTGACTATGCGCGAGTTCTTGCTTCGATGAAACGTGCAGTTGATGAAGGAAAACCTGAAGATACCTATGTAATGGAGGTTGCAGCAAATGGCTGATCCAAAGGGATTTATGACAACCCCACGAGAGACACCTAAGCGTCGCCCCGTTGATGTGCGCATCCAAGATTGGCGCGAAGTCTACGAACCACAGAGCTTCGAACACTTGCAGAAGCAAGCTGGTCGTTGCATGGATTGCGGTATTCCTTTCTGTCATAACGGATGCCCACTCGGCAATCTCATTCCTGAGTGGAATGACCTCATGTGGCGTGGATATAAATCAGATGCGCTCGATCGTTTGCATGCAACCAATAACTTTCCAGAGTTCACTGGTCGCCTCTGCCCAGCTCCATGCGAAACTGCATGCGTGGTTGGAATCAATCGCGATGCAGTCACAATCAAGCAGGTTGAACTTCGTACCATTGAAGAGGCCTTTGGATTTGGCGCAGTTAAGCCGATGATTCCAGATCGACTCACTGGTAAGACTGTCGCTGTCATCGGTTCAGGACCAGCAGGTCTTGCAGCTGCGCAGCAACTTACTCGCGCAGGTCACACCGTCGCAGTCTTTGAACGTGCAGATAAAATTGGCGGGCTACTTCGCTACGGAATTCCTGAATTTAAGATGGAGAAGAACATTCTCGATCGCCGCCTCGCCCAGATGGAGCAAGAGGGAACACGTTTTCGTCCTGGAGTTGCTGCAGGTAGCGACATCACAGGACAGGCGCTCCGTACTCGTTATGACGCAGTGCTTGTCGCAATCGGTGCAACACAGTGGCGCGACCTCAACGTTAAGGGCCGTGATCTCAAGGGGATCTACCAAGCGATGGAGTTCTTGCCATGGGGAAATAAGCAAGCCCTTGGTGAAGTTGAGACACCACCAATCAACGTTGCAGGTAAGCATGTTGTGATTCTCGGTGGCGGAGATACCGGTGCAGATTGCCTCGGTACTTCAATTCGTCAGGGCGCAGCAAGCATTACTCAACTCGAGATCATGCCGCAGCCATCAGAGGATCGACCAGCAGGTCAGCCTTGGCCTACATATCCAATGATCTTCCGCATCTCTAGCGCACATGAAGAGCTTGATAATCGAATCTTCGGTGTATCAACAGAGGAGTTCCTCGGAGATGAGAACGGAAATCTTCGCGCACTCAAGATTGTTGAAACTCAGTTCGTGAATGGAAAGTTTGAATCTATTCCCGGAACAGAGCGCGAACTCAAAGCAGACTTTGCATTCTTGGCAATGGGCTTCACTGGTCCAGAGAAGTCTGTACTTCTCGATCAACTTGAGATCGAACTCGATGATCGTGGAAATATCGCACGTAATGGCGAGTTCCAAACAAATCAAGAGGACGTCTTCGTTGCAGGTGATGCTGGCCGTGGACAATCACTCATTGTCTGGGCAATCGCAGAGGGTCGTTCTGCAGCAGCAGCGCTCGATAGATATTTGATGGGGGAGACTCAACTTCCTTCTCCCATCGAGCCAACGACTCGTCAGATGTTGGTCTAAAGCCATATAAATCACAGGTGAAAACTGGCCAGTACTGGCCGGTCACATTTATTAATAGATAAGGTACGAACATGCGCCGCGCGAAAATTGTATGCACGATGGGTCCAGCCGTTGAATCTCCAGAGAAGGTGCGAGAACTCATCGCAGCTGGAATGAATATGGCCCGCCTCAACCTCTCACATGGTTCCTACGAAGAGCACCAGGGACGCCTAGATCGCGTCCGTGAGGCTGCAAAGGAGTCGGGAAAGGCAGTTGCAATCCTCGTCGACCTTCAGGGTCCAAAGATTCGTTTAGCACGCTTTGAGAATGGTCCACATGAGCTCTTCCGTGGAGATATCTTCACAATCACCACCGATGATGTTCCAGGCACTAAAGAGCGCGTAGGAACTACCTATAAAGGTCTTCCAGGAGATTGCAAGCCTGGCGATTTCATCATGATCGATGATGGCAAGGTCACTGTTGAGGTCATCGAAGTTAAAGGCAACGACGTTATTACTAAGTGCATCTACCCTGGCATGGTCAGCAACAACAAGGGACTGAACCTCCCAGGCGTTGCGGTCTCAGTGCCAGCGATGTCTGAGAAAGATGGAGATGATCTTCGTTGGGGCCTTCGTGCTGGCGCTGATTTCATCGCTCTCTCATTTGTACGTAATGCTGCAGATATTAAAGATGTCCATGCAATCATGGATGAGGTTGGAATTCGCGTTCCAGTAATCGCAAAGATTGAAAAGCCACAAGCTGTTGCAAACTTGCAGGAGATTGTCGATGCATTTGATGGCATCATGGTCGCTCGTGGCGATCTCGGCGTTGAGATGCCAATTGAAGATGTTCCGATGGTTCAGAAGCGTTGCGTTGAACTCGCACGCGATGCAGCTAAGCCGGTCATCGTTGCTACTCAGATGCTCGATTCAATGATTACAAATTCTCGTCCAACTCGCGCAGAGGCAACTGACTGTGCCAATGCTGTGCTTGATGGCGCAGATGCTTTGATGCTTTCAGGCGAAACATCTGTCGGTGACTTTGCAATTGAAGCAGTCCAGACGATGGCTCGCATTATCGAAAAGACTGAACAAGAGGGTCTTGATCGCATTCGTCCTTTGTCACATGCTCCTCGCACAAAGGGTGGCGCTGTAACAAAGGCTGCTGCTGAAGTAGGCGAAGTTCTCGGTGCGAAGTACCTCGTAACATTTACTCAATCTGGTGACTCTGCTCGCCGTATCTCACGACTGCGCTCTGCAATTCCAATTCTTGCAATCACTCCAGAGACTGGTACATATAACCGTCTTGCTCTCTCTTGGGGAATCGAGCCAATGATCTCTCCCATGGTCAAGCACACAGATGACATGGTTCTTCAGGCAGATCGCATCTTGATCGAGACTAAGCGCGCTGCAATCGGCGAGCAGGTCATGATCGTCGCTGGTGCACCTCCAGGAATTCCAGGCTCTACCAACGCTATGCGTGTCCACACAGTGGGCGATGCAGTTAATGGCGTCGTTCCTGCCTACAAGTAATTCAGGAGATGGCGTCGTTCCAGCCTAGAAATAGTCCGGTACGATTACCGCCATTAGCCTCGGTACTCCAACGGTAGAGAGGGCAGTCTCAAACACTGCATAGTGTCGGTTCGAATCCGACTCGGGGCACTCTAGTTTTTCCACGGTCGCGAGAGGATGATTCAGATATGAGCGTCCGAATTCTCGTTGCAGAAGATGAAGCGTTAATCCGCATGGATCTCATCGAGATGCTTCAAGAGGCGGGATATACCGTCTGCGCTGAGGCAACCAATGGCGAAGAGGCGATTGCACTCGCCCATGAACATAAGCCTGATCTCTGTATTCTCGATGTGAAGATGCCTGTACTCGATGGAATTTCTGCAGCAGAGAAAATCATCTCTATCGCGCCAGTCCTGATGTTGACCGCCTTTAGCCAGCGCGAGCTGGTCGAGCGGGCGCGCGATGCTGGAGTCATGGCCTATGTTGTTAAGCCATTTTCGATCAGCGATTTAATACCTGCCATCGAGATTGCTATGAGCCGCCACATTCAGATGAAGTCGCTCGCAGATGAAGTCGCCGATCTCCATGAACGACTTGAGACTCGCAAGATTATTGATCGCGCTAAGGGAATTTTGATGAAGGCGCTTAACCTCTCAGAACCTGAGGCCTTTACCTGGATTCAGCGCGCTGCGATGGATAGACGTCTGACTATGAAGGAAGTAGCTCAAGCGGTCATCTCTCCAGAGGCTGCACTCGACCGCTAATACGCCTAACTTTGAGCGTCTCATTTATTGAGAAGACCATCTCGTTCGTAACCAAAAAGTAATCACATAAGCGGGCAATTTACGCCATTTACCTTGTCTGGCCTCACCCTGCGCCACTACCCTTCAACCCTCCCTGTCCCGGGATAAAAACAGGAAAGGCTCCACATGAAGAAGACACGTCTAGTCTCACTCGTTGCAGCTCTCGGTCTTGCGACAGCGTCAGTTGTTGCAGTTGCACCAGCTGCAAACGCAGCTTGCTCAGGCAAGTTGAAGATTGCATACCAGGGTCCACTAACAGGTGGCGAGGCAGCACTCGGCATTAACGAACTTAACGGCGTTAAGTTCGCACTCAAGAAGTTCCTTGCAGCAAACCCAAAGGCAAACGTTGATCCAGTTGTCTACGAAGTAGATGACCAGGGCGACCCAGCAGTTGCTGCTCCAATCGCTCCAAAGGTTGCAGCTGAAGAGTGCGTAGTTGCACTCGTTGGTCCTGCTTACTCAGGCGCATCAAAGGTTTCACTTCCTGTGTACCTTTCAGCAGGCCTCGCAGTAATCACACCATCTGCTACAAACCCAACACTTCCAACATTCGGTAAGGGAATCTTCCACCGCGCAGTGTTGACAGATGATTACCAGGGTCCAGCAGCTGCACGTTTGATCGTTCAGAACAACAAGAAGGCAACAGTCTTCCTTGTTAACGATGCATCAGACTACGCAGTAGGACTTCAGAAGACTGTTGATATCACACTTGCTGGCCGCGTTGTCGGTAAGGATGTAACACCAACAGGTACAACTGATTTCTCTGCAACAATTGCAAAGATCAAGAAGTCAAAGGCAACAGCTGTCTTCTACTCAGGTTACTTCTCACAGGCTGCAGTATTCGTAAAGCAGCTCCGTGACTCAGGTTCAAAGATTGTCTTCGCTTCAGGCGACGGAACACTCGATAACCAGTTCGTAAAGCTTGCTCGTAAGGCTGCAGAAGGTGCACTTCTTACAGCTCCAGCAATCCCATTCGAGACAGCATCACCTGCTCTCGCGAAGGAGATGGTTGCAGCTGGTTGGACACCTGGTGTTTACACAACTGAGGCATTCGATTCAGCTAACTTCTTCCTTGAGGCAATCAAGGCAGGAAACACAGATCGTGCTTCAATCAACAAGTACGTATCTACAAAGTCATCAAAGGGTCTTTCAAAGACACTTAAGTTTGACGCTGACGGAGAAGTTTCTGGCGCAGATGTCAATGGCTTCGTAGTCAAGAACGGCAAGATCGTACTTCTTGGAGCTATCAAGTAATCTTTGATTACAAGTTAGAATCAAGTAAGTAAGAAAAGCAGTTCATCATTAAAACGGAGGGAGACGGTGTTAAGGCACCGTCTCCCTCCCTTATGAAATATCGAGGTGTCTTGTGGATTTTGCACTCTTAAGAGATGCATTTTGGGGGCTGACCTTTGATGGTCTCGCCCTTGGCGCGATTTACGCGTTGATTTCTTTGGGATATACGTTGGTCTACGGCGTTCTTCGCCTCATCAACTTTGCCCACTCTGAAGTATTTATGATTGGAACATTTGGCGCGCTCGTCGCAGCCTCAGGAATCATGGGTGTCAAGGTCGAAGATGACCCACGCACAGGTGGTTCAATGATCCTTACCCTTGTTGTCTGTCTTATTGCTGCGATGTTAGCTTCAGCTTTCACTGCAGTAGCAGTTGAGTTCGTTGCCTACCGCAGATTGCGTAAGCGCGGCGCTACCAAGCTCGCAACTCTCATCTCTGCAATTGGCGTATCAATCTCACTCGTAGAGTTCTTCCGAATTATTACTCACTCCCTTCCTCGCGAATTTCCGCGCATCATGGAAAAGTCCTTCCTCTTTCACTTTGCTGGCGCAGATATTCGCAACGACAAAGTCATCGTTATCGTTGCTGCAGGTTTGATGATGGTTGCCCTCGATCAATTCATCTCAAAATCTCGCCTCGGTAAGGGAATTCGTGCAGTCTCTATGGACGAAAATACAGCGACTCTTATGGGCGTCAATATCAACCGCGTCATTACAGTGACATTCTTCGCTGGCGGATTGATGGCCGGTGCTGCTGCCTTCTTCTACATCCTTACATACGAGAACACCTCATTTAAGGTTGGCTTCTTCCTTGGAATCAGCGCATTTACAGCAGCGGTCCTTGGTGGCATCGGAAACCTTCGTGGAGCTCTCTTCGGAGGTTTCGTTCTCGGACTTATGGAGACTTACACCTCTGCTGTATTCGGTACAGCGTGGAAGGCAGTTATCTCCTTCATCATCTTGGTTCTAGTTCTTCTGATCAAGCCAACTGGCCTGTTCGGTGAATCAATCACGCAGGCGAGGGTCTAATGTCAAAAGTAACTTTTAATCTCCGCGACAAGGGTGCACAGTTCTGGGATAAATCTCCTCGCTGGCGCCGAGTCCTTCTCTCTGTAATCTTTATTGCAATCTGCTACGCGCTTCCATTCCTCAATAACCCGATACTCAATACGCCAGGTTCTGACTTCCAGTCAGTTCTCTTCTATCCAGTGGGTATGTATGTGATGATGGCGATTGGCCTCAATATTGTGGTCGGTAAATCAGGTCTTCTCGATCTTGGTTATGTAGCCTTCTTTGCAATTGGCGCCTACACAATGGCCGTTCTTGGTACGAAGACTTCACTCAATTTCTGGGAGATCCTTCCTATCGGAGTCGGACTTGCAATGCTTTCTGGTGTTCTTCTTGGAACGCCAACACTTCGTCTCCGTGGTGATTACCTCGCGATTGTGACGATGGGCTTCGGTGAGATTGTTCGAATCGTTGCAGTAAATACAAGTGCAATCGGTGGTTCCCGCGGTATCGCTGGCATCCCAACTCCACCACCTGCATTTAAGGCGAAGTTCACAATCTTGGATCCAAAGCCTTATTACTGGCTTCTGCTGACATTTACATTGCTCATCATCTGGATGGTGCGCCGCCTTGCAGCGCGTCGCCCAGGTCGTGCATGGGATGCAATCCGTCAGGATGACGATGTTGCTCAGTTGATGGGTATCAATACCCGCCGCTCTAAAGTCTGGGCATTCGTCCTTGGCGCAGCAGTTGCAGGAGTCGGTGGAGTTATCTACGCATCGCAGATTCTCTCAATCGTTCCAGATCAGTTTAATCTCAACGTGTCAATTTTGATTCTCGCATGTGTAGTGTTCGGCGGAATCGGAAACCTTTGGGGAGTCATCGTAGGTGCGGTAATTCTCGCATTCACTCCAGAGCGCATCCGCTTCTTGAGCCAGCCACGCATCTTGGTTTTCGGAATGGCTCTTGTCATCATGATGAATCTTCGCCCTGATGGTATGTTGCCAAAGAAGAAGCGCGAGCATCTTGAGGCTGATTGGGATCATGTTGAAGAGTCCGGAGAAGGGGAGATCAAGTAATGAGCGAAGTACTTCTCGAATTAAAAAATGTCACGATGAAGTTTGGTGGCGTCACAGCTCTCAACGAGGTAAACGTTCAGGTCAAGAAGGGTGAGATTCTCGCTCTTATCGGACCAAACGGTGCTGGAAAGACGACAATCTTCAACGTCATTACCGGTGTTTATAAGCCAACGTCAGGTGAGATTAACTTCAATGGAAAATCTCTCATTGGCAAGAAGCGCCATCAAGTAACAAAGATGGGCATCGCCCGTACCTTCCAGAACATTCGCCTCTTCGGTGAGTCAACAGCTCTCGAAAATGTAGTTACAGGCGCCGATATACACTCAAAGTCAGGTGTCATTGGCGCAATCTTTGGAACTCCACGTTCACGCCGCGAAGAGAAGGCTGCGCTAGATCGCGGTCTTGAACTTCTCGAATTTATGGGTCTGCGTAAGCGCGCTGGTCAACTTGGAAAGAATCTTCCATATGGCGATCAGCGACGTCTTGAGATTGCTCGTGCACTTGCAACTAACCCACAACTCGTCCTCTTGGATGAGCCAGCTGCAGGATTTAACCCTGCAGAGAAGGTTGCACTAGCTGAGACAATCAAGCGCATTCGCGACGCTGGCTATACCGTTCTGCTCATCGAGCACGATATGTCACTCATCATGGGAATCTCAGATCGCGTAGTCGTAATCGACTTCGGTACAAAGATTGCTGATGACCTTCCATCCGTTGTTCAAAATGACCCTCGCGTAATCGAGGCTTACCTAGGAGCACCTGCAGATGCGTCTTGAAATTAAGGATCTCCACGTTCACTACGGCAAGATTGAGGCAATTAAAGGCGTTTCAGTTGTTGTCAACGAAGGTGAAATCGTCACATTGATCGGCGCCAATGGCGCAGGTAAGACAACAATGTTGAAGACCATCTCAGGTCTTCGCCCTGTAACCAGTGGTCAGATTCTCTTCGACGGTAAGGATATCTCGAAGATGCCTGCTCACGAGCGAGTAAATCTCGGTCTCTCACAAGCTCCTGAAGGTCGCGGAATCTTTCCTGGAATGACTGTTCTTGAAAACCTTGAGATGGGTAAGTACCACCGCAAGGATCGCAAATCTGAGATGAAGGAAGATCTAGAGAAGGTCTACCACTTGTTCCCACGTCTTCTTGAGCGTATCAATCAGGCCGGCGGAACACTTTCAGGTGGAGAACAGCAGATGCTTGCAATCGGTCGTGCACTCATGGCGCGTCCAAAGGTTCTTCTTCTCGATGAGCCTTCAATGGGCCTTGCACCTTTGATGATTGCAAATATCTTCCGCATCATTACTGAGATTAATAATCTTGGAACAACAATCCTTCTCGTAGAGCAGAATGCGCAGCAGGCACTTCAGCGTGCACACCGTGCATATGTTCTTGAGACAGGAAATGTGGTCAAGGAAGCTAAGGCTTCAGATCTCCTTAACGATCCAGCAGTTCGCGCTGCATATCTCGGAGTAGGAGCTCACTAACGCTGAGCAAGAATTAAGCAGGTGATACGGGCAGTGCATGTGCGCTGCCCGTCTTCATTTTCTATCTCAATTTGATAGCTGCACATCGTCTTGCCGAGGCTAATCGCTGTGGCAGTTCCAATAACAAATCCAGAACGCGCTGATTTATGATGAGTAGCGTTAATGTCAACGCCAACGATCATCCGGTCCGGTCCAGCGTGAAGAGCGGTTCCAATTGATCCCAGTGATTCTGCAAGAACAACATTTGCACCACCATGAAGAAGTCCGAGCGGCTGCGTATTACCTTCAACTGGCATACGAGCGACGAGGCGCTGAGGTGATGCTTCAAGGAGTTCGATCCCCATCTTCTGATCGAGAAGTCCAGAGCCACGTTCTTTCAGAATCGCCATGTAATCGGGTTGCGTCATAGTTCGAAATCTTAACTTGTTACATAGGATGTCCGCCATGAGCACGCCTAAGAAACTCCTCTTAATCGATGGCCATTCCATGGCATATCGAGCTTTCTATGCGTTGCCAGCAGAGAACTTCACCACTGCGATGGGCCAGCACACCAACGCAATCTATGGCTTTGCAACGATGCTGATCTCTCTCATTAAGGAAGAGAAGCCAACGCACGTAGCGGTCGCCTTCGATGTTTCCCGTAAGACATTCCGCTCTGAAATCTTCCCGGACTATAAAGCCAATCGCGCATCTACTCCTGATGAATTTAGATCGCAGATGTCATACCTCCACGAATTTATTGATGGATGCGGAATTGAACACTTCCAGCTTGAAGGCTACGAAGCCGATGATCTTATTGCGACAATCTCTAAGAAGGCAGAGAAGGATGGTTTTGAGATCCTGATCTGTACCGGCGACCGCGATAGCTTCCAATTGGTCAATGAGAAGACGACTGTTCTCTATCCCAAGCGCGGGGTAAGTGAGATGGCGCGCATGACGCCGGATGCAGTCTTTGAAAAGTATGGAATGACTCCGGCGCAGTATCCAGATTTTGCCGCGCTTCGAGGAGACCCCAGCGATAACTTGCCATCGATTCCAGGAGTAGGCGAGAAGACTGCAGCGAAGTGGGTAGTCGAGTACGGCTCACTTAAAGACTTACTCTCTGAGGTAGATAAGGTTGGCGGAAAAGTCGGACAAGCTCTTCGTGACAATATCGATAACGTCATTCGCAACCGCGAGCTGACACAACTCGTCCATGATGCACCGATTACCTTCGCACTCGATGCGATGGAGTGGAAGGGCGTAGATCTCGAGAAGATTGATCCACTCCTGATGACTCTTGAATTTAAGACTCTTAAGGATCGCTTTAAGCCGATTGCGGCAGCGGGCTCTTCTCCTACCAAAGGAAAAAAGTCTGCTAACAATGAGCTTCAAGGAGATCTCTTCGGTGCGCCAATCAAGGCGGAATTTATTTCGGCGGCAGAGCTTTCAAAGAAGATTGCCGGACACAATGGCGAGATATCGCTTGCCTTTGAATTAAGCGGTGACTCGGTAGATGAGAAACTTGTTCGTTATGCAGTGGCACTTAACCCAACTGATGTCTTTCTTGTCGAAGGTGCGACTTTGGGGGAGTGGGCTAACGACACCGCCATTGGGAAGATTGTCTATGACGGTAAAGCTCTTGCGCGCATTAATTCGCTCGTAGGTTTTACCTTCGATATCGATATCGCTGCCTATCTCGTTAATCCAGGCACTCGCGCCTCTTCCTTCGGCGATATTGCAGATAAATGGGGAAGCTCGCTCGATACTTCATCGCCAGAGAACCACTTAGCTTCTCAAGCCGTTGCATCCTTTGAGATAAAGAAGAACCTTGAGGGCGACTTGGCTGAACGAGGGCTCTCTGATCTCTTTACCAAGTTAGAGCTTCCTATCGCTGAACTTCTCGCAATTATGGAGAGCCGTGGCGTTGCCGTTGATACAAAAGAGCTTCAACGACTCTTAGCTCTCTTTGAGGCAGAGGTAGCAGATGAAACAGCGAAAGCGCATGCCTCTGTCGGGCATGAATTCAATGTTGCATCGCCAAAGCAGTTGCAGGTGGTTCTCTTTGAAGAGCTGGGACTTCCAAAGACAAAGAAGATTAAGACAGGATTTACAACAGATGCCGATTCTTTGAATTGGCTCTTTGAGAAAACTTCACACCCAGTACTTGCCTCGCTCTTACGTATTCGCGAAGTAAAGAAGTTGGCAACCACTATCGACGGATTGGTTGCTGAAGTCGCGGGGGATAAGCGAATTCACACCCACTTCGCCCAGACCGTTGCCGCAACTGGTCGACTCTCATCGGTCGGTCCAAACTTGCAGAACATTCCAGTGCGCACCGAAGATGGTCGCAAGATTCGCGCTACCTTCATTGCCGGCAAGGGATATGACGCACTACTGACTGCTGACTACAGCCAGATTGAGATGCGCATCATGGCTCACCTCTCACACGATGCAAACCTGATTAAAGCATTTGAATCAGGTGAAGATCTTCACGCTTCCATCGCCGGTGAAGTCTTTGGCGTGAAGCCAGGAGATGTCGATCCGGAGATGCGCCGCCAGATTAAGGCGATGTCGTATGGCCTTGCATATGGTTTGAGCTCTTATGGACTTGCTACACAACTCGATCTTTCACCACCGGCGGCACAGGATTTAATGGACCGTTACTTCGAACGTTTCGGCGGAATTCGCGACTACTTGAAGACCATAGTTGAAGAAGCACGCAAAGTTGGCTACACAGAGACCGTAATGGGACGTCGCCGTTACCTGCCTGATTTGATGAGCGATAACCGCCAACGCAGAGAAGTCGCAGAACGTATGGCACTTAATGCGCCAATCCAAGGATCTGCCGCGGACATCATTAAACTCGCGATGCTCAACGTTCAGAAGGCTTTAGTTGAAGGTGGCTTTACGTCGCGCCTGCTCTTGCAAGTCCATGATGAATTGATACTCGAGATAGTCTCCAAAGAAGAAGAAGCAGTTACAGAACTTGTTCGTCGCGAGATGGGTAACGCATTCCCGCTAAAGGCACCGCTCAACGTTGGAATTGGAGTCGGCAAGAATTGGAATATCGCCGCTCACTGATTGCCTGTGGCGTGAAATCCTCGATTTAGCCAAACGTATTTTTAAATCCAAGAATAATCAAAATTAGAAATACACTGAAGGAAGTTAGGGAGACCAAGAATCCAGAGAAGAAAGAACCGTTACTAAGTAAATAGGTCTTCTCGGATAGACAATTGGGGCAGTTGTTAGCTTGATTGAAGTTATATTTCCATCCACAATCAAGACATCTAACATTTGACTCTTTGGATACCGATTTGACTTCAGATAAAGGAAGACGAGTTTTTTTCACATGTGCCTTCACTAGAAGAATATTGATCTGATGACGAAACGGGGTGAGGTAAATTCTCGATTTTTTATAAGAGTTCAAATTTGAGGTCGATGAACCTTCGCCAGGTCTCGAGATACTAGTAATGAAAACGTTGATGATGCCCATTTTAGGGGCCAGATCGCTTAAGGATAGGTACTATCAATTTGGAGACCAGCTCCAAAAGATAAATGGATTTCCGCCGGTGGTAATTGCAAAAGTCCATCTAATTCCTGGCAGATTTGCGCCCTCTCCTCCTCCACCGCCAGTATCGAGAAGAATTTGTTGCGTAGAGGCCTTTACTCCACCAAAGGAGGCTGCATTTGAAGGCGTTGCAAATATTGTGTTGAGTAATAGAACTAAGGAAGTGATCTCAAAGGTTCTTTTGAGATTTTTCATCTGGATAGTCTTTCCAAAGAAATCACTCTACGTAAATAAGCCTTCCCCTAGTAATTTCTGAAAGATTGATGAAGCCAAATCGGGTGCTCACTGATTTGTAGTGGCGTTATCCTTCATTGCAGCGAGATCCTCTTCATCGGTTGGCAATTTATTTGCAGCAGATAGCCTGCCTCGTCCAATTGTAAGAATTGTGAATCCAACACCGATGCAGATTGTTGTGATACCTAGCGCAAGGCTGGGGGAGTAGCTCTCTGATATCCATCCACCAGATGCTGAACCAATAGACATCAAGGTTCCTTCAATAGTCCAGAGCCACCCCATCATTCCCGAAGGTGAACCTTGCGGACGAACAGCCTCCATGACTTCCCAGTAGAAGACTTGAATCGCGCCACCTACGAGTCCAAGCAAGGCGCCGCCAATAGCCATCGACCAATCTGGGTATGTAAATGCGATGGGAATCGAAACGATAAACCAGATGAAATAGGTTTTACGAAGCGCTCCAAGAGGTGTGGTTTTCTTCGAAACTAAGCCACCCAATAAACCACCTACGATATTTGCAATGCCCATTGCAGTAAAGATCCATGCTGTTCGCTGAGGAACGCCTTCAAGTTTTGCAAAAGCTGGAACTGCTACATCAAAGACGCCCCAACCGAATCCGATAAAACATCCTTCAATAACAAGGAGTTGAAGTGGCTTATGGCGCCACATTGCAACCTTCTTCTCGGGCTGCTTCTCTGGTATCCAACCTCGTGCAATCTTGGTCATCGCAAGTGAGCCACCACCGGTTAACATAAAGATTGCAGATGTGATCAACGCACTTCCGGGATGAGATGAGAGCGCAAGGGTTGTAGCAACTACCGGACCAATAACTCCAGCCGCGGACATGACAGCGGTATCGACTGCGTAGGCGGTTCGCAACCAATCATCAGATACGGCATCTCGCCAAAGTGGACGAACAGAAAGATTGATAGGCGGAGCGCTGAGTCCCATGAAGAAGGCAAGGATTAACATCGTTGTTCGATCATGGCTCATATTGAGAGCAATCATCATCGCTGCATATCCTGGAACGAGAATGCGAAGTGGCCACTTCATTCCGTACTTATCCATCAGCGATCCACGGATGCCTGCAGTGAAAGATCCGGCAGCGGCATTTAATCCGATTGCCAAACCTGCGATCGCAATCGATTGGGTTGATGAGACCTTAAAGAAGATAGCGAGCCCGACCATGCCATAGGCGACTCGGGCTGGGAAGGCGCTCAGAACCAAGACCCAGACATTGGGAAAACGGAAGAGTTCGATGTAGCGCTTCATATCTCGGCGATTCTACGCTCAAGTGGGCTGAGAATTAGGCGGATTTGCCCCTGCCTCTCGCCCCCACGTAAAATCGCGGCCTACAACTTAATACAGTCCTATTCCTACTACTTTCTATCCCTACGGAGCATCTTGACTACACAAATCGCAATTAACGACATTGGTTCAGCAGAAGATTTTCTTGCAGCAATCGAAGGCACAATCCGAAACTTTTCAGACGGCGACCTCGTAACAGGTACAGTCGTTCAGGTAGACCGCGAAGAAGTTCTTCTTGACGTCGGCTACAAGACTGAAGGCGTAATCCCTTCACGTGAACTCTCAATTCGCCACGATGCAGATCCAAATGACATTGTTAAGGTCGGCGATAAGGTCGAAGCTCTTGTTCTTCAGAAGGAAGATAAAGAAGGACGTCTCATCCTCTCTAAGAAGCGTGCTCAGTACGAGCGTGCATGGGGCGAGATCGAAGGCAAGAAGGAGCGCGACGAAGTTGTCGTCGGTACAGTTATTGAAGTTGTTAAGGGTGGTCTCATCGTAGACATCGGACTTCGTGGCTTCCTTCCAGCATCACTCGTTGAAATGCGTCGCGTACGCGATCTCACTCCTTACATTGGTAAGCAGGTTGAGGCTCGCATCATCGAGCTCGATAAGAACCGCAACAACGTTGTTCTCTCACGTCGTGCATTCCTCGAGCAGACACAGTCACAGTCACGCACTGAATTTCTTAACCAGCTCCAAAAGGGCCAGGTTCGCACAGGTGTCGTTTCATCTATCGTTAACTTCGGTGCATTCGTTGACCTTGGTGGCGTAGATGGTCTCGTACACGTTTCAGAGCTTTCATGGAAGCACATCGATCATCCAAACGAAGTTGTTGAAGTGGGCGATGAAGTAACTGTTGAAGTTCTTGAAGTTGATTTCGAGCGTGAGCGTGTATCACTCTCACTCAAGGCAACACAGGAAGATCCATGGCAGGCATTTGCTCGCACACACACAATTAATACAGTTGTTCCAGGTGTTGTGACAAAGCTTGTTCCATTCGGTGCATTCATCCGTGTTCACGAAGGAATTGAAGGACTTGTTCACATCTCAGAGCTCGCAGAGCGCCACGTTGAGATCCCAGAGCAGGTTGTTGCAGTAGATGACGAGCTCTTCGTCAAGATCATCGATATCGATCTTGAGCGTCGCCGTATCTCACTCTCATTGAAGCAGGCTAATGAAGGACAAGATGTTGAGGTCGAAGCATTCGATCCAACACAGTACGGAATGGCTGCTCGCTACGATGCAGAAGGAAACTTCATCTACCCAGAAGGCTTTGATCCTGATTCACAGGAATGGAAGCCAGGCTTTGAAGCACAGCGCGAAGAGTGGGAGCGTCAGTACGCTGAAGCTCAGACTCGCTTCCTTGCTCACAAGAAGCAGAAGGCTGAAGCACAAGCAGCAGAGGCTGCAGCAACTCCAGCTGAATAATCTTCACCAGAAAAGCCCCTCGATTAACTTCGGGGGGCTTTTCTCATTCCCTAAGAAGATTGAAAAGGTGAGTTACGGCGACGTGCGGACAGATTGCCAACTTATGCAGTGCACCGATTCTTAACATCGCCTTTCAACTCACACTTTTCAATCTTCTAGGTAAGGTAAGCCCATGCTAATCGTGGGGCTTACTGGTGGAATCGGGGCTGGGAAGTCGACCGTGGCCAATATGTTTGCTCAGCTCGGGGCTCTTGTTGTTGATGCTGATCAACTCGCACGTCAGGCAATCGAGCCTGGATCCATTGGCTTCGATGAAGTTGTTGCCGAGTTCTCATTCAAGGTAGTCAAGAATGGCGATATCGATCGTCAAAAATTGGGTTCGATAGTTTTTAAGGATTCTGAGAAGCGCAAGAACCTTGAAGCAATCATCCACCCAAAGGTGCAAGAGATGCTCGCCGAGAAGATTAATCGACTCGACCCAGGCGACATCCTCGTCTATGAAATTCCTCTACTCGTTGAAACCGGCGCTGCGCCAAAATTTGATTACATCATTACAGTGGAAGCAGATATCGAGAACCGACTTGACCGCCTCTTTGAACGCGGCATGGATGAAGATGAGGCTGAGCGTCGAATCGCAGCTCAAGCATCACAAACAGAACGTGAAGCGATCGCCAATCGAGTAATCATTAATGATGGAGATCGTGCAGATCTCTTTGCAGAATGTGCACGAATCTGGGAGAGCGAGCTCAATGCGCCCCGTCAGTGAGGTGCAGCGCAAAGTTGCGCCATTTCAGGTAATTAGCGAGTACGTTCCTGCAGGCGATCAGCCGGCAGCGATCGAAGAGATTGCGCGTCGGATCAATGCAGGTGAGCAAGATGTAGTTCTTCTAGGTGCCACTGGTACAGGTAAATCTGCAACAACTGCATGGTTAGTGGAGAAGCTCCAGCGGCCAACACTCGTGCTTGCCCCTAATAAGACTCTTGCCGCGCAGTTAGCAAATGAATTCCGTGAGTTACTTCCAAACAATGCTGTCGAGTACTTCGTTTCGTATTACGACTACTACCAACCGGAAGCTTATGTTCCACAGACCGATACATTCATTGAAAAGGATTCCAGCGTCAATGATGAAGTAGAGCGTCTACGTCACTCAGCAACTAACTCATTGCTCACCCGTCGAGATGTCATTGTTGTGGCAACTGTTTCATGTATCTATGGACTGGGAACGCCACAGGAGTACATCGACCGGATGATCCATCTCAAGGTGGGGGATGAGATCGAACGTAATGCACTCTTACGTCGCTTCGTTGATGTTCAATATAAGCGCAACGATGTTGCATTCGAGCGCGGGACCTTCCGGGTACGTGGAGATACCGTTGAGATTATTCCAATGTATGAAGAGCTAGCTATTCGCATCGAAATGTTCGGTGATGAGATCGAAAAGATCACGACCCTCAATCCTTTAACTGGTGAGATTGTTCGCGATGAAGAGGAGATGTATATCTTCCCTGCTACACACTACGCCGCAGGGCCTGAGACGATGAAGCGCGCGATGAGTGATATTCAAGATGAGCTTCAGATTCAACTCAATACATTTAAGAAGCAGAATAAGTTGCTGGAAGAGCAGCGCCTTCGGATGCGCACAACCTTTGATCTCGAGATGATGGAACAGCTTGGTTTCTGTTCCGGTATTGAAAACTACTCACGACACCTCGATGGACGTGATCCTGGAACAGCTCCAAATTGTCTCCTTGATTACTTTCCAGAAGATTTCCTCCTTGTCATCGATGAGAGCCACGTGACAGTCCCTCAGATTGGCGCGATGTATGAAGGCGATGCATCACGAAAGCGCACCCTTGTCGAACATGGATTCCGCCTACCGAGTGCGCTCGATAACCGTCCGCTTAAATGGCCAGAGTTTCAAGAGCGCGTTGGCCAAACGGTCTATCTCTCTGCAACCCCTGGAAAGTACGAGATGGAGAAGGTCAAGGGTGACGTTGTTGAGCAGGTAATTCGCCCAACCGGTCTTATCGATCCAAAGATTGTGATCAAGCCAATCAAGGGGCAGATCGATGATCTGCTTGAAGAGATAAACGTTCGCGCTGCACGAAATGAACGCGTTCTCGTCACAACCTTAACGAAGAAGATGTCCGAAGATTTGACTGACTATCTACAGGAACGTGGCGTTCGTGTTCGTTACCTACACTCTGAGGTCGACACTCTTCGTCGCGTTGAACTCTTACGAGAACTCCGTTCCGGTGATTATGACGTTCTCATCGGTATCAATTTGCTCCGCGAAGGTCTCGATCTTCCCGAGGTATCTCTCGTTGCGATTCTCGATGCCGATAAGGAAGGCTTCCTACGTTCGGCTACCTCTTTGATTCAGACTATTGGTCGTGCTGCTCGAAATGTCTCTGGCGAAGTACATATGTACGCAGACAATATGACTGCATCGATGGAGAAAGCGATTGATGAGACAAATCGTCGCCGCGCAAAACAGGTCGCCTATAACCTTGAAAGAGGGGTAGATCCGCAACCGCTGCGTAAGAAGATTGCGGATATCACCGACATGATTGCTCGCGAGAGCGATGACACCGATGAACTCATCGCTGGAATCAAGGGGGCAAAGGGTGCAGCGCCATTTGTCGAGCGCGGAAAGGGATCCTTGGCGCGCCAAGAACTCGCCTCGTTGATAGGCTCCCTCACCGAGCAGATGCGTAGCGCTGCCGATGAGCTCGCATTTGAACTCGCAGGTCGCCTGCGTGATGAGATTAAAGAGCTTAAGCGTGAACTTCGATCTATGGATGAGGCGGGACATTAAGAGTGAGCATTGAGAAACTAGTTGTACGCGGTGCTCGCGAGCATAACCTGAAAGATGTTTCACTAGAGCTTCCACGCGATGCCCTCATCGTCTTCACCGGACTTTCAGGTTCAGGAAAATCTTCACTCGCCTTCGACACGATTTTTGCTGAAGGTCAGCGCCGTTATGTTGAGTCTCTCTCTGCCTATGCTCGTCAATTCTTGGGCCAGATGGATAAGCCCGATGTTGATTTCATCGAAGGGCTATCGCCTGCAGTTTCAATCGATCAGAAATCAACTAACCGAAATCCACGTTCGACAGTTGGAACAATTACAGAGGTCTATGACTACCTACGTCTCCTCTTCGCTCGTGCCGGCCGGCCGCATTGCCCAAGTTGCGGCAAGGCTGTTTCGCGTCAATCTCCACAGCAGATTGTCGATCAAATTCTTACTATGCCGGCAACAACGAAGTTTCAGGTTCTCGCGCCAGTTGTGCGCGAACGCAAGGGTGAGTTTGTAGACCTCTTTACCGATCTTGTAACTCAGGGTTATTCACGTGCCCGTGTTGATGGCGAGACAATCCAACTCTCTGAGCCACCTAAGCTGAAGAAGCAAGAGAAGCACACCATTGAAGTAGTTGTAGATCGCCTCACCGCTAAAGCTGAAAGCAAATCTCGTCTGACAGATTCGATTGAAACAGCGCTGAAGCTAGCAAGCGGTCTCGTTATTCTCGACTTTGTTGATGCAAAGGGCGATGATAAAGAACGGACCTATAGCGAGCACCTTGCCTGTCATGATTGCAATCTCTCCTTTGAAGAGCTCGAACCTCGCTCATTTTCATTTAACTCACCATTTGGCGCCTGTCCAGATTGTTCTGGAATCGGAACAAAGCTTGAGGTAGATGAAGAGCTGATCATTCCTGATGATTCAATCTCTATCGATGAAGGTGCAATTGCGCCATGGGCGGGTGGCCATTCATCTGAATACTTCCTTCGCCTCCTTGAAGCACTCGCTTTGGAATTAAAGTTCAAGCTTGATACGCCGTGGAAGAAGTTATCGGTCAAGGCTAAAGAAGCGATTATCAATGGCTTCGATTATGAAGTACATGTGAAGTACAAGAACCGTTACGGTCGCGTTCGCAACTACTCAACGGGTTTTGAAGGCGTGATTCCATTTATTCATCGCCGCCACTCAGAGACGGATAGTGAATTTAGCCGCGAGAAGTACGAGGCGTATATGCGTGAGACGCCATGTCCTGCATGTAAGGGTGCACGCCTTAAGCCTGAAGTTCTTGCAGTAACAATTGGTGGAAAATCCATCGCTGAAGTTTGTATTCTCTCTATCGACGATTGTGCAACTTTCCTTAAGGGAATTGAACTTAATGCTCGTGAAGCGCAGATTGCAGAGCGCGTCATGAAAGAAGTACACGCACGTCTTGGCTTCCTTCTCGATGTAGGACTTGATTACCTTTCACTCGACCGCCCTGCAGCAACGCTTTCAGGTGGAGAGGCGCAGCGAATTCGACTTGCAACACAGATCGGTTCCGGACTCGTTGGAGTTCTCTATGTACTCGATGAGCCAAGTATTGGACTCCATCAACGCGATAACCGTCGCCTCATCGATACGCTGACTCGACTTCGCAACCTTGGAAACACTCTCATTGTTGTAGAGCACGATGAAGAGACTATTCGCACCGCCGACTGGGTTGTCGATATTGGACCTGGAGCAGGCGAACACGGGGGACACGTTGTTGTCTCTGGTTCTTATGAAGATCTCATCAATTCAAAGGAATCAATCACCGGCGCATATCTCTCTGGCCGTAAATCAATTGAGATTCCATCTGAGCGTCGTCCGGTCGATCCAAAGCGAACACTGGTTGTAAAGGGCGCAAAGGAGAATAACCTCAAGGATATTGAGGTCTCAATTCCATTAGGTCTCTTCGTCTCTGTTACCGGCGTATCAGGTTCCGGTAAATCAACTCTCGTTAATGACATTCTCTACACAACCCTTGCAAATAAGCTCAATGGTGCTCGACTTGTCCCTGGCCGTCACCGCACAGTTACAGGCATCGATCAGTTAGATAAGGTTGTTCATGTCGACCAATCTCCAATTGGCCGAACACCGCGTTCTAATCCAGCCACCTACACAGGTGTCTTCGATAAGGTCCGCGCGCTCTTCGCAGAGACAACTGAAGCAAAGGTGCGCGGATACCAGCAAGGCCGCTTCTCCTTTAACGTAAAGGGCGGCCGTTGCGAGAACTGTTCTGGCGACGGAACCATCACTATCGAGATGAACTTCTTGCCTGACGTTTATGTTCCATGTGAAGTCTGCCATGGTGCTCGATATAACCGTGAAACCCTTGAAGTTCATTACAAGGGTAAGACAATTGCTCAAGTACTCGATATGCCAATTGAAATTGCGCACGAGTTCTTTGAATCAGTTCCAACAATTGCCCGATACCTCAAGACGCTGTGTGATGTTGGCCTTGGCTACGTTCGTCTCGGTCAATCTGCACCAACTCTCTCAGGTGGCGAAGCTCAGCGCGTCAAGCTCGCCACAGAGCTACAACGTCGTTCAACAGGTCGCACGATTTATGTACTTGATGAACCAACGACGGGTCTTCACTTTGAAGATGTTAATAAGTTATTAGGCGTACTCAGGCGTCTTGTTGAGACAGGAAATACCGTTGTTGTGATTGAACATAACCTCGATGTCATTAAATCATCTGACTGGGTCATTGATATGGGACCTGAAGGTGGATATCGCGGCGGAACTGTCGTTGCAGAGGGAACTCCAGAGGAAGTTGCAAAGGTAAAGGCGAGTTACACCGGCCAGTTCCTTGCAGAAATTCTCGCCTCTAATCGCGCAACAGCTGCCCCAGTCAAGAAGGTAGCTCCTGCGAAGAAGAGCCCACCAGCTAAGAAGAAGTAACGATGGCAGATCCAGCGAGCTATCGACCAACGGATATCCCAGAAGAGCCGGGGGTTTATCGCTTCTATAACAAGAGCGATAAGGTCATTTATGTCGGCAAAGCTAAGAATCTTAAGAACCGTCTCAGCTCATACTTTGGATCTAACCTTGCACAGAAGACCTATCGCATGGTCCATGAGGCGGTCCGAGTTGATTGGACCATTGTTAATACCGAGCTTGAAGCGCTTGCACTCGAATTCGCTTGGATCAAGCAGTACCACCCGACCTATAACGTTCAATTTAAGGATGACAAGTCCTATCCATATTTAGCCATCTCTCTCGAAGATGAATTCCCTCGCATCTTTATCACTCGCAAAGAGAAGCGTTCAGGGTTGAAGTATTTCGGACCATACACAAATGCTTGGGCTCTACGTAATACCTATGAGGTCTTACTCAAAGTCTTTCCAGTTCGTTCCTGTAGCGCGGGAAATTTTCAACGCGCACAACGCTCGAAGCGTCAATGCCTCTTAGGCGATATTGGAAAATGTGCCGCACCCTGTGTCGGTTGGGTAACTCCTGAGGAACATAAGGCAATCGCCTACAAACTCGATGCCTTTATGGAGGCGGGTATGGAAGATCTCGTTCCCACGATGCGAACAGAGATGGAGCTCGCATCACAACGAGAAGAGTTTGAACGAGCTGCCAGAATTCGTGATCAGATTGAATCATTTGAGAAGGCACAAAGATCTACACAAGGAAATCTCTCAGATGATCTTGATGGAGATTTCATCGCCATTCACGAAGAGGGCCTCCATGCTGCTGGGTCTATCTTCATTATCCGCAGAGGTTCTATCAAAGGATCTCGTTCATGGATTGTGGATCAAGAGCGCACTCTCGAAGGCGATGACCAATACGGTTCACTGCTCTTCTCCATTTATGGTGATGGCACAACTGAGATTCCTTCGCTGATTCATATCAACGGTGAACCTTCTGATCGAGAAGCGTTAGGGGAGTGGTTGACCTCAATCGCCGGACATAAGGTGACTATCAAGGTTCCGCAACGTGGCGAGAAGGTTGAATTACTTGAAACTGTAGAGCGAAATGCACATTACGCCCTCGTTCAATTTATGAGTAAACGGGCTACGGATGCTGCTGTTTCAGGAAAGGCGCTCATAGAACTGGAAGAGCAACTAGAACTCCCACGCACCCCACTACGTATCGAGTGTTATGACATCTCGAATATCTCTGGCACATCCGTAGTTGCCTCTATGGTCGTCTTTGAAGATGGATTAGCAAAGAAGAGCGAGTACCGACGATTTGCGATTGATACAACGACGGCAACTGACGACACACGTGCAATGCATCAAGTTATTACTCGCCGAATGAAGCGCTTGATTGCCGATCGCCAAGTCAATCACAGCGAGGTGGCAGAGACAGGCGGAAAGCTTTCAAAGTTTGCTTATCCGCCTCAACTCATTGTGGTCGATGGCGGAGCGCCTCAGGTAGCGGCGGCGCAGAGAGCTTTAGATGAACTCGGCATTACAGATGTCGCTCTCGTCGGCTTGGCAAAGCGCCTTGAAGAAGTCTGGCTACCAAATTCTTCAGATCCGCTGATTCTTCCTCGCACGAGTGAGGGTATGTATCTCTTACAGCGAGTACGCGATGAAGCCCACCGATTCGCAATCACCTTCCACCGTTCGAAGAGATCTAAGGTCATGCTTGAATCACTTCTCGATGAGATTCCGCAACTAGGTGAATCCAGACGTGCAGCGCTCCTTGAACGTTTCGGTTCCGTCACTGCAATTCGCAAGGCAACTCTCGCCGAGCTTGAGACGACACCGGGAATCGGCTCAACTATCGCCGGCATCATATATTCACATCTAGAAAAGCTGAGCACGCCAGCAATTGATATGGAGACGGGCGAGATAGTCGGTTCTTGACGGATGGTGCAGAATGAGGCCATGAGTAATCGAGAGCTCTTAATTTTGACGGGTATGTCAGGTGCCGGAAGATCTACCGTGGCTCACGCCCTCGAAGATCTCGGTTGGCATGTGGTCGACAATCTTCCGCCAGCGCTTCTTCCAGAGCTGGCAATCGAGATGGAGAAGACAGAGTCGTATGTTGCAGTTGTCGTCGATGTCCGTGGCGGCAAGTTCTTCGATGCTCTCGCTAGCGCACTTGCTGCTCTCGGAAAGAGCGATATCAAGTATCGTCTCCTCTTCCTCGATGCCAGTGATCAAGCGCTCGTTCAACGTTTTGAGTCAACCCGTCGGCCGCACCCACTGCAATCAACTGATCGCATAGTCGACGGAATTGAACGTGAGCGATCCAAACTAGAAGATCTCCGCGCACAGGCTGATGTCGTCATTGATACCTCTAACCTCAATGTTCATCAATTAGAGAAGAGAACTGCCGAGATATTTGCAGCAGGTATGGCAAAGGCGCTTCGCATCAACGTCCTCTCCTTTGGATATAAATATGGAATCCCAGTCGATGCCGATCTCGTACTCGACTGCCGCTTTATCCCAAATCCACATTGGGTTCCTGAGCTCCGCCCACTCTCGGGTCTCGACGATGCCGTCTTCTCTCATGTACTCGCAAGTGATGGTGTCGCCGATTTTGTTCAGTCGTATGTTGCAGTAGTCGAAAAGATGATTCCCGGATATCTCCATGAGGGGAAGAAGTACGTGACGATTGCTATTGGCTGCACGGGCGGTAAACATCGCTCTGTCTCTATTGCGCGCGAAATTGCATCACAACTCAATCGCGAACATGGCGACTTCGCCGTATCTGCACATGCAACACATCGCGATGTAGGTCGTGAATGATTGTAGATCCAAAGGTTGTTGCATTAGGCGGAGGCCATGGCCTTGCGGCAACGTTGACGGCACTTCGCTCTATCACAAGCAACATCACAGCAGTTGTTACCGTTGCAGATAATGGTGGATCAAGTGGACGACTCCGCGAAGAGTTTCCGATCATGCCACCGGGAGATTTGCGCATGGCACTTGCTGCGCTCTGCGGTGATGATGCATGGGGTCGCGACTGGGCTGACATCATGCAATATAGATTCACAAGCGATGGTCCTCTTGATGGTCACGCTTTAGGAAATCTACTTCTAGCAGCGCTCTGGGATCGCGACGAAGATGTTGTTGTAGGACTAGATCGAGTGGGTGCACTTCTCAAAGTTGTTGGTCGAGTCCTGCCTATGACGGCCGAACCGCTCACAATTGAGGCAACCTTTGAAAGCGCCGGCAAAGAGATTGATGCACTCGGTCAAGTTGCTGTTGCAACAACGCCAGGAAGGCTTCAAGAACTTCGGATGAAGCCATCGAATCCAACAACGCGCCCAGAAGTTTTAGCCGCTCTGCGCGAAGCAGATTGGATCATGATGGGGCCAGGTTCTTGGTTTTCCAGCGTTCTTCCTCACCTTCTTGTTCCATCTCTTCGGGATGCGATAGTTGCATCACCGGCGAAGAAGATTCTCTTGCTCAATCTCGACTCCAATAAAGAGCAATCCAGCGCAGGGGAATATGCCGGATATTCACCTCGCGAGCATTGCGAGATTCTGAGTGAGTATGCACCTGAGTTGAGATTCGACCTCGTCGTCGCAGACTCACACCTCTCTGGCAGGGAAGAGCTGGCTGAATATTTAGCAGAGCGTGGAAGCGCCTATCTAGAGGCTGATTTACGCGATAGCGAGATGACCATTCACCACGATGGGCGAAAATTAGCCTCTACTTTCGCTCACATAGCACGAGAAATGCTGGTTTGATAGCCCCATGGCAATGACAGCTGCAGTCAAAGATGAACTCAGCCGACTCACGATCACCAAACCGTGCTGTCGCAAGGCTGAGGTTTCGTCACTGCTCCGTTTTGCAGGTGGGCTCCATATTGCCTCTGGCAAAGTCGTCATTGAGGTCGAGCTCGATACTTCACAATCTGCTCGACGTTTGAAGAAAGATATCGCCGATATTTACGGACACGACTCAGATCTCGCAGTGCTCTCATCCAGCGGACTCCGCAAGGGATCTCGTTACGTAGTTCGCGTCATCGAATCAGGTGAGGCCCTTGCTCGCCAGACTGGTTTAATTGATGCAAATGGTCGTCCCATTCGCGGACTTCCCCCACAAGTTGTTGCAGCAAATGTCTGTGATGCAGAGGCAGCATGGCGTGGAGCATTTATCGCTCACGGTTCACTGACCGAACCTGGTCGCTCTTCATCTCTTGAAATTACTTGTCCAGGACCTGAGGCAGCTCTCGCTCTTGTGGGAGCAGCACGTCGACTCAATATCGCTGCGAAGGCCCGTGAAGTTCGCGGGGTAGATCGCGTCGTAATTCGCGATGGCGATGCAATTGGATCTCTCCTTACTCGTCTCGGCGCACATGAGAGCGTCCTTGCCTGGGAAGAACGCCGCATGCGTCGTGAAGTTCGAGCGACAGCGAACCGACTAGCAAATTTCGATGATGCAAATCTTCGTCGTTCAGCGCGCGCAGCAGTTGCAGCCGCAGCCCGCGTTCAGCGAGCTATGGAAATTCTCGGACCAACTATTCCCGATCATCTCAAAGAGGCGGGGGAGCTTCGCATCGCACATGGCCAGGCGTCTCTCGAAGAGCTTGGTTCGCTCGCATCACCTCCTATGACTAAGGATGCAATTGCTGGACGTATCCGCAGACTTCTCGCCATGGCCGATAAGCGCGCTGGCGAGCTCGGAATTCCAGATACCGAGGCAGGACTTTCTCCAGATCTTCTCGGCGAGTAGCGAACCTGCCAGTACAACTCTGGCTGGTATCCTTGCGCTAAGTCCCAACGTTGTGGCGCATGTAAAGCCACCCATTTAGATCTGGGCTTAAGTCGAGAAATTCTCATCTCTATCGAACGAGGTTTAATTATGATTAATGTCGGAATCAACGGTTTTGGACGCATCGGACGTAACTTCTTCCGCGCAGCGCTTACCAACCCAAATATCAATATCGTCGGAATCAACGACCTTACAGATAATGCAACTCTTGCACACCTTCTTAAGTACGACTCAATCCTCGGCCGCCTTGGCCTAGAGGTCTCACACACTGATGAGTCAATCACAGTGGGCGGAAAGACAATTAAGGTATTTGCAGATCGCGATCCAGCAAATCTTCCTTGGGCATCAGTCGGTGCAGATATCGTTATCGAATCAACAGGTCACTTCACAAAGGCTGCAGATGCGAAGAAACACATCACAGCTGGCGCAAAGAAGGTCATCATCTCTGCACCTGCAACAGATGAAGACATCACAGTCGTAATGGGCGTTAACCATGAGAAGTACGACCCAGCTAACCACCACGTCATCTCAAACGCTTCATGTACAACAAATTGCCTCGCACCAATGGCGAAGGTCTTGGATGAAGAGTTCGGAATCGTTCGCGGTTTGATGACAACAATTCATGCTTACACAAACGATCAAGTAATCCTTGACTTCCCACATAAGGATCTCCGTCGTGCACGTGCAGCTGCAACAAATATCATCCCAAGCTCAACAGGTGCTGCAAAGGCGATCTCACTCGTACTTCCACAGCTCAAGGGCAAGCTCGATGGTTTCGCAATGCGCGTTCCAGTTCCAACAGGTTCAGCAACAGACCTCACAGTCGAGCTTGCTAAGGAAGCAACTGCAGAGCAGATCAACGCTGCAATGAAGAAGGCAGCTGAAGGATCACTCAAGGGCTTCCTCTCATACACAGAAGATCCAATCGTTTCATCAGATATCGTGACTGATCCTTCATCATGTATCTTCGATGCACAGCTCACAAAGGCAATCGGAACAACCGTCAAGGTTGTCGGTTGGTATGACAACGAGTGGGGCTACTCAAACCGCCTCGTCGATCTCGTTGGTTATGTAGGAAAGAGCCTCTAATTCAATGACTACTTTGGCCGACCTAGATGTAAACGGTAAGCGCGTATTCCTTCGCTGTGATCTAAATGTTCCTTTGAAAGAAGGAATGATCACAGATGATGGACGTATCCGCGCTTCACTGCCAACTATTAACGCGCTCCTTGAAAAGGGAGCATCGTTGGTAATCGCAGCGCATCTAGGTCGCCCAAAGGGTGAGGCAAAGCCAGAGCTCTCACTCGCTCCAATTGCAGTGCGACTCTCAGAGCTTCTCGGTAAGCCAGTGAAATTCGCTGGTGCAATCACAGGTGGAGATGTCACAGCTCAAGCAGAAGCACTGGTTGGTGGTGAAGTGCTCCTACTAGAAAATATTCGTTTTAGCGCAGCAGAGACATCTAAGGAAGAGTCAGAGCGCGCAGCCTTTGCCGCAGAACTTGCTCAACTTGCAGATATCTATGTTGGCGATGGTTTCGGCGCAGTGCACCGTAAGCACGCATCAGTATTTGATCTTCCAAAGCTCCTCCCACATGCTGCGGGCACACTTGTCGCGGCCGAGGTTGAGGTATTGAAGAAGCTCACAACAGAGCCAGCTCGCCCATATGGCGTTGTGTTGGGCGGAGCAAAGGTTTCCGACAAGCTTGGAGTTATCTCCAATTTGCTCGGCAAGGTAGATGTCATGGCGATCGGTGGGGGAATGGTCTTTACCTTCCTTGCAGCGCAAGGCCACGAGATTGGCAAGTCACTCGTTGAGGCAGAGATGCTCGACACTGTTCGCGGACTTATTCAGGAAGCAACAGATAAGGGAGTTCGACTAGTTCTCCCAACAGATATCGTCGTAGCTCCTGCATTTGCAGCAGATTCACCAGCAACAATCGTGGCAGCTGATGCAATTCCTGCAGATCAGATGGGCCTTGATATTGGACCAGATTCAGCAGCTGCATTTGCAACTGCGATTGGCGAATGCAAGACAGTATTTTGGAATGGCCCAATGGGCGTCTTTGAATTCGCAGCATTCTCTAATGGAACAAAGGTTGTCGCTCAGGCGCTGACTGAAGTTTCAGGAATCTCAGTTGTTGGCGGCGGTGATTCAGCTGCAGCTGTTCGCGCGCTTGGTTTTAAGGATGACCAATTCGGTTACATCTCAACCGGCGGTGGCGCATCTCTTGAATACCTAGAAGGCAAGGAACTTCCTGGCCTTAAGGCACTTGATCTCTAATCTCTTTTTACACTCGATAACTGAAACAGAACTGAAGGAGTAATAAATGCGTAAGCCACTCATGGCCGGTAACTGGAAGATGAACCTCAACCACCTCGAGGCCATCGCAGTTGCTCAGAAGCTTGTCTACTCACTATCAGATGCAGATTATGATGCTGTTGATGTCGCAGTAATCCCACCATTTACAGATATTCGTTCTATTCAGACTATGGTCGATGGAGATCGTCTTCGCCTTCAGTACGGCGCACAAGATCTCTCTCCAGAGGCATCAGGTGCATTCACCGGTGATATCTCTGGTTCAATGCTTGCAAAGCTAGGTTGCACATTTGTTGTTATCGGACATTCAGAGCGTCGCGCAATCCATCACGAAGATGATGCCCTCGTTAATCGTAAGATCAAGGCGGCTCTTGCTAATGAACTCACACCAATCTTCTGTGTAGGCGAAGAGCTTCCTATCCGTGAATCAGGCACACATGTTTCTCATGTAATCCGTCAGGTTCGCGCCGGACTAGAAGGTTTCACAAAGCCAGAACTTAAGAAGATTGTGATTGCATACGAGCCTGTCTGGGCAATCGGTACCGGGAAGACTGCAACGCCTGAGGATGCTCAGGAAGTCTGTGCAGCTATCCGTGAAGAGATCGAACAGATTGGCTCAGGGGAGATCGCATCCAATATGCGTATCCTCTACGGAGGCTCAGTAAAGTCATCAAATATCGTCGAAATCATGAAGCAGGACGATGTTGATGGAGCACTTATCGGCGGCGCGAGCCTTGATCCTGAAGAATTGGCGAAAATTGCCAAGTTCTACGCAGTGGCCGAGTAAGCCCACCCCACCTTTATTCGCTATCCTTACCCATCTGTTCAGTAGTACCGCCTCACTAAGGAGTTATCCGTGGCTTTAGCATTATCAATCTTTCTCGTGATCACCAGCGTGCTGATGATTCTTCTCGTCCTCCTTCACAAGGGAAAGGGTTCAGGACTCTCTGACCTCTTCGGCGGTGGAATCTCATCGAACTACGGCGGATCATCTGTTGTAGAGCGTAACCTCGACCGCATCACAATCGTGATCGGTGGACTCTGGTTCGCAGGCGTAGTCGGCCTCTCACTCGTTTTGAAGGGTTAATCCATGGCAAGTGCAATTCGCGGTAGCCGTGTCGGCGCTGGCCCAATGGGCGAGGCAGAGCGTGGCGATCAGATTGAGCGCGCAACAGTCTCTTACTGGTGCGCTAATGGCCATGAAGTTCGTCCATCATTTGCCGTTGAAGAGACGGTAGAGATTCCAGCTCAATGGGATTGTCCAAAGTGCGGACTTCCAGCTGGACGCGATCGCAATAATCCACCTAGCGCAGTTGTCAACGTTCCTTACAAGACACACCTTGCCTACGTTAAAGAGCGTCGCTCTGATACAGAGGGTGCAAAGATTCTCGAAGATGCACTTCGCAAGCTTCGCGGAGACGATATCGAGTAGTTAGAGAGCTCGAGCTGCTCTAAGAATTTCCTCAATGCCCGCACTGCGGTTCTTCAGATGAAGACGAAGGAGCGGGTATTGTCGTTTTGCGAGAGCTTTTCCATCACCGAGACCTTGAGCTGCAACGAGCGTTGCAAATGAGAAGTCACGACCTGGAATTTCAAAATCGCAATTAACTTCTCCGGTGATCTGAATAAATGTTCCGTTAGGTTGGCCAGCCTTATGGAATTGACCGGTGGAGTGCATAAAGCGCGGACCCCACCCGAATGTCGTGGGCTTGCCTGATGCAGATGAGATGAGCACACGAAGCTCCTCAAGTGCAACATCATCTCTGCGATCGAGGTAGGCCATAATCGCGATATATCCGCCATCTTCTACATCGGCAATTATTGCGCGTAGTGAATCGCTGATGGATGAGCCTTCACCAAAGATTTCAACATCGCCTTCACTTGCATCTGGCGCCATCGCGGGAACAGTCGTTGCGCCACTGCTCTTCCATTCAGAGAGGAGAGCAAGAGTTTGTTCCTTTGCCTCCGTCACATTGGGTTGATTAAAGGGATCGATCTCAAGTGCTGCGCCGAGAATTGCAGTTACCCATTCCCAGAAGATGAAATGTGCTCCTAGGGGAGCGATGACATTGAGATCGGCACCAGCATCTGCGAATGCAATCGTAAATGGGTTTCCCACTTCAGCAGCCGCTACTGATTCTGCAACTACAGGAAGTCTTCCCTTGCCATCTTTTCCTGTCGACTCTGCAATTAATTGTTCAATCCAATCTGAGATTCCAGGAACATCAGAGCCGTGATCTGTAAAGCCGATATATTGGCCAGCTATTTCACTTAAGAGGTATGCCACATCGAGAATTACCTCATCAAATGTGAGGAAATGTCCCTTTGCAATAGCGGCATCATCCAACACTTTCCAGATATCGATTCCAGAAAGCACTGCTGGAACAACGCCAAATGCGCTGAGTGCGCTAAAACGTCCTCCGACATTGGGATCTGCATTGATCACTGTAAAACCATTGCCACGTGTCTCAAGGTCGAGAGGTGATCCCGGATCTGTCACAAAGATGAAGTGGTCAATTGGATTGAGCCCTGCTTCAACAACCTTCGCTTCAAAGAGTGCGCGTTGAGATGATGTCTCGATTGTTGATCCTGATTTAGAGCTGACGACAAAGACCGTTGACAAGAGATCGCCGTTGAGTGCGTGGGCAATGTAGTTGGGGTCTGTTGAATCCACGATGATGATCTCGCGCTTGTAACTCTTTGAGAGAACCTCTGGCGCCAGGGAAGAGCCGCCCATTCCGCAGAGAACGACGCGATTCTTATCGGAGAAACGTGTAGCAATAGCCGTGACTTCTTCGCGAAGCGACATCGAACTCGTTGGGAGATCTACCCAATTGAGTCGAATAGCCGCCTCAGCCGTTGCCTCTGGACCCCACGTGCTGGAATCTTTCGCAGCAATCTTCTGGTGCACTTCTCGGAGAAGGGCATATCGTGCTGATGTGCGATCGACTCGAGCCAGTGAGGCTCCTGAGACTTTAATAGTCACGGTACTTCTCCTTACTTAAGTGCTGATTCGATATCGCCAACGATGCGATCGACTGTGAAGCCAAACTCTGTGAAGAGCTTAGATGCACCAGCTGATGCACCGAAGTGATCGATGGAGATGATGATTCCTGAATCACCAACATAGTCGCGCCATCCTTGAGAGATTCCCGCTTCAACGCTGACGCGAAGCTTTGCGCTCTTCGGAAGTACTGATTCACGGTAGGAGAGTGGCTGCTCGTTAAACCACTCAAGACATGGAGCGCTGACAACTCGTGTCGAGATGCCCTTTGCCTCTAACGCAATCTGTGAATCAAGTGCGAGGGCAACTTCAGATCCTGTAGCAATGATGACGACATCAGCGGTACCTGAAGCATCCTTGAGGATGTATGCGCCCTTGGCTACTTCAGAAGCTGCGCCATGAGTAGAACGATCGACGGTACGAAGATTCTGACGTGAGAGGAAGAGGCCAGCAGGCTTTTTGCGGATAAGTACTGACTTCCATGCTTCACGCACTTCATTTCCATCAGCTGGACGGATCACCGCGAAGTTAGGGATAGCTCGCATAGCAGCCAAGTGTTCGATTGGTTGGTGGGTAGGACCATCTTCGCCAAGACCAATTGAATCGTGTGTCCATACAAATGTCGTTGCAATATCCATCAACGCTGCAAGACGTGCAGAAGGGCGCATGTAATCGCTGAAGACAGCAAATGTTCCACCGAATGTGCGAGTTAAACCGTGGAGTGTGATTCCGTTGAGAATAGAACCCATTGCATGTTCACGAATACCGAAGTGGATGATGCGACCATATGGATCTGCATCCTTCATCTCACTCGAAGCAGGAAGAAATGACCTTCCACCCTCGATAGTTGTGTTATTCGACTCTGCAAGGTCTGCAGAACCTCCCCAGAACTCAGGAAGCGCCTTTGCGATGGCATTGATGACATGGCCAGATGCAGCGCGAGTTGCAACATCCTTACCGACTTCAAACTCTGGAAGTTCCTTATCCCAGCCTGCAGGAAGTTCGCGCTTCACAAGTCGTTCAAGGAGAGCCGCCTTCTCAGCATGAGCTGACTTCCATGCATCAAACTTCTTATTCCATTCAGCATGAGCAGCAGCACCGCGATCTTTGACAGAGCGAACGTGGGCAAATACATCTGCCGGCATTGCAAACTTCTCATCAGGGTTGAGTCCGAGTTCGACCTTGGTAGCAGCAATCTCTTCATCGCCAAGTGCGGAACCGTGTGACTTTGCAGTTCCGCGAAGCTTTGGTGCAGGCCATGCAATCACTGAGTGCATACGAATCAATGATGGCTTAGAACGCTCTGCCTTTGCAGCAATCATCGCAGCATCAAGTGCAACGAGATCGATATTGCCATCTTCAAGTGCAGCAATCTCTTGAACATGCCAACCATATGCACGGTAGCGCGCAGCAACATCTTCAGTAAATGAAACATGCGTATCGCCCTCAATTGAGATGCGGTTATCGTCATAGATCATGTTGAGATTTCCGAGAGCCTGTGTTCCGGCAAGTGAAGAAGCTTCGGCGCTCACACCTTCTTGAAGATCCCCATCAGAACAGAGAACCCAAATATCGTGATCAAAGATTGATGCTCCTTCAGCAGCAGCTGGATCTAGCAATCCACGCTCATAACGAGCTGCCATAGCCATTCCTACAGCTGTAGCTACGCCTGCACCGAGTGGCCCAGTTGTTGTTTCGACTCCCGCTGTGTGGCCAAACTCTGGGTGTCCCGGAGTTAGTGATCCCCAGGTACGGAAGGCTTGCATATCTTCCATCTCAAGGCCGTAACCACTAAAGAAGAGTTGTGTATAGAGAGTCAACGATGAATGTCCACATGAGAGAACAAAGCGATCGCGACCGAGCCACTGTGGATCGGCTGGATCATGCTTGAGGTGGCGCTGGAAAAGGTTATAGGCAACTGGTGCGAGTGACATTGCAGTACCTGGATGGCCATTGCCAACCTTCTGCACTGCATCCATTGCAAGTGCGCGAGCATATGCAACTGCGCGATCGTCGAGCTCTGTCCATCCGGTCATTGTTGTCATATTTCTCTTCCCTTGTCTCTTCTTATTTTGCTCAAATTATGAAGCGTTTGTAAATGAATAGAACTGTGTAAGGCGGATGCGCCACGCTGCGATCCATAAAATTGAAGAGCCCAACAAGTGAGCCGCGACGAGTCCCTCTGGAACTCCGAGTAGATATTGCACATAACCAATCGCACCTTGTGCGAG
>CANGLK010000011.1 GCA_947454735.1 Candidatus Nanopelagicaceae bacterium
AAGGGTCGTTGGGCATTTAAGTATGTAACTTCAACTGATCGTCTTACCCAGCCACTCGTTCGTAACGCAGAAGGAATTCTCGTTGAAGCATCATGGCCAGAGGCGCTCGCTGCAGCTGCAGCAGGTCTCAAGGGCAAGCGCGCAGCAGTCCTTACAGGTGGTCGCGTCACAACAGAAGATGCATATGGTTATGCAAAGTTTGCGCGAATCGCGTTGAAGACAAACGATATTGATTTCCGCGCACGAGTATCAGGTAAGGAAGAAGGCGAATTCCTTGCAGCTCAGGTTGCAGGTAAGTTCGACGTTCATTACAGCGATATCGATTCTGCAGATCATGTACTTCTGGTTGCCTTTGAGCCAGAAGAGGAATCACCAATCGTCTTCCTCCGCCTCAATAAGAACTTTAAGAAGCGCGGACTCAAGGTCACATCAGTGGCGACAAAGGGTTCTATTGCAATGGATAAGCTCTCAGCAGAGTTCATCAAAGTTGCACCGGGCGCAGAAGCTGCTGCAGTTGCAGCCGTTGCACTCACTGCAAAGTCAGTGATTCTCGTCGGTGAGCGCGCATCTGAATCTGCTGGACTTCTCTCTGCAGCTACGGCACTTGCTGAGAAGAGCGGTGCAAAGCTTGCATGGATTCCACGTCGCGCAGGCGAGCGTGGAGCACTTGAAGCTGGCGCTTTCCCAACACTCCTTCCTGGCGGTCGCCCAGTTGCAGATTCTGCAGCTCGCGTCGATATCGCAGCTGCATGGGGCGTTGATTCACTTCCTGCAACACCTGGTCGCACAACACATCAGATCATCGAAGCTCTTGGCAACGATGAACTCGATTCAGTCGTCGTCGGTGGCGTAGATGCATATGACCTACTCAATAGCCGCAAGGCCCTCGAAGTACTTAAGAAGAGCTTCGTAGTCTCACTTGAAATCGCTGAATCATCGGTAACTCAAGTTGCTGATGTTGTTCTTCCAGTTGCAGCAGTTACTGAAAAGTCTGGCTCATTCCTTAACTGGGAAGGTCGCGCACGTTCATTCGATGGAGCGGTTTCAGAGTCACTCAACCGAAGTGATCTTCGTATCTTGTCAGCACTCGCTGATGCGATGGGCGAATCAATCATGCTCGGAACAGTGTCAGCAGCTGCGCGCGAAATCGCACAACTTGGCAAGTGGGATGGTGCTCGTGCACCATTCACACCAGTTGCTGCAGGTAGCGCACCATCTGCATCAGGCGATCAAGCTGTATTAACTTCTTGGCGTCGCTTGCTCGATATGGGAACAATGCAGCGCGGTGAAGATAACTTGGCTGGCACACGTCGCCAGACCGTTGCTGTGATTTCAGAGAAGCGTGCATCTGCAGCTGGTGTTACCACTGGCGATCAGGTTCGTATCTCAAACAATTACGGTTCAATCACATTGCCAGTTCTCGTTGAAGATATTCACGATGATGCAGTCTGGATTCCACGTAATTCATTTGGTTCTCAGGCACTTACCGCTCTCAATGCGGTTCACGGCGAACTAGTAACGGTGGTGAAGGCATGACAACAGCTCAGCTTCTCGGGCAAGATCCAGGATGGCTCGTCGCAGTAAAGGCAGTACTTGTCTTTGCAATCTGCGTCGTCGCAACTTTGATGGCTGTCTGGACCGAACGTCGCGTCTTGGCAAAGATGCAGCAGCGCACCGGCCCTAACCGCGTTGGCCCATTTGGACTTCTCCAATCTCTCTCCGATGGCGTCAAGCTCGCTCTTAAGGAAGACATCATTCCTGCAGCGGCAGATAAAATTGTTTTCATCGCTGCACCAATCATCGCTGCCGCAATGTGCTTTATGTCTTTCGCAGTTATTCCAATGACGGGGCTTGTCACACTCTTCGGTCATAAGACAGCGATGCAGTTGACTGATCTTCCAGTTGGAGTTCTCTACATCCTGGCCGTTACATCAATTGGTGTTTATGGCGTTGTTCTTGCTGGATGGTCTTCAGGATCAACTTACCCACTTCTCGGTGGTCTTCGCTCAAGTGCACAGGTCATCTCTTATGAGGTAGCGATGGGACTTTCCCTCGTTGCTGTCTTTATCTATGCAGGTTCTATGTCGACCTCAGATATCGTCGCATCACAGCATGGACATATCTGGAACATCATCGTGCTCTTTCCATCATTTGTTATCTATGTAATTTCAATGGTCGGTGAGACAAACCGCGCACCATTCGACTTGGCAGAAGCTGAAGGTGAGCTCGTTGGTGGATTCCACACCGAGTACTCATCGCTGAAGTTCGCACTCTTCTTCTTGGCAGAGTACGTCAACATCATCGCTGTATCTGCTCTTGCAACAACGCTCTTCCTTGGTGGCTATCACGCACTTCCAGGCCTCGGCTTTACCGAAGGCTGGCTCGGCGGTTGGTTCGTCATCATCTGGTTCTTCCTCAAGGTGAACTTCTTCTTCTTTATCTTTATGTGGCTCCGTGCATCACTGCCACGTCTTCGCTACGACCAATTTATGAAGTTCGGCTGGAAGGTTCTTATTCCAATCTCACTCATCTGGATCTTGATTGTGGCATCACTTCGCGTGATTCAACAGAACGGTGCATCTCGAACAGTTGCTCTCGCATTCGCTCTTGGAATCGTCATTATCGTGATGGCAATCTCTTCACTCTTTGAGAAGTCAAAGAAGGAGGCGCGCAAGCCACAACCAGTTGGCGCAGCGCCAGATTTCCCACTGCCACAACTGCCAGGCGTTTCATCTTTCAATGCATCAGCACAGGCACACACTTCAGGAGAAGCACATGAGTAATTCATTAGAGCCAAAGAAGTCAGGTGCTGCAAAGGACATCAACGATGTCTCTTATGTTGAAGTTGAACAGCCAGGACCAGCCTCTCTCGGAAAGCAATCATTGGGATTCTGGGTCACCTTCAAGACAATGTTTAAGAAGAACCTCAGTGTTCAATATCCAGATGTAAAGGCGCCGACAGAAGAACGTTTCCATGGTCGCCACCAACTCAACCGCCACCCAGATGGTCTTGAGAAGTGCATCGGTTGCGAACTCTGCGCATGGGCATGTCCTGCAGATGCGATCTACGTTGAAGGTGGAAATAACACACCAGGCAATCAGGTCTCACCAGGAGAGCGCCATGGTGCGGTCTATCAAATTAACTATCTCCGCTGCATCTTCTGCGGTCTCTGTGTTGAGGCATGTCCTACACGTGCACTCACAATGACAAACGAATATGAGCTCGCAGATGATTCACGTGAAAAGCTGATCTTTGAAAAGGAAGATCTCCTTGCC
Source organism: Candidatus Nanopelagicaceae bacterium (assembly GCA_947454735.1). Taxonomy (GTDB): domain Bacteria; phylum Actinomycetota; class Actinomycetes; order Nanopelagicales; family Nanopelagicaceae; genus Planktophila. The sequence goes on from CANGLK010000011.1 coordinate 3,277, forward strand.
CCACTTCGTGCAGGAATGGTCATGCCACCACACCCAATGTATCCAGGAATGGATGAGAACAATTATTACCGTGGAGAAGTGAAGTCAGCAGATCCATCACAGGGACCAATTGTGGGGGAGGTAAAGTAATGATTATCCAGACTCCAGAGGCAGTGATGTTCTGGTTCCTCGCTCCAGTTGCTGTTATCGCAGCACTTGGAATGTTGCTTGTGAAGAAGGCTGTTCACTCAGCACTCTTACTCGCTTGGGTCATGATCACTCTTGCTATCTTCTACATCGCACAAGATGCTCTCTTCCTCGGAATCGTTCAGATTGTCGTTTACACCGGCGCTGTGATGATGCTCTTCCTCTTTATCTTGATGCTCGTTGGCGTTGATTCATCGGATTCTCTTAAAGAGACAATTCCAGGACTTCGTCCGATTGCAATTACTGCAGCTCTCGGCTTCGGTGGACTTCTTACATCTCTGATTGGCCGCGCAACAATTGGCCATCCAGCGATTGGATTAACTGAAGCTAACTCAACTGGAAATGTTCAATCACTTGCACAACTTCTCTTCTCGGATTTTGTCTGGCCATTTGAAGTTGTCTCAGCACTCCTGATTACTGCAGCGCTTGGAGCGATGGTTCTTGCGCATCATCAGCGCACAGTCGAGCGCCCAACACAGCGCGAGAGTTCAATTGCACGTTTCCGTACCGGCTCACTTTCAAGCGCTGCTGGACTTCCTGGCCCAGGCGTCTTCGCCCGCCACAACGCAGTCGATGTTCCCGCGCTCCTTCCAGATGGATCACCAGCGCCAACTTCAATCTCTGCAACTTTGAAGGCTCGTGGCGACATGCTCGAGTCGGCGCCATTCCAACTTGATGTTGTAGATACAACAGTCGTGGAGGAGAAGTAATGAATCCCTATAACTACCTCTACGTTTCGGGCCTGCTCTTCACAATTGGAGCTGTCGGCGTTGTTGTTCGCCGCAATGCAATCGTTGTCTTTATGTGTGTTGAGTTGATGCTCAACGCTGCCAACCTCGCATTTGTTACCTTCTCACGGATCAACGGAACTTTGGATGGACAGGTCACCGCCTTCTTCACCATGGTTGTTGCAGCGTGTGAAGTTGTAGTCGGTCTAGCCATTATCGTGACGATTTATCGCTCACGCCGTTCAGCATCTGTCGACGATGCTAGTTTGTTGAAGCGATAACCATGAGCACTTCATCATCACTTGTATATCTGATCGCACTGCCACTCTTTGGAGCTGCAGCACTTCTCTTGGGAGGACGCCGCACTGATAAGTGGGGACACTTCCTCGCAACGGCAATGTCTGCCAGTGCATTCGGCGTTGGTCTCTATCAGCTCTCTCAGATGCTCGCTCGTCCTACTGAAGAGCGCGCAGTAACTCAGAAGCTCTTCTCATGGATTGCAGTCGGCAATTTCAATATCGATGCCGCTCTCTTACTCGATCAGCTCTCAATCTGTTTTGTACTCCTCATTACAGGTGTAGGAACTTTGATTCATATCTACTCAATCTCTTACATGGCACATGATGAGAACCGTCGCCGCTTCTTTGCATATCTCAACCTCTTTATTGCAGCGATGCTCCTGCTCGTTCTCGGTAATTCCTACCTCAATCTTTATGTCGGCTGGGAAGGTGTGGGCCTTGCCTCATACCTTTTAATTGGTTTCTGGAATCAGAAACCCGCCTATGCAACTGCTTCCAAGAAGGCATTTGTCATGAACCGCGTCGGTGATATGGGGCTCTCATTTGCCATCATGATCGCCTTTGCAACACTTGGAACTACAACATTTGCAGGTATTGCCGATGTTGCACCACGTGCATCTGAAGGAGCTCTCACAGCCATTGGAATCATGCTCGTTGTTGCTGCTGCAGGTAAGTCAGCACAGTTCCCATTGCAGGCATGGCTCGGCGATGCGATGGCTGGCCCAACGCCAGTTTCCGCCCTTATTCACGCAGCGACAATGGTAACTGCGGGCGTTTACCTCATCGTCCGCTCACACTTCATCTTCGACCTCGCACCAACTGCTCAGCTTGTTGTTGTAATTGTCGGCGCAATTACTTTGATCTTCGGTGCCCTCATCGGTACTGCAAAGGATGACATCAAGAAGGCTCTCGCAGCTTCAACGATGTCTCAGATCGGTTACATGATCCTTGCGGCTGGCCTCGGCCCTGTTGGCTATGCATTTGCAATCATGCACTTGCTGACACACGGTTTCTTTAAGGCGAGCATGTTCCTCGGAGCAGGTTCTGTCATGCACGGAATGAACGATGAAGTGAATATGCGAAAGTTTGGAAATCTTCGTAAGTTCATGCCAATCACATTCGTCACATTTGGATTTGGTTACCTCGCAATTATCGGTGTTCCACCATTTGCAGGTTTCTACTCGAAGGATGCAATTATCGAGACCGCGTTTAACGCTGGTGGTCTTAAGGGAATTCTCCTAGGCGGAGCAGCTCTTCTCGGCGCAGCAATTACAGCTTTCTATATGTCTCGCGTAATGATCCTTACCTTCACAAGTAAGGCTCGTTGGGATGATGAAGCACATCCACATGAATCACCAGCTTTGATGTGGGTTCCAATTGCAATCCTCTCATTCGGATCCATTGCATCTGGTTTTCTCTTCACTCGTGGCCATGCTCTCGTTAATTGGCTCGAACCTATCGTCGGTGGCCATGAAGGCAATCACGAAGAGTTCTTAGCTCCGATGGTCGTTTCAGCTCTTGCACTGACAGCTGTTGCCATCGGCGTTGCAATCGCGCTTATGAAGTATCAATTCGCAGATGTTGCACCGGTTGCTCCTGTTGATGTCTCTGCACTTACCCGCCTTGTACGCAATGACCTTGGACAGGATGCCTTTAACGAAGCGGTCTTTATGCGTCCAGGTATTGCACTCACTGAGCTTGCTCAAAAGGCTGATGAGAGCGTTGTTGATGGAGCAGTCCGTGGTGTCGGACGCCTTGCAACAGGTTCTGGTTCAGTTCTTCGCAGAAGCCAGACAGGTTTTGCTCGAAGCTATGCAGCTTTCATTCTCATCGGCGCGGTCATCTTGATCGCTGGAATCTGGGTGGTCACACAATGAGTTCACTAGTCACACTCGGTCTACTGCCGCTCCTTGGCGCACTCCTTGTTGGAGTTCTTCCAAGCGAGAATGTGCTTCGCATCAAGCAGGCAGCCCTTGGAACAACGTTTCTCACAGCGATTTTCGGCATCTATATCGCCACAAAGTTTGTTGCCAATGACACTGCTCTTCAATTCATTGAGAAGAACGAATGGATTCCATCATTTGCAATCAACTTCTCAGTAGGTGTTGATGGACTCGCACTTGTCTTGATTCTGATGTCAGTACTTCTCACACCAATTGTGATTCTTGCTGGTTGGAATGAATCAGAGGGTGGACGTTGGTCCGCAAAGGTCTTCTACATTCTTATCCTTGTACTTGAGACGATGATGATCGGCGTATTTGCTGCAACAGATGTCTTCCTCTTCTATGTCATCTTCGAGGCGATGTTGATTCCGGTCTACTTCCTTATTGGTGGTTATGGCTCAGGGGAGCGCGCAGCAGCTGCTGTGAAGTTCCTTCTCTATAGCCTCTTCGGTGGCCTCTTGATGCTCGCGTCAATTATTGGAATCTACGTAGTCTCAAGTAGCGCAGGACATGCAAGCTTCGATATCACCGAACTAGCCGGTCTCCACACTGTCATGAGCTCTACAACGCAGAACTTCTTATTCTTAGGCTTCTTTATTGCATTCGCAATTAAGGCTCCTTTATGGCCTCTTCACACATGGCTTCCAGATGCAGCTCAGGCAGGTACACCTGGAACTTCCGTTCTCTTGCTCGGCGTCCTCGATAAGGTCGGTACATTCGGAATGATCCGTTTCTGTGTCACAATCTTCCCTGATGCAAGTAAGACATTTACTCCTGTAATTATTGTTCTCTCGGTCATCTCAATTATCTACGGTGCTTTCCTTGCAATCCGTGCAACTGACTTGAAGCGTTTAATCGCATACACCTCAATCTCCCACTTCGGATTTATCACAATGGGAATCTTTGCGATGACAACTCAAGGACATTCTGGCGCAACCCTTTATATGTTTAATCACGGCTTCTCGACGGCAGCGCTCTTTATCGTTGGTGGTTGGATGATCGCTCGTCGCGGTTCATCAACAATCGCTGACTTCGGCGGTCTGCAGCGAGTAACACCTGTAATGGCTTGGATGTTCTTCATCGCTGGAATGTCATCACTGGCACTTCCTGGCCTTTCAAGCTTCGTCTCTGAGTTCTTGGTTCTCGTTGGTACCTACACTCGCTACCCAGTAGCTGCGGTGATTGCGACCATCGGAATCGTCCTCGCAGCGTTGTATATCTTGATTCCAGTCCAACGCACTCTCCATGGTCCAACAACTCCGGGAAATGAGAACCTTCCAGATCTCAACCTCCGCGAGAAGATTGCCATCGCTCCAGTAGTTGCTGTGATTGTTGCCCTCGGCTTCTATCCATCACCGCTACTGAACATTATTAATCCAGCATCAGCTCATGTCATTGAGTCTGCAGGATTTACAGATCCAGCTCCAACAGAGATTGCAGGTAAGTAAATGACATTTACAGCTCCCGTACTTGATTACGCGCTCCTTGCGCCAATTCTCATCGTGCTTGCTGGCGCACTTGTCGGTGTACTTATCGAGGCATTCGTCCGAAGCAGCGTGCGTGCGACAGCTCAGCTCTTCGTCGCCGTTGCAACAATTGTGATCGCCTTCGCTCAATTGATGCGAGTAAGAAATCAGGCATCGACAACAGCTGCAATGTCTTCGTTGACATTCGATGGTGCTGGAGTCCTTTTCATGGCCTCAATCCTTGTTATTGCGCTTATCTCAATCTTCCTCATCGCTGATCAAGATAACTTCACAGCTGCAGCTGCTGCTGTTCCAGGGTCACTGGAGGAGCGTGAAGCTCATCAGGCTCGTGTGCGCACGACAGAGGTCTTCCCACTGACTCTCTTTGCAGTAGCAGGAATGCTCCTCTTCCCACTTGCAAGCGACCTAATCACTCTCTTCGTCGCTCTCGAGATGCTCTCATTACCCCTTTATTTGATGGCCGGGCTCTCACGCTACCGACGTCTTGCATCTCAAGAGGCAGCACTTAAGTACTTCTTGCTCGGTGCATTCTCATCAGCATTCTTCCTCTTTGGTGCAGCATTCCTCTACGGGTATTCATCATCAGTAACTTTTGCGGGAATTCAGGCGGCTGTAACAGGCGGCTCAGGAAATGATGTATTCCTCTTGCTCGGAATCGCATTTGTCTCTGTCGGACTTCTCTTTAAGGTCGGCGCATTCCCATTCCATGCATGGTCACCAGATGTTTATCAGGGCGCACCAACTCCTGTAACTGCATTTATGGCAGCAGCGACAAAGGTTGCAGCATTCGGTGCAATCCTTCGCATCTTCTATGTGGCCTTCGCTAACGCTGAATGGGAGTGGCGCCCAGCAGTCATCCTCATTGCAATTGCAACAATGCTCTTTGGATCTCTTGTTGCGATCGCACAGAAGGATGTAAAGCGCATGTTGGCTTACTCATCCATTGCACATGCAGGTTTCTTGCTCGCAGGCGTTATCGCTCTGAGCAAGTCAGGCCTTGATGCTTCAATCTTTTATCTCTTTGCGTATGGCGTAGCGACAGTGGGTGGCTTTGCAATCGTAACGTTGGTCCGTGACTCTGCAGGTGAAGTCACCGACCTCAACCGTTGGAGCGGTCTTGGAAAGCGGTCTCCACTTGTTGCAGGAACATTTGCATTCTTCCTACTTGCATTTGCGGGAATTCCGATGACTTCAGGGTTTATCGGAAAGTTCTCAATCTTTTCAGCGGCATATCAATCAGGCAGCGTTGCAACTCTTATTGCCGGTGTTCTCTCATCAGCGATTGCAGCCTTCTTCTATATCCGCGTAATTGTCTTGATGTTCTTTAAGGATCCAGTTGAGGATGGAACAAGCGTTGTCATTCCTTCAGCGCTGACTTCGACAACTATTGCAATCTCTGCAGTGGTCACATTGGTACTTGGAATATTCCCAGCGCCGTTGATTAACTTCATCGCCTCTACCGCTGTATTCCTTCGCTAATGGCTAATCTCGGCATCCCTGGTATGGCTCCTGCCCTCGAGGCAGAGCTTGCTATCGGCATGGCCGAGGTAGAAGCGCTCCTTCATAGCCATATCCAAGGGAAATATCCTTTAGTGGAAGAGACTTCACGCCACCTTGTAGCGGCCGGAGGCAAGCGTCTACGCCCTCTCCTGACCCTTCTCGCATCTCACTATGGTGATAAGACACGTAAGGGCATTATCGAATCTGCGGCAGTCTGCGAGCTCACCCACGTCGCAACCCTCTATCACGATGATGTGATGGATGAAGCGCCACTTCGCCGCGGGGTCGAGAGCGCCAACAATCGTTGGGGTAATACCGTGGCAATTCTTACCGGTGATTACCTCTTTGCAAAGGTCTCGGCACTTCTTGCAGACATCGGACCTGAGGCGGTTCGACTTCAAGCACATACCTTTGAACGACTTGTTATTGGTCAGATCATGGAGACACAAGGGCCGCTAGATGGGGGAGATGCTCTCGAGCATTACCTCTCAGTTGTTGCAGATAAGACCGGTTCATTAATTGCAGCTTCAGCTCGTTTTGGTGCGATGGTCTCTGGTGCGCCAGATGAAATTAAAGAGACACTGACAATTTTCGGCGAGAAGATTGGGGTCGCATTCCAGCTTGTTGATGATGTCATCGATATCGCCTCTGAATCATTTGAATCTGGCAAGACCCCCGGAACAGATCTCCGTGAAGGCGTACCAACTCTTGTCACCCTCAACGTGATTGCAATGAATCGCCCAGAAGATGCGCAATTGATTGAACTCTTGAAAGCGCCGATCAAAGATGAGGCAACCGTTCAAGAAGTCATTAGAACTCTTCGCGCACATCCTGCCTTAGAACTTTCTCGCCAACAGATGTTGCAATATGCACATGACGCTCGCAAAGCGCTAGGACCGCTGCCAGTCAGCGATGTAACTGGTGCGCTCTATTCGCTATGCGATGCGATTATCGACCGCACGGCTTGATCGCACTAGATCAATCGTTAAAGCAACTAGCGCACACCAGATAATTACAAAGCCAATCCAACGTGCAGTTGGCATCGCTTCGTGACGCACCCAGACTCCAATAGAGAATTGAATCGTCGGAGTGATGTACTGGAGAAGTCCAATCACCGTATAGGGCAGACGAGTAGTCGAGCCATTAAAGAGTAGAAGTGGAATCGCAGTGATGGCTCCTGCACTCAACAAGAGAAGTGAGAGTCCTAAATGGTGGCCGAATTGGCCGGTGCCATTCTTCTGCAAGATAAGTAAGAAGGTTGCATAGGGGATAAAGCTGAGCATCGTCTCGATGGTGAGCCCCTCAAGTGCCCCTAAACCAAGGACTTTCTTGATGACTCCGTAGCTGCCCCAAGAGAGGGCAAGGGCAATAGCAATCCATGGCAGGCGCCCATAATCAATAGTGAGTACCGCTACTCCAACCGTTGCGATGCCAACTGCAATCCACTGACCTGCACGCATCTTCTCTTTCAGTAAGAGAACTCCGAAGGCGATGATGACGAGCGGGTTGATGTAATAACCAAGTGATGCCTCAACGACATGGCCAGCATTTGTTGCCCAGATGTAAACAATCCAATTGATAGAGATCAGGATTGAAGTTGCCAGAAGACCGAAGAGAATCTTCGGCTTCTTCAATTGCGCAATGGTGTGGCGAAGTTTCTTATGAAATGCGAGAACGATGAGACAGAAAGCCAAAGTCCACACTGCTCGGTGCGCAACGATCTCATAAGCACTCGCTGGCTTAAGGAGCGGCCAGTAGAGCGGAAATGCTCCCCATAAAATATAGGCGCTAAGCCCAAAGATTAAGCCGAGCGATCTCTCGCTTTTCTTGGCCATCGATTAACGGAAGTTTGTAAATTGAACTGCGAAATCAAATGGGCCTTCTTTGATCTGCTGGATAGCATCCTGAAGGTCATCACGACTCTTTGAAGTCACACGGAGTTCATCGCCCTGAATCTGAGACTTGATTGATTTGGGTCCCTCATCGCGGAGGAACTTCGCAATCTTCTTTGCATTCTCCGTTGAGATTCCCTCTTTAAGGGTGCAGCCAATCTTGTAAATTTTGCCTGAAAGCTGTGGTTCACCTGATTCAAGGTGCTTGAGTGAAACTCCGCGCTTGATCATCTTCTCTTTGACAACTTCAAGAGCGGCTTTTGCGCGCTCTTCTGTACCCGCTTCAATCTTGATTGCCTCGCCTGCGAGTTCAACTGTTGTTCCAGTGTTCTTAAAATCAAAGCGAGTATCAATCTCACGGATTGCCTGGTTAATTGCGTTATCGAGCTCCATACGGTCGATCTTGGAAACTACGTCAAAACTTGCGTCAGCCATTGTTTTTGGCCCTCTCTCTAGGTCTACTTTGCGAAAATAAAGGACGATTTTTCATCCTTATGAGCCTAAGGTATCCTTTCGCCTCGTACTTCAATAGCCGCAACACTTGTTCGACCCTGGCGGGTTGCCCGAGCGGCCAATGGGAGGGGACTGTAAATCCCCCGGCTCTGCCTTCGAAGGTTCAAATCCTTCACCCGCCACCAGAATGACGGCCTTAGCTAATCGCTAGGGCCGTTTTCTTTATAAAGTCGACGGTGAGATCGGGATAGTTCCACATGATTACATGGGCGCAGTTATCCACGACGACCCACTTGGAGTGATCTGGGGCGACGTTCTTCTCTTGAGCAATTTCCTCGGGCAAGGTTAGATCGTAATCTCCGAAAACAATTGAGACATTTACATCAGTCGGAATTGTTGATTCAAACTTACGCCCACGCAGGCCGCGCCATAGCGGCATGTAACCCTTTGAATTTGCCATTGCGAGCACAGAATCACGACATGCCTCAAAATCAAGTTCTCGCCATAAGTGTGTAATTTTCTTATAGCCAATCGCTTTCAAAGGTGGCAAGTTATAAGCGAGTTTCATAAAGTGCTGAGAAATCTTAGAGAGAATTCGCGCGTCGAAGAAACTTGGCGGAAGTTTGCTTGTTGGAACCTGATGCCAAAGCCCTGCAGGCGCAAGGGCTGTAATGCTCTTTACCTGCGCAGGTGCAACAGCGCCCATCTCAAGTGCAATCCAACCGCCGAGAGAATTTCCTGCGACGTGCATCTCTGAAATTCCATGGCTCTTTGAAACCTCATTAACAATTGCCCGGGCTAGCGATTTGGGATCGACCTCTTCTTCAGCGTGTATACCTGCGACTCCATGTCCGGGTAGGTCCACAGCAATAACAGTGAAGTCCGGCATCAATTTTGGAATCAAACTCTTCCAAATATTTCCTGCAGAACCAAGACCGTGAACTAGCACCAGGGCAGGGCGGTTGCGGTCTTCACGAAAGAGATGGGTTGCAATCGGCACGAGGGAATCGTACTTGCCTTACTTTCTTATCACCGACTTAAACGTACAGGCAGAGATAAGAGTCCCCGGAGTGCGATATCGGAGCGCCATCGCAACTCATTGGGAGCGACTGCTAATTCGATTGCAGAAAACTTCGCGAGCAAGACTTTGATTATCTCTTCACCCTCAACTCTGGCTAGGGGCGCGCCGAGGCAGACATGAACTCCACGCCCGAAAGCTAAATGTTTTCGAGCATCTCTACCGATAGTGAATGAATCCGAATCATCAAAGAGAGTCTCATCTCGATTGGCAGAGGCAAGTATCGGAAGCACGAGATCGCCAGCAGGGATTTGTACACCTGCTATATCCAGATCACGTTTTGCTATTCTCCAGGATCGCGGTACCGAACCATCAAAACGCGCCATCTCATCAAATGCCGATCTAATGAGATCAGGATTGGTGCGAAGTTGTTCTAGCGACCCTGGTTGAGAAAGCAATGTAAGCATTCCATTTCCGAGAAGGTGCGTTGTCGTCTCATGGCCAGCAACAAATAAAGTGACAGCTGTAGATACCAGCTCCGATTCACTGAGTGAATCACCATCAAGTTCTGCGCTAACCAGAGCGGATAAAATATCTGCCTGCGGATCTAGCGCACCTTTGGCTCGCAACTCTCGACGATTCTCTGCCAATCTGCCAACAAAGATTCGCATCTCTTCCAACATTGCCTCTGCATGGAGAGCTTTATCCGCTGCTATCAGACCACCCTTCTCATAAAGGCCATTGATGGCGTGAGCCCATCGAATTAAATCCGGGATATCGCTCTCAGCTGAGCCAAGTAGTCGCCCGACGACGAGAGCAGGGACTGGAGTAAAGACTTCTTCAATGAGATCAGCCTGCAGATTAAGATTATTTAAGACGCGTTCTACAACCTCACTTGTTATAGGGCGCATACCTTCCGCCATCTTGGGAGTGAATGCCTGAGCTAAAAGCCCGCGTAGACGCTTATGTTCTGGAGCATCCGAGTGAGCTAATCCAGTTGCAAAGTGCATCTGCAGAAGTGGCAATTGATCTTGCACCTCTTGCTTCAGCTGCTGAATGAGATGGAGAACTCTGCCTTTACTGGAGTAATCCTCGTGGTTATGGAGGATTTCAGATACGTCGTTATATCGAGTCACAACCCATCCGCCTAAATGAGAGCTGTAGAAAACAGGCGATTCACGACGAAGCCGAGAAAAGAGAGGATATGGATTTGAGAAGTAGCTGCCATCGGCGAGAGCCGCACCTAATAACTCATCTGCACTCATATGCAGAATTTACCGCCATTTAATTCACCTGCATAGGTCTTCTAAAAGTTAGCTCAAGTTAAGTACTCTTCCTACTATGAACCATAGCGAGGCATTTGCGGGCAAAATCAATTCTCTGCGCACACTGATGGTTGTGAAGAAGTTAGATGCGATTATTCTGCGCCGTAATCCCAATCTTGCATGGGCAATCAGCGGTCGCGCACATGTTCCCACCACAATCGATGCAGCTTGCTTTGACCTCGTTATTACCGAGAGCACGACTTATGCAGTAACAAATGCGATAGAGGCTCCGCGCCTAGCTGCAGAAGAGTTCCCAAATGGGCTCGAGATCAAGGTTGTCCAATGGTGGGAAGGTCGCAACCATGGGCTTGCTGATTCAACTGCAATCGGTTCAGATCAACCTGGAACAGGCTTAGTAGACCTTGGAACTGAGATTGAAATTCTTCGATCTTCACTGGATCAATATGATCAAGAGAGAATAAGCGATATTTCTCGCCGTTCGGCTATTGCTTTAAGTAATGCGATGCGCGAGGTAACCTCTGCTGATCGAGAGATTGATGTTGCTGCTCGAATTACATCAGCGCTCTGGCAGAACAATCTAGAGATTGCTTTCTTAGGAGTTGCAGGAGAATCGCGAGTAAAACTTTTCCGCCACCCACTTCCTACCGACTCTCTTATTGGCAATCGCGTAAGCGCATCTATCTGCGCAAAAGAGAAGGGTTTGATTGCATCTGTTACTCGTATTGTCACCTTTGGCGGATTAACTCCCGTTGAGGAGAGCGAATATGCATCAATTCTTGAGGTAGAAGCCGATTTGCTCGATGCAACGATTATCGGCAAACCATTCTCTACAGTCATTGATGTAGCCACTCGCTCTTATGGCGTTCATGGATTTGATAGTGATGAGTGGCACCACCATCATCAAGGTGGTCCATCTGGATTTATGCCGCGAGATTGGCCAGCAACGCAAGCAAGTACACGTTTGATTCAAGAGAACCAAGTGATTGCATGGAATCCAACTGGCAAAGGGTGGAAAGTTGAAGAGACACTTCTGACTAAGTCGGGTGGCAATCTCATTCTCGGGGGAGAGGACTTTTGGCCAACTCGCTCAATTCGGGGTCGAATTCGCCCCGACGTGCTTCGAAAGTAATTCAAGTGGATCTCACCGCTGCAGAGATTGAAGAGATCTTACGAGGCTATGCCGCAGGTGATGCATTTGGTGTGGCATACGAGTTCTCTGAATTTCGTGGTGAAGTCGATCCGGATCTCCTGAAGGAGAAAGAAGGATGGCCTTACGGTGGAGTAAGTGATGACACCTTTCTTACACTTCTGACTATAAATTCATTTAGACCAGAGAGCGCGAAAAGTTCTGCAGATAATTTCCTCATGCAGCTTCGTCTATCAATCCCCAAGTTGCGTGGTCTTGGCCCGACGACACGTTCTGCTTTAGGTCTACCAGTGAAAGATTTTGAGAAGTCTCAAATCGGTATTTCAAATGGTGCGCTCATGCGCACTGCACTTCTCGGATTGGCCTTTCGCGAAAACGAGGCAGAGGAGAGGCGTCACTTTGTTCGTGCATTAGCCGAGGCTACACACCAGAGTTCGGTAGCAATTGGCTGCGCAATTATCGGATCAGCGCTCTTCGCCGATGCGAGAGCAAATGGCGATAAGAATTCACCCTTTGAAATTGCCGAGCACGAACGTCAGATGTTGATAGATGATGTTGCTATTACGGATTGGCTTGAGCCAATCTGCACCGGAGTTTCGAATGAATCAACAGAGACCCTCAATGCAGTGCTCTGGACTGTAAAAACAAGTACTTCAGCGAGGCAGGCGCTCCAGCGCGCATGCAAACTTGGGGGAGATACAGATACCGTTGCAGCTCTCGCTACTGCGCTTGTGATTGCACGTAAACGAAACAAATCAGAGTTCCAGAAGATTCGATGGTTATCAGAAATTGACTGGTTGGAGATATCTGGACTTTCTCAATCAGCAAATTCTCTTCATCAACTATATGAGCAGAGAAAGGAACTCTCATGACTCGTAGAGTGTGGATTGTCGGCCCAGTTTCAATTGACCGTGTTCTCTATTTAGATCAATTACCCCAGCAAGGATCGTTTACACGTCCATCCCGAATCATTGAGCGAATCGGTGGCTCATCTGGAAATGTTGCACTCGCACTCGCAGCAACAGGAATTGAGACGGGATTTATTAGTTACATCGGTGGAGATGAGAATGGAAGAAAGATTGAAAAGTCTTTCTCCGAAAGCAATATTTCACATCTTCACCTTCAACAAGTTGTTGGTGAGAGCAACCATGCACTTGTAATGGTGGATAGTTCATGTGAGCGCACCATCGTCACTCTTACCGATAGCCACCTTGCAGAAATCTCAGTGAAAGAAATCGATTTCCGAAATAACGACATTGTTGTTTTCTCACTATGGCGTCCATTCTTTCTCGATCATTTCAATCAGATAAAAAATATTGGATGCACGATGGTGGTGGGTCTCGAGGCGCTCAATGACCCGCACCTATCTGGTGCAGATTTCGCAATCGGCAGCGAGGCAGAACTTGGTGGTGCACTCCCATCCCACCATTTCGATAGGTTTGCGACAATTGTGGTGACGAGAGGTGCTGCGGGGGTAGATCTCTATTACGGCGACGGACACGAGCACTTTGACTCACAAGCCACCGTCATTCTCGACTCTACGGGGGCAGGGGATTCATTCCTCGCTGGTTTTCTCTCTCATCTGGCGCTCAACGCTCAAGATTTGCGCTCAGCTATTCAATATGGAGGGCGTTGGGCGGCCGATACCTTGGCTATTGAGGGTTCGCAGCCCGCTCCACCCCCCTCTATAACAATTAGGTAACTCGGCGATTTCCCTCGCTTAGACCATTGACGAGGGGTTCACTGAGGGGCAAACTTCTCCAAGAGGTCTTACCACTTGGAGGAATATGAGCACTGTAGCTCTGGTCGCACTAGCTCGACCTACCTTTGATCTCGCATGCGCACAGGCTAATTTTGATAGCGCCCGCGCTCTCCTCGCAGATCTCGGCGCGACAGTGGTCGGACCAGCAGAACTTGTCATGACTGTTGAAGATGTTGCAGCGGTCACATTGCCTGAGGCTGATCTCCATATTCTCTTTATGGCTTCCTTCTCAGATGCATCTCCTGCCGTTGAACTACTTGGTGCAGTCAAAGGGCCAATCCTTGGATGGTCGATGCGCGAACCTGGTGAAGTGGGTGAACGTCTCAAACTCAATTCAATGTGTGGAGTAAATCTCGCAGCACATGCGCTAATGGATGCAGGTCAATCGATTCGTCACATCCATGGAAATGCAGATGAATCGCATGTGCGAACCGCAATTGCTGACGCGCTGGCAGGAAAGCTTCCAGCAGCTATCACACCAGCGAATATCTCTGGAGATCGCGCACCGCAAGGGGTTGCAGATAAAGCATTTGCATGGCTTAAGAATAAGAAAGTTGGAGCAGTTGGAGAGGCGCCAGTTGGTTTCACTCCTTGTCTCTTCGATGGCCCAAAACTCAACTCACTCTTTGGTTTAGATGTCCGACAAATTTCAATCGATAATGCTTTTGAGAGAATCTCTGCAGTTGATCCCGCTCGCGCTGATAGCGCCTATGCGGCCGCACTTGCAGATCAACCATCACTTGGGGATGTCAATGTTGAGCAAGCTAAAAAAGTCTATGGCGTAGAAGTTGCTCTCGATGATTGGCGCGAAGAAGATGCTCTTGATGCAATTGCAATTCGTTGCTGGCCAGAGTTCCCAACTGATCTTGGTGCTTGTATCTGCTCTTCACTCGGCCGACTCTCTGATCGCGGAACAGTAACGACCTGTGAGCGAGATGTTCTTGGCGCTGTAACGATGTTGGTCTGTGAAGCACTCGGCTCTGACGAAAACTATCTCGTCGATATTGTTGATCTCGTTGAAAAAGAAGGCCTATTGCGACTTTGGCACTGTGGTTCTGCAGCAACAAAACTTGCAGCTGATCCAAAGAGCGCTACGCAATATATCCACTGCAATCGCAAGCTTGGCGTTGCAGGTAATTTTCCGCTCAAGACGGGACCGGTAACACTCTTCCGTATTGATCGGGATGTAGATCCGAGCAACAGCACGGGTTTACGTATGGTTGTGAGTCGAGGGGAATCAATCCCAGCTCCCAATCACTTCCAAGGCAATACAGCGACAGTTCGAACAGAGCCAGATGCTGCTGTCTTGGTGAATGGAATAGTCACAGGTGGATACCCACATCACTTAGTCATTTCTTGGATTGATGTGAGACCGGGTATCCGCAAAATGGCAGACATGTTAGGGATCCCCCTCACTGAATGGTAAGTAACTCAACCCCTCAAACCCAAAAGGCAAGGACTACACAAATGAAAGTTAAAGGACTAAAGACCTTCGGCGCAGTCGCGACAGTTGCATTGGCTCTTCTTGCAACATCTGTTCCAGCGACCTTCGCTGCTGGTGAAGAATTCGGTACGACATGTGCAACTGAAGGTGTTAGCACAGGAAACATGACTACATCTTTGATCTGCGTTAAGGGATCAAATGGCAAGCTCACATGGCAGCGCGTTCGCTTGGGTGCTAACTCAGGTGCTCCAGTCGCAGCATTGAAGGCACCAAAGGGAACTATTGAGTTCCACCACTGGCGCCCAGAAGACAAGGTAGTGCTTCAGAGCATCATCGATAAGTTCCAGGCTGCAAACCCAGGAACATTCGTTAATCAGGTGATCATGAACTCTGTCGATTACACAAACCTTGCATACTCAAAGATCAGCGTGAATAAGAAGGCAGCTGTCTTCGTTACATCACGTGGTGGACAGTTCGACCAGTTCTACAATGGTGGACTTCTTCGCGATCTCTCATCAGATCGCTATATTAAGCAGAACGTTATTCAATCTGCACTTACACCTGCAACTGTAAATGGCAAGGTATACGGAGTTCCGTACCAGTCACTCTTTAATAACCCGATCTACAACACAGAGCTCTTCGCTAAGAAGGGTTACAAGGTTCCTACAACTTGGACTGGCCTTCTTGCATTCTGTAAGCAGGTCAAGGGCGATGGAATCATTCCTTTCGCATGGCCAGCTGCAACTCGCGGTAACGCAGGACAGATCCTTAACTCATTCATGATGAACTCAGCTCCACTTGCTGAGGTTAAGGCTCATGTTGCTGCAATCGAATCAGGTAAGGAAGACCTTACAACTGACTGGTTCAAGGGCATTGCTACAAAGTACAAGCAGATGAACGATGCAGGTTGTTTCCCAGCTAACGTCGCTGGTTATAACGACACAGTCGCTCCAGCTGACTTCGCTTCAGGCAAGGCTGCTGTCTACCCAACAGGAACATTTGGAATGAGCACAGTTACAAAGCTCAACCCAGATATGAAGGGCAAGATGGGAATCTTCGGCTTGATCACAACAGATGCCAAGCCATACTATGAAGGAATTACAAATAACACCTTCATCTTGAGCGTCAATGCAAAGGCATCAGCAACAGATCAGAATATCGCTCGTGCTTTCATCTCTTATCTCACGACTGCGCAAGCAGCACAGGAGTATGCAGTTGGAACATCACAGCATGTTTCAATCATTAACGTTGATTACGCAGACAACATTGATCTCTTGAACACATCAGCGATCATGGGCAAGAAGCTTCTTCTTGCACCACGTTTCTTATTCACCAACGTCAACAATGTACGTAACCCACTTGAGGATGCTTTGATTGCGATTGGATCTGGTGCTGATATCAACACCACATTGACCAATACTTCAAAGACCATCAAGCAAGGTATCGGTGCATAATTAAGACCACAGCAACAAATGAGCTGACCTCCACCAATGGTGGAGGTCAGCTTGTTGCACCATTTAAGAAGAAGCGCAAAAAGGAGTCCTTAATCCTCCTTGCGATGGCCTCTCCTGCCCTTGCTATCTACGCTTTCCTCTATCTCTACCCATCAATCTCAAATCTTCTCTACTCAACAACCCGATGGGATGGCGTCACTAAGCCGATCCAGATCGGTCTTCGTAACTTCACTTATCTCCTCACCAACGATGACCTCTTCATGAAGGTCCTTGGTAATAACTTTAGATTTACCTTGATAGTCGTAATTTTCCAGACTTCACTAGCTCTGATGTTTGCGACATTCCTCGTGAAGAACACGAAGATGACAATCTTCCTTCGCACTCTTTACTTCTTCCCAACGATTCTCTCCTCAGTCTCAGTTGGCCTTATTTGGAACTTCCTCTACGACCCAAACTTCGGCTTCATCAATGCCTCACTTAAATTCTTTGGACTCGATGCTCTTGCAAAGAACTGGCTTGCAGATCCAAAGCTCGCGCTTTATGCGATTGCAGTTACACAGATTTGGTTCCACACCGGCCAGATGGTGATCATCTATGTTGCTGGCCTGCAGCAGATTCCTAGCGATCTCTACGAGGCGGCTCAGGTAGATGGTGCATCTCGTTGGCAGCAATTTAAGAGCGTGACCTGGCCAATGGCTTTGCCAACTACGGCAGTAGTTGTCGCCTACACAACTATTCAGACCTTTAGGGCCTTCGATCTGGTCTACTCAATGGCGCAGCCGGCTTCGCTCAATGGTTCCGATCTTCTTGTAAACCTTGTTTATAACTCAGCATTCGTGGGTTACAAATTTGGTTATGCCGCTGCGCAATCAATTTATCTCGTGATCTTGGTGCTTCTTGTTACATGGCTCCAGCGTCGTGTCCTCAAGAATAAGACGGAGGATTAAGAATGTTGTATAAAGTTATTCGTAGTTCACTCTTGACCGCCTTCGCACTCGCGGTGATTGTGCCTACATCGATTGTAATTCTCGGAACCTTTAAGACCGACCTGGAAATTTATACAAAGCCACTTGCTCTTCCTAAGTCATTTAATCTCGACAATTTCAGAACTCTCTTTGCAGATGGTCAGATGATCGTTCCATTCCGTAACTCTGTGATTGTCTCGGTCTTCTCGGTCTTCTTCACCCTTCTCTTTGCAAGCATGGTCTCATTTGCAATCGCTCGCAGCATCACGATCACCGGAAAGGTGATGTTGGGGCTCTTCACACTTGGCCTAGCAATTCCAGGTCAGATTAATATCGTTCCTATCTTCACCCTCTTTGTGAAGCTCAATCTCAACAACTCTCTCTTTGGCTTAATTCTCGTCAATATTGCGCTCACGCTTCCGATCTCAGTATTTATTATCACTGCATTCTTTAAAGATCTCCCTAAAGAGATGTTTGAATCGGCTGGACTCGATGGGGCAAATCATTGGCGCATATATCGCTCCATCGCCCTGCCATTGGCTCGTCCTGCAGTAGGTGCGACGGGAATCTTCCTATTCGTAATTACCTGGAACGATCTTTTGTATCCGTTGATGCTCATTAACGAAGCATCGAAGAAGACCCTGCCACTGGTCTTGATTGATTTCCGCGGAGAGTTCGCAACTAGCTACAGCATGCTCTTTACAGCGATTATCGTCGCTTCAATTCCAATGATTGTGATGTATGTCGTCGCGCAAAAGTCATTTATTGCAGGTCTCACTGCGGGCGCTGTGAAAGGCTAGCCCCATGAGTACACCAGCGACCCATCTTGCTCCACAGAGAGCCGCCAAGATTGCCAAGCAATTAACTGAGTTAATAGAGATCCAAAATCTCGGCCCGGGGGAGAAGTTACCTCCTGAGCGCCAATTAGCTGATTTGCTTGAGGTATCTCGTCCATCACTTCGAGAGGCGCTCCATATCTTGCAGGCGCAGGGTCTTGTGCAGATTCGCCATGGCCAGGGAACTTTCGTTCAAGAGCCACTCGTCGCGCAAGAACTTCGGGCCTCAATGATGGCGACAACTCATGACCTCAATGAACTCTTTGATGCCCGTGAAGTACTTGAGGTCCCTGCATCGAATTGGGCGGCGCTAAAGGCGACTAAGGAAGATATTCGTATCTTGCGCACAACTCTAAATCAGATCGATACCATCTGTGCGAAAGAGCCGATTGATTACGATCAATTGCAGATGCTTGATGCAAAGTTTCACCTCACAATTGTGGGTATCGTCGGGAATAGATTTATTAATCAGACTCTCAACGTTCTTCAAGATGTAATGAAGATGTCAATGGATACAACTCTTCGCCTGCCAGGACGTAAAGAGATTTCACGTAAAGAACATAATGAGATTCTCGATGCCATCGAAAATGGTGATGGAGTCCTAGCCTCCAAAATTACTCATCAACATATCTCTGGAGCTCGTGCAACAGCTCTCGCCGACGCCCGTGGCTAATATTCAAGTCGTCTGCATTGGCGTCATCACCATGGACACAATCGGCCTCGTAGAAAAATATCCTTCAGAAGATGAACGAGTTATCGCCCAAGAGATAGCACGCGGCGGAGGCGGCCCTGCCGCCGTTTCAGCTGTAGCTCTCTCCAGATTAGGAATCTCCACCGCCATCGTTGGCACAATCGGAGACGACTCCGATGGCCGCGAAATTCTTGAGATATTTAAGCGTGAGGGTGTCGATACAACAGGCATTTCCATCGGTACTTCACCGACTGCTGGAAGCGTCATTGTTGTCTCAAAGGAACATAGCGCTCGTGCAATTAGTACGCGCCAACCAATGGTTCAAGCTCCAGCAAATGCAGCGGCGAAGAAACTCACGAGCCAGGCTCTCTGGGTTCATTGCGATCACGTTGGAATCAATCGACTTGAAGAGCTCGGGATTTCACGGGGAGCTGGGCCAAAGATCTCATTTGATGCTGGATATGGCGTTGAGGACTTTGATGTAAATCTCGTAGATCTCTTTGTTCCCACAGATCGTCAGATGGCCCTTCGCCATCCCGGGCTATCTCTTGAAGATGCGATGGCGAAAGATGCAATCAGCGCCGGAAATACAGTTGTCGCCACTTGCGGCTCCGAAGGCAGCGCTGCTTACTCAGATTCCTTTCTCACTGCGCCGGGATTTGCTGTTGATGTAGTGAGTACCCTCGGCGCAGGAGATGTCTTCCATGGTGCGCTCATGGCTCAAGTTGTTGAAGGACGCCCAATGGCGCAGGCGCTTCGTCGCGCAAATGCCGTTGCGGCACTTTCATGCCGTGGCCTCGATGGCCAATCTGCAATTCCAACCCTGCAAGAACTCAATACCTATCTGGAGGCACAATCATGAGAAGAGCACTAACAAACCTTGCACGCCCATCTGGTGCTCTCGCTATGGTTGCCGTAGATCAACGTGAAGCGCTCCGTGGAATGTTTGCCGCTCATCAGAGCACGCCAGTACCAGATTCACAGCTCACTCAATTTAAAGTTGATGTAGCGCGCGAGCTCTCGCCTTTTGCATCCGCGCTCCTTGTTGATCAAGAGTTTGGTATCGATGCGATTATTGATCAGAAGGCACTTGCGCCAACATGTGGTCTCATTGCAGCTGCCGATTTATTGGTAGGACCGGCCGGGGGAGCAGCAACAGATACAGCGGTAGATCCTGATGTTGACCCACTTCGTATGCGTGATATCGGATCGGTCGGCCTTAAGTTTCTAGTTCTCTGGCGTAATGATGAGAGCCCAGAATCACGTTTGAAGTTGGTCGATGAATTTAACGCGCTCTGCGAAAAGTCAGGGCTCCCATCAATTATTGAGGTAATCGTTAAGCCACCAACAGATACTTCACGTTCCTTTGATCGCGAAGAAGAGTTGATTATCGCTGCAAAGGAGGCTGCCAATTGGAAGGCTGATCTCTATAAGGCAGAGGTTCCATTTCACGGTGAAGGCGATCTGCTTTCCATCACTCGTAACTCACAGCGAATCACAGAGGCAGTTGGAACTCCTTGGGTTGTTCTCTCTAATGGCGTGAAGGCGCCATTCTTCGCTGATGCTGTCAAGGCATGCGCACAAGGCGGAGCGAGCGGATTCCTTGCAGGTCGCGCAGTCTGGGCAGATATTGTCGGTTCAGCAGATATTCCTGCAGCTCTCCGCGAAGTATCTATTCCACGCCTAGAGAAGCTTGCAGAGATTGTTGATCAATACGCGAGACCTTGGTCAGACGTTCGCTAAGAGCTAAGCCCACATCTCAGCAAGGGTTACAACGCGACCCTCCCGAATAGATTTATGAGCTGCAAGTCCGGTCGCAACGCTAGTTACACCATCGTTCAGAGTTACCTCTGCTGGCGTTGAATTGAGTAGCGCATCACGGAACTTAACGTGTTCGATGTAGCTTGCGCCAAAATGGTGGCCCATAACGCGTACATCGTAATTGTGCACATGTTTGACTTCGTTTCCGCGACCTCTACTTGCACCACTCGACCATTCGGTACGAGCGCCATAATTGTCGCGACGTGAAGCTTTGAGAGTTTGTGATGGCAAGAATGATTCAAGCTTTCCTTCACTACCAACCACTGTGAGAATCTCTTTATCAAATGTGCCTTCTGCAAACATACAGAGATCGAGCATGCCTCGTGCGCCATTGGCATATTCGAGAATAACAAATGCATTATCGAGCATATCTGCCTGCTTGCCATCGTACTTTTCATCAAGGTGGTTGACCGCCTGGTTACCTGATGCAAATACTCTGACAGGATTTTCGCCAACGACGATATCCATCAAGTTAAAGTAATGGCAGCACTTCTCAACCAAAGTTCCACCGGTGCGCTCTGTAAAGCGATTCCAGTTATCAATTTTTGGATAGAACGGCTCGCGATGTTCGCGAATTGAAACTTGATGAATCTTTCCCGCCTCGCCCGCTTTAGCGCGTTGGATCACTTCAGTCACCGGTGGCATAAATCGATATTCAAGTGCCATCCAGGTGAGCGCCTTTCGCCCTTCACCCCATGCGGTGATCGCCTTGCAATCTTCTATCGTTGTAGCGAGCGGTTTTTCAATGAGAGCTGCAATGTCGGTTGCAAGCACATCTTTGAGAACCGCGGCGTGAGTGTCATTGGGCGTCGCAACCACGACTGCATCGACCAACCCTGATTCAAGGAGGGCGCGGTGATCCGTAAAAGTCTTAGCTCCCGGCGCCATCTCCAACGAGGCATCGAGGCTCGCCTGATGCGGGTCGGCGAGGGCGGTAACGACTCCATCGCCCATGACCTTAATGTTCACAATGTGCTCGCGCCCCATGCTGCCGGCGCCGATGATTCCATATCGAAGTTCGCGTCCCATGGTCAAAGGTTAGACCACTTGCCTTATTTTGGGCAGGGGTATAGACAAAATACGCTCAAAACCTTTAGACTTCCCGCAGAGGTCAGACCACTTCCTCCTAGGGGAGCGGAAAGACGCACGACTATTCAAGGGCGAGGGGCATATATGGCAATCACACCTCCACAGTTCTTGCTTCACCACGATGGCGATAACGTCGCAGTGGCGATGGAAGATCTGGAGCCAGGGACTCTTCACGGCCGTTCCGTGAAGCAGGGAACTGAGAGCACAGCAGTGTTGAATCACGCAATTCCATTGGGTCATAAGTTCGCTTTGACCGATCTCGCCGAGGGCGACGCAATTATTAAGTACGGCATCAAGGTTGGCCTTGCTTCTGCAGCAATTAAAAAAGGTGATTACATCCATACACACAACATGAGGAGTTATCGATGGGAAGCAAGCCGCGCTTAACAGGATACCGTCGCCAAAATGGCACGATGGGTATCCGCAATCACGTCATTATCTTGCCTCTCGATGACCTCTCTAATGCAGCTGCAGAAGCAGTCGCAAAGGTTATTCCTGGCACTCTCGCTCTTCCACACGCATTCGGTCGTTTGCAATTCGGTGAAGATCTAGAACTTACCTTCCAGACACTTATCGGAACTGGTCGCAATGCAAATGTTGCAGCAGTTGTCGTTATTGGTATCGAACCAAAGTGGACTCAGAAGGTTGCAGATGGAATCGCATCAACAGGTAAGCCTGTTGCAGCTTTCTCTATCGAAGGAAAGGGTGACCTTCAAGTCATCGCTGATGCAAGCCGCGTAGCTGCGATGTTCCTCCAGGATGCATCAGAGATTCAGCGCGAGCAAGCTGAAATCGGCGACATGATCATGTCAATTAAGTGCGGCGAGTCAGATACAACTTCTGGCCTCGGTTCATGCCCAACAACTTCACAGGCTGTTGATCGCTGGGTTGAAGCAGGCGGAACAGTCTTCTTCGGTGAGACATCAGAGCTCACAGGTGGAGAACACCTCATTGCAGATCGTTGTATCGATGATGCTTGTCGTAACTTGTTCCAGACAACATACGACAATTACATCAAGGTCATTGAATCAACTGGTGCAAACCTCCTTGGCTCACAGCCAACACAGGGCAATATCGCTGGTGGACTTACAACAATTGAAGAGAAGGCACTTGGCAATATTGCTAAGACTGGATCTGTCCCAGTTGTTGGCGTTCTCAAGCCAGCTCAAGAGCCAGATCCAAAGAAGAAGGGTCTCTACTTCATGGATACCTCTTCAGCAGCTGCAGAGTGCGTAACTCTGATGGCTGCAGCTGGCGCAGTAATTCACTTATTCCCAACAGGTCAGGGCAACGTGATTGGTAACCCAATCATTCCTGTATTGAAGTTGACTGCAAATATCAAGACTGCACGCAGCATGAAGGAGCATATGGACCTTGATGTCTCTGGTCTTCTTCGCTACGAGTATGACTTGCCTAAGGCTGGCGACATGATGATGGATGTCATCGAGCGCACAGTTAACGGTCGTCTCTGCACCGCTGAGGTAATGGGTCACCGCGAATACACATTCACTAAGCTCTATATCTCTGCGTAAGCGAAAGATATTTAACTTCGTGATTCTTATTTCAGAAGATGTATGGGGAGCTCCTTTCGAGAAACTTGGAGGGAGCTTCCCCATTCTTCGAGAAGATAATTTATGGCAGGAGCCAGAACTTCTTAAAGAGAAGATCAAAGATGCGACTGCACTTGTTGTGCGTAACCGTACTCAAGTTACTGCAGAGATCATCGCTGCTGCGCCAAAGCTACGCGTTATCGCACGTGCAGGTGTTGGCCTGGACAATATTGACCTCAAGGCGGCAGATGCAGCTGGAGTTGTAGTTGTTGCAGGTCTTGGCGCTAATGCCGTCAGCGTTGGTGAATTAACACTCGGCCTCGCCCTTGCAACGCTTCGAAATATTCCGGCGCATGATGTTGCTACTCATGACGGTAAATGGATTCGCACACCAGGTCGCGAGCTCTCTGGACTCACCTGGGGACTTCTTGGATGTGGTGCAACTGGTATGGCAACCGCACGTTTGATTCAAGGATTTAATTGCAAAGTTTTGGGCTATGACCCATTTGTGAAGGCGGATGATCCACGCCTTGCACCACTCAATATGTCTATGCACTCACTTGAAGAAGTTCTCCAAGGTGCAGATGTCATCAGTATCCATATGCCATCGACTCCTCAGACAAATAACACGATTAACACAGCCACTCTTGCGATGATGAAGCCAAGTGCAATCATCGTTAACGTTGGACGCGGAGAAGTGATCAACGAGGCCGATCTCATAGATGCTCTTAAATCAAAGGTAATTTCTGGCGCGGCACTTGATGTTCGCGCTCAAGAACCGCCAATAGTGGGCGAACTAGAGACGCTTCCCAATGTGATTCTCGCTCCACACGTAGCTGGCATTACGGCTGAGAGCCAGCTTCGTATCAATGAAATCTTGACAGCAAATATCGAGCTAATGCTCAACGGAAAGGCTGCAATCAATGCAGTCGGATCTATTAAGGAGAGCACTCGCTCATGACACAACTGACCGTCGGCGCTGCAATCACAAAGGCGACAGAGCTATTAGTCGCAGCAGGAATGGATTCAGCAAAGGCGGCAACGAGTGCACATGCAATCGTTGCAAGCGATCGTTGGGGAATCGGCAGCCATGGCTTAATGCGTCTTCCCTTCTATCTAGATCGCTTGAAGGCGGGCGGAATTAATCCGAAGGCAGAGCTGAGGAAAGTCACAGATATGCCAGGCCTTGTGATCTTTGATGGCGATGATGGACTCGGACATTGGCAGATTCAGCAGGCGGCGCAGCTCGCTGCAGAACGCGCAAAGGTCAATGGAATTGCAGCTGTTGGCGTAGGACGCTCTTCGCATTGTGGAGCACTTGGAATTTACGTCTGGCCGATGATTGATGCAGGTTTAGTCGGAATTGCATTTAGTACAGGACCAGCAGTGATGCCACCGACTGGTGGAAATCAGCCACTTCTCTCAACCTCACCCCTTGCAGCAGGTATCCCTACGAATCCTCCAACAGTTGTTGATCTCGCAACGAGTGCTGTTGCTCGCGGAAAGATTCAAGCAAAGGCTCAAGCTGGCGCAGAACTAGAACCAGGCTGGGCATTTACAAAAGATGGTGCCCCTACAACGGATGCAAAAGAGGCTCTTGCAGGAATGCTCGCACCACTGGGTGGCGCTAAAGGTTATGCACTTGCAGTTCTCGTTGAATCTCTTACCGGCGTACTGATCGGCCCTACTCTTTCAAAAAATATTCCAGATATGTTTAATCACGATTTTGATAGCGCGCCACAAGAGATCGCGCACTTTGTTATTGCAATCGATGCATCAAAGCTCTCTGTGGATGGCGATAACAATCGACTCAATGATTTTGCTGGCGAAGTCAAGAACGCTGGTGGTCGACTTCCCGGATCAAAGAGGGTCAATCCTGGAAAACTCAACCTCAGTGATGAGATCACAATTACCGATTCTGTTGCTGCACAGTTAGGACTATAAATGGTTAAGAGCTACGCCCCAGGCCTTGCACTAATCTCGCTATTAGTTGCAACCGCATTTCAAATTAACCATATGCAATCAGCGATAAGCCCACTTGCCCTCTGTGTTGCATTTGGATTCTTGGTTGCTAACTTCATCAAGTGGCCCTCATTCGCAGCTCCTGCAACGAAGCTCTCTAGTAAGACTTTGATGCGTATCGGTGTGGCCCTTCTCGGTGCACAGGTCAGCGTTGCATCGCTCAAGGAGATTGGCCTCAAAGGTGTCATCACCGTTGTCATCGTTGTCACCTTCACGATTTTCGGCATCCTTGGCCTCTCCAAGCTCTTCAAGATGTCAGGAGATCTCGGCTTACTAATCGGTGTGGGTTTTGGCGTCTGTGGTGCAACGGCGGTTGCTGCAATCCGCCCACAGACTCGAGCAACTGAGGAAGAGACCTCATATGCAATTGGCCTGATCTCCCTCTGCGGAACGCTCTCAATCTTCCTCCTCCCATTTCTGGGTCATCTCTTCAATCTTGATACTCGTGAATTTGGTTCATGGGCAGGTGCTGCAGTTCATGATGTTGGACAGGTAGTTGCAACCGCTTCTGTCTGGGGAGATGGCGCTGATAAATATGCAATCGTTGTAAAACTTGCTCGAGTCTGCCTCTTGGCTCCGATCGTACTTATCCTTTCGATTCGCCACCGTAAGTGGCTGACATCGCAAGGTGAGAGCGAGACTTCATCTGCAAAGGTGCCGCTCATTCCATATTTCGTCCTTGGATTTATTGCAGTTGCAACCTTCCATAATCTTGTTGAGATTAATGCGAGATTGCTCGCCGACATCGTCTTCACAAGCAAGTTATTACTTGGCGCAGGTCTTGTTGCACTCGGCTCTGGCGTTCGTTGGAAGTCAATCCGCGCAATCGGCCCACGTCCTATGGCGATGGGAATGATTGCCTGGGTGATAGTCGCTGGCGTCGCGTTGGCGGCGGTAAAGGTCACTGGGCTCTAAATCACCCTGTAAAAGATCGCTCTTTGGTAATTATGTTGGGGTAGCCCTATATAAACTCCCGCAGTGCTATCCCGGAGAAGAGTTGTCGCAGGCCTTGCTGGCCTCTTTCTCACCAATGCTCTCGGTGGAGAATCAGCGCAAGCGTTGACGAAGAAGAAGAGTTCTTCAAAGGTAAATCCAACCACTTCATCTGTGACCAAGCCAGAGCCACTTCTGCCATCAGTATTGGATTCATCTGTATTGAGTTCGCCTACAAAGCAGGTGGTCTTCTATGCGCCCCATCCTGACGATGAACTTCTCTCATTCGGAGTTATTGCATCTGAATATATTGCTCTCGGCTATGAAGTGATCTATGTCTTGCTTACCAGTGGCTCGACATCGACTGCAATTAAATTGATTAATGGAGAGCTCGCATCTCCTGGCAATGGAACGCGATTTGTATATAAAGGTATGCATAACCCTGCAATCTCTGGATATACGCCACTCACAGTTGAAGAAATTGGCCGGGCTCGTGTCACTGAATTCAAATCCTCTGCTGGAGAGATGAACGTGACACCACAACGCATCCATACCTTTGATTTGCTGAAAGATAATGAACTTCACATTGAAGATGTAGTTGGAGCGATGCTCGGAATAGTTGCCCTCTATCCTCAAGCAATTCACTGGACTATGTCGACGATTGATATTCACCCACACCACCGAGCGGCAGGCGAGTCCTTACGTTTGATATCGGAGGGTACAGAACTCTTGACCGGCTATTCAATCTCTCGCACAACATGGGAGGCGCTCACTGCAGAGCGCGCACGTTTGAATACGACACTTCCATCAACCCATCTCTTTAAGCCATCAGCAGATCGGATGCAGCGAGTACGCAATGCTGCTCTTCCATACAACGCATGGAACCCACAAGCAGGCTCTTTTGCCGTTGGATATGCATCCGTGCCCAAGCAATTTGAAGATCTTGATTCGAAGTCGGATGCGCAATATTCAACCACTGCGCCGACTCTCGAGAGCGTAAAGGTCTGGATTGCCTCTATTTAACTAGCGCTGCATAATCAACTTTGATGCAGCGATCCATTACAACCTGAATTCCCGCTGCAGTTCCCTTGGAAGCAACTTCATCGCTACTTATTCCTAATTGAAGCCAGATGGTCTTTGTGCCAATCGCAATGGCTTTCTCAAGGACTGACGGACAATCTTCTGCCTTACGGAAGACATCGACGATATCTATCTCCTCAGGCACATCAGCAAGTGATGCATAAGTCTTCTGCCCTAGGACTTCATCGATAACTGGATTGATAAAGAAGAGGGTGAAGTGTGAATTCTCCTGAAGCCACTTCGCCACTTGATGGCTCGCGCGATCTTCTTTATTTGAGATACCGACAATTGCAACGTTCTTCGACTCTTGAAGTATTGCCTTAATTTCTTCGCTGCTCTGCGCGCTCCATGACATAGAAGGAGTCTAAACCCGCAAGATACGCGTTGATAGTTGAAAGGCTCTAAAGTTGGAGCATGGAGAACATCTCAAACCCAGCAAATCTCGATGAGGCCAAGCTTGCAGAAAACCTTGATCCGCTCTCGTTTGAGGTGCTTCGCAAAGGCGCGACAGAGCGTCCCTTTACAGGCGAATACACAGATACCGACAAGGTAGGTTCGTACCGCTGCAAGGCGTGTGGCAATGAGTTGTTCCGCTCTGAGACAAAGTTTCACTCTGGCTGCGGATGGCCATCGTTCTACGCACCCACAGAGGCAGATTCAGTTCGCCTTCTCGAAGACCGCTCACTTGCTCCACGAGTTCGCACAGAGGTTCGTTGTGGAAAGTGTGACTCGCATTTAGGCCACGTCTTTAAAGGCGAGGGTTATGACGTTCCTACAGATGAACGCTGGTGCATCAACTCAGTTTCACTCATTCTCGAAGAGAAGTAATGTTGAAAGACCTCCTCTGGATTCGCCAGATTCTTGTTGCAAGTCTTGCCGGTGGAACCGCTTGGTTAATCGGTAATGAACTTGGCGGCCGAGGTGGAATCGTTGCGGCGATTGTTTGCACGCTGACAGTCAGAATTAGCCTCCATCGCTCACTTCGTGAAGGATTTGGGCAGATTCTTGGCAACTTCATCGGTGCAGTTGTTGCAACTATTACAGTGCACTATCTCGGCCTTGGCTTCTTCTCTATCGCTTTGACGATCCTGGTCTGTTCAATTTTGGCAGCCACTCTTCGCCTGGGAAGTATCGCCTCTGTAAATGTTCCAGTCGTTGCCATGATCATCATTGGCCCAGATCTCTCCGAAAGCACTGTCGTACACAGACTTGGCGCTACTTTAGTCGGAGCGATTACTGGAATCGTCTTCTCATACTTTTCGCACCCAAAGACTCCTATCGATCGCACTTACGAGCTACTTAATAAATTGGGTTTGCAAGGTGCCACACTTTTGGCAGAGATGTCGGAAGGCGTTGCATCTGGATATTCTCAAGAAGATGCCGGTCATTGGTTAGCACGTGCTCGTGCGCTCGTTCGTTCGCTTCCTGAACTTCGCCTTCAGATTGGTGATGCCAAGGGATACACGCGTTGGATTCGCACCGGACAGAGAGAAGAGGCAGAGAAGGCCTCGCGCGAAAGCCTTGCTATTGAACATACCTTGGTGCAGATTCGCGTCATCGCTCGTACTGTCTTTGATGCATCTCTAGATTCAGGAATTGCTGACCTTGCCCGGAAAGAAACTGCAGTTGTTCTTTCTGCTGCCAGCTATGCGTTGAGTGCTCATATTGACGATCCAGAAGAGATTGTCGGAGCACCCGTTTCGCCCACAGAAGATCTTCGCGAAGCTACACATGCTCTCACTCAGATTCTGGTCGCCAATAATGCCAAGGTGGAGAAGGCTCAGATAGTGAAGGGCTTATCGATTGTCTCTAACGCTGAAATCATCGCCGACTCCCTGGATTTCAGCTCTCCTGCGCTCAATGACCAGGTAGAGGGCGGATAAAAGGAGCCTGCTAGCCATTTCGAAGGGCCTCTGATACAGTTTTGGCATACCCTAGGGGGTATACAAGAACTAGCTAATAAAGGGGTTTACAGATGTGTTCAAGAGTTACTTGCGATCGTTGTAAGAAGTACACCTGGTCAGGCTGCGGCGAGCATATTGACGATGCGCTGCGTGGGCTTTCAGACGATCAAATTTGTAAGTGTAATTAAGGGCTGAGGCGGAGAGAATCATGGCCCGTGTAGTCGTACTTGGCGCAGGTATTTCAGGACATACAGCTGTCCTTCACCTTCGCCGATCTCTAGGCAAGAACCACGAAATCGTGATGGTGACACCTAACTCAAAATGGAATTGGATTCCTTCAAACATTTGGGTCGGTGTAGGAAAGATGAGCGCCGAGCAGGTGACATTCCCATTAGCGCCAATTTACAAGCGCAAGGGAATTGAATTTCATCAAGCTCTCGGAACATCGATCCACCCTGAAGGCGATAAAGATCATGTCAAGGGATTTGTGACAATCAAGTACACAAGTCCAGAGAAGGCAGGCCAAGAGGCTCAGCTCGAGTACGACTACCTCATCAATGCAACAGGACCTAAGTTGAACTTCGCTGCAACAGAAGGACTTGGACCAGATGGACATACTGTCTCTGTCTGTACTGCGGGCCACGCAATCGAGGCGGCAGAAAAGTTTCAAGAAGTTATTGCAAAGCTCAAGGCTGGTCAGAAGCAACGCCTAGTAATCGGCGTTGGTCACGGAACCTGCACCTGCGAAGGTGCGGCATTTGAATATACATTCAATGTTGAGCACGAACTTGTTCAAGTTGGAGTTCGCGACCTCGCAGAAGTCATCTACCTCACCAATGAATATGAGCTTGGTGATTTCGGTGTGGGTGGAATGTCATTTGCGCAGCGTGGCTTCCAGACAAATTCAAAGCTCTGGACTGAATCTCTCTTCCTTGAGCGCGGGGTTAAAGCAATTCTTCAATCGCACGTTTCGAAAGTTGAAGCTGGCGTAATTCACTACGAACAGCTCGATGGCGTCAAGCGCACATTAGACTTTGATTTCGCCATGTTGCTCCCGCCATTTCGCGGCGCAGATATCAAGGCATTCAATAAAGCAGGTGAAGAGATTACCTCTGAGCTCTTTGCTCCAAGTGGCTTTATGAAAGTTGATGCCAACTACACACCTAAGCCTTATGAAGAGTGGAAGGCAGAGGATTGGCCAACTACTTATCAAGTTCCAGCATTTCCAAATATCTTCGCAGTGGGAATTGCATTTGCACCACCACACCAGATTTCAAAACCCCTTACAAGTGCGACAGGAACTTTGATTGCTCCCTCTCCTCCGCGTACCGGAATGCCTTCAGGTGTTATGGGTAAGACAGCTGCTCTGACAATCATTGATCAGATCAAGCGCGGAGTAAACGGCAAAGTTCATGGCGCCTCCATGGCCAACATGGGAGCCGCATGCGTTGCATCTGCAGGTGCAGGATTTACAAATGGTTCTGCTGCCGCAATGACTATGTATCCGGTAGTGCCCGATTACGAGAAGTACCCAGGGGTTGGTCGCTCTTCAAAGGATACCTTCGGTGAAATTGGACTAGCTGGTCACTGGATCAAGTACATGCTTCACATCATGTTTATCTACAAAGCAAAAGCCAGACCTTTCTGGTTCTTGATTCCGGAATAGGAGAGATGTAATGGATAACTTTGCAGATTTAACGGGAGCCCCACGCCCCATCGACAAGACGCTCAAAATGCGAAAGAACGTTCTCTTCCAGTTCTGGCGATTCATCAGCCTAAATGTTCGTATGGTTGCGATGATTTTTCGAGGAGATCACTAATGGCAACAAAAAAAGAACCAACACATGTCCTTCAAGATGAAGATCAGGTCGTTGCAATCTCCAAGCGCCTGAAACGTGCCCATGGTCAGCTAGCTGCAGTGATTCGCATGCTTGAAGAAGGTCGCAATTGCGACGAAATCGTTACCCAAATGTCAGCAGTCAGCAAGGCGGTAAATACCGCAGCATTCACACTGCTTTCGACAAGCCTTCGTGAATGCATCGTTGACGATAAGAACGACAGCAAAGAAGTTCAAGAAAAACTTCAAAAACTATTCCTCAGCCTCGCCTAATAGAGAAGAAAACCATTAAATGAAGAAGCTCATCGCAGTACTTTTTGCCTCAACCCTCGCCCTCACTTCTTGCGGCAGTTCAGCAGCTACAAATATGGGAGCCGCTGAATTTCAGAAGAAGATGCAGGAGGCCGGCGTTGTTGTTCTCGACGTTCGCTCAGCCGGTGAGTTCTATTCAGGTCATATTGAAGGAGCAATTAATATCGATGTCGAAGGTATGACTTTCGATGGAGATATCGCAAAGTTAGATAAGACAAAGACCTATGCCGTGTACTGCCATAGCGGTCGACGATCAGGAATCGCCGTTGGAAAAATGGCAGATGCTGGATTCACAAAACTATTTAATCTCGATGGTGGAATACAGGTTTGGCAGGCTGCGGGACTTCCATTGGTAACTCAGTAATGCGAGTTGTTATTGTCGGTGGCGTTGCAGGTGGAATGTCCGCAGCAACGCGTATGCGTCGCCTTGACGCCGATGCTGAAATCATCGTGCTCGAGAAGAGTGGCCACGTTAGCTATGCCAATTGTGGCCTTCCATACTTTGTAGGTGGAGTTATTGAAGAGGAAGATGCGCTCCTTTTGCAGACACCCGCTTCTCTTCACGCTCGTTTTAAATTAGATGTTCGAGTCGCAACTGAAGTTACTTCTATCGACCCTGCTGCTAAGTCAGTCAAAATCAAGGATTGGCTCAAAGGCGAAGAGTATGAACTACCATATGACAAGTTGATTCTTAGCCCAGGTGCTTCACCGGTTGTTCCTCCGATTCCAGGTATTGAACGCGCTCTTACGCTTCGCACAGTTGAAGATGTAGAAAAGATTGCCAATCGAGTCAATGCTAAGCCGAAGAACGCCGTCGTAATCGGCGGTGGATTCATTGGCGTAGAGATTGCTGAAAATCTTGTTCATAAGGGTGTTCCCACAACGGTTGTTGAAGCTGCACCTCAGGTACTTGCTCCACTTGATCCCGAGATGGCAACGCTTGTGGCAAAGGAGATGCGCAAGCATGGAATCACTCTGCACCTCGGTGTGAGTGCCAAGGATGTCACTGCAACAACCGTCGCGTTATCTGATGGAACTATCCTCGATGCTGAATTAGTGATTATGGCGATTGGTGTACGTCCAGATACGGCCCTAGCAAAGGCTGCAGGTCTCACCATTGGTACCCGTGGAGGAATCGAAGTCGATGACTTTAATCGCACTAGCAACCACGACATTTACGCAGTAGGAGATGCGGCTGAGAAGACCGATGCCATCGATGGTTCGGCAACTCTTGTTCCGCTTGCAAATCTTGCCAATCGCCACGGACGCGTTGTCGCAGACCACATTGCTGGTCGCGCCACTCGTCCGATCAAGACTATTGGCACAGCAATTGTGAAGGTCTTCGATTTGATGATCGCCGCGACTGGCTGGAATGAGAAGCGTTTAACTGCAGCCGGGCGTGAGGTGATGGTGATTCATACCCATCCCAATAACCATGCGGGCTACTACCCAGATGCAAAACAGATCGCACTCAAACTCATCTTCGATCCAAGCACTGGCGAGATTCTCGGTGGTCAAGGAGTAGGTGTGGATGGCGTCGATAAGCGTATTGATGTGATTGCAACTGCAATTCGCGGTGGAATCACAGCACCAGAATTAGCAGATCTCGAGCTGGCCTATGCGCCACCATTTGGATCTGCCAAGGATCCCGTCAATATGCTCGGCTATATCGCCGAGAATATGATGAGCGGTTTGCTAGGAACTGCGCAATGGAGCGAAACTCAAAAATATCGTGAAGCTGGTTATCAGCTCATCGATGTGCGCACCCCTAGTGAGTATTCAAATGGAGCAATCCCTGGTGCAGTGAACATCCCTGTTGATGAAATACGTGCCCGAGTTGCAGAAATCAAGAGAGAACCCATTCTTGTCAATTGCCAAGTAGGACAGCGTGGCCACACGGCAACAATGTTGCTAAAAGAACTTGGTTTCGATGCAATTAATCTCGATGGCGGCTACCTCACCTATTCAAATTCACCAGCAGCAATCAACTAACGAAAAGAGAAGAAAAATGTGTCACAAGACAACATGTCGTAAGTGCGGAAAGCCAACTTGGGCAGGATGTGGTAACCACGTTGAGATTGCACTCAAAGGCGTTCCAAAGTCTCAACGTTGCCAGGGCCACCAGAATGATCCTAAAGAGCCAGGATTCTTCGCTAAACTTTTTAAGAAGGCATAATGACGACAGCTGCAGAACAGTGGAAGAACGATCTTGATTC
The DNA here is from genome assembly GCA_947454735.1 of Candidatus Nanopelagicaceae bacterium. Taxonomy (GTDB): domain Bacteria; phylum Actinomycetota; class Actinomycetes; order Nanopelagicales; family Nanopelagicaceae; genus Planktophila. Next base: position 37,132 of record CANGLK010000011.1, read on the forward strand.
TTGGGCAATTCCCCAAGAGATTCTCGACCAAGCAGTTGAGAAGCCTTGGATTCATCCACCTGCACTCTTTGAAATCCCTGAAGTAATTGGAGATTCACTTTCACATCAACGAGCACGCGAGGCAATGCCGATTGGTGGAACCGTTCTCGATATTGGTTGCGGTGGGGGAGTTGCAACGTATGCAATCACTCCACCTGCTGCACATGCGATTGGTGTTGATGAACAAGAGGCGATGCTCGATCTCTATAAGAGCAATGCACCGAAATATGAAGTCACCGTTGAAACGGTTTTAGGACAGTGGCCTGCAGTGGCAGCACAGACGCCGATTGCTGATGTTGTAACCGTGCACCACGTTGTCTTTAACGTGGGAGATATAGTTCCATTCTTAGCAGAGCTAAATTCGCATGCACGAAAGCGAGTGGTTATTGAAGCTCCTGTAGTTCACCCGATGTCGAATATGAGTGATGGTTGGAAACATTTTTGGAATTTGATTCGTCCAACAGTTCCACAGGCCGGTGACCTCATCTCTGTTCTAGATCAGATGGGAATCAGAGCGAATATCGAATACTTTGAGAGCGAGATCCTTCTCGACAAGAAGGTTGAGGGCGCAAATGGCTTTATTCGCCGCCGCCTCTGCCTGCCGGAGGAGCGACAAGGTGAGATTGACGCCTTCTTGGAGGCCAACCCACGCCCAGATCGTCGACAGCTCGCTGTTATCTGGTGGGATATCCAATAAACCCTGCAAGTTCCTGCAAAGAAACCCCAAGTCTCAACCTGTGGAATCGCTTGCATCTGCAAAAGTAATCATTTCGTTACTCAAACTCCATAGCGTATTCACGCTCATGACCATACATTTTACGCGTGTCGACGAATGCGCCGACGCAACCTTTCAAGAGGTTTTACTTCCAGGAAAGCTAGAGGACGTAAATGTCAGTAGAACAAAACGGAGTATCACGTCGTACCCTCATTAAGGGTGCAGCATTGGGTGGTATCGGAATCGCTGGAGGCGCAACAGTGCTTTCATCATGCGGTTCAAAGGCATCAGGACCAATGTCATTCGGCGCGCGTACAGTTGACGAATCTCCAACAAAGCAGCTTAAGGGTCTTGTCGCTGCATATGAGAAGAAGTCAGGCAACAAAGTTACATACAACGCAACAGAATCAAATGCGTTCCAGAACAACCTCTCACAGTATCTTCAGGGAACACCTGACGATGCATTCCAGTGGATGGCCGGATACCGCATGCAGTTCTTCGCAGAGCAGGGCCTCCTAGAAGACATCTCAGATGTCTGGAAGGATCTCGAGAGCCAGTACGACAACTCATACAAGATTGCATCAACAGGTCTTGATGGCAAGCAGTACTTCGTTCCACAGTCTTGGTACCCATGGGGTCTTCACTACCGTAAGTCAATGGTCAAGGATCTCGGTCTTGATCCAGAGAACATTGCAAACTTCGATGACATGATCAAGATGTTTGATGCGATGAAGAAGAAGGGTCTTGTTGGATTTGCAGCTGGCGATAAGGGCGGCTGGGAAGCAATGGGAACATTCGACATCATCAACGCACGTCTGAACGGTTACCAGTTCCACGTTGACCTTCTTGCAGGTCGCGAGAAGTGGACAGATCAGCGCGTTATCGACGTATTCGCACAGTGGGAGAAGCTCCTTCCTTACACAAATAAGAACGTTCTTGACCTCGAGTGGGATGGCGCTATGCAGCTCCTTCTACAGAAGAAGGCTGGATCAACTCTTATGGGTTCATGGTTCGGACAGAACTTCAAGGATAAGTCACAGGCTGACTACGACGATCTATGGATCGTTCCATTCCCAGAAATCAATCCAGAGCACGGCGTTGACACAATCGATGCACCAATCGATGGTTTCTGCGTAGCAGCTAACGGTTCAAACACAGCTGTTGGTAAGGACTTCATCAAGTTCGCTGGTGATAAGGAAGGTATGCAGGCGATGCTTGATACAGGAGTTGCAATGACTTCTGCTAACAAGAACCAGGACACATCAACATACGATCCATTCCAGAAGCAGCAGTTGAACGTTATGAGCCAAGCTAAGTACATCACTCAGTTCTTGGATCGTGACACACGCCCTGACTTCGCAGGTCCAGTTGTTGGCCCAGCAATCCAGTCTTGGTACAAGAACCCTAAGGATGTCAACAAGATTGTTGATTCTCTTCAGGCACAATGGGAAGCACTTCCAAAGCTCTAATTCTTAACAACTGAGATTAATTATTTTCCACAGTTATTAATAAACAATTAGAGATAAGGTAAAGGTATGAACTCGACGGCGGATAACAAGAACACAACTCAAGTTACCCGCCGTCGAGCCTTTTCCCCGAAGGATCGTTTAACGCTCGGTGTATTTATCGGAGTCCCAACTGCGCTCCACGTACTACTTGTATGGATTCCAGCAGTTGCAACTATCGGTCTCTCATTCACATACTGGACCGGAATCCATATCAACGATATTCGTTGGGCAGGATTTGCTAACTATCACAATATCTTTTTCTCAACGCCAGTCTTCTGGCAGGCGTTGAAAGACAACGTTATTTGGCTCGGTTGGTTCGGCTTGATTGCAACTCCTCTAGGAATTTTGCTCGCCTACCAAATTGATCGCCAGATTCGCGGACATGCTTTCTTCCAAACTGCTTACTACATCCCTGTAGTTCTCTCATTGGCAGTTACTGGAGTCATCTGGAACTTTATGTTGCGCCCTGATGGATTCATCAACGGAATCTTGGGTAAGGACATCACCAACCCAATCTCCTTCTTCGGCGACGATAGATGGAACCTCTATGTCATCTTGGTGATGGCCTCCTGGCGACATATTGGCTACATCATGTTGCTCTATTTAGCTGGCCTTAAGGCAGTTGATCCAGCTCTCCGTGAAGCTGCTGCCCTTGATGGAGCAACTGAGTGGGAGACATTTAAGCGAATCATCCTTCCTACGATGCGCCCGGTAAATATCATCGTGCTCGTTATTACGATCATTGAATCACTTCGAGCATTCGACATCGTTTACATTATTTACGGAACATCAGGGGCACAGGTTCCAATCCTCGGCACCTTGGTCTTCCAGAACATCTCAGGAGAAGGTCAGTCGATGAAGGGTGCGGCATACGCAACGATTCTCTTCTTACTTTCTATTGGGCCGATCATCGCGTACTTACGCACGACCTTTAAAGAGGATGTGAAGTAAATGTCAGGTATCGTCGTTAATAAGGAGTACCGCGATAAGCAGCAACGTAAAGATACTGCGATCTCACTCTTCATCGGTTTCTTTGCACTCTTGTGGATCTTCCCGCTCGTATGGACTTTGTACTCATCACTTCGCCCATATGTAGATCTTGAAGCAAATGGCGTCTTCTCATTCCCGCATCACCTGAATTTCCAGAACTACTTCGATGCAGTTCGTCGAATGAATCTTCCGCTCTACTTTGCTAATACTGCAATCATCACAATCCCAGCCGTCTTCCTGACGCTCTTCTTGGGCTCTTTGATGGCATTCGTTGTCTCACGTTACTCATTTAAGGCAAATGTCGGACTGCTCCTATTCTTCACAGCAGGTAACTTGCTTCCAGGTCAGTTGATCTTTATTCCTTTATTTAAGATGTACCTTGCAATTGGCGATGCATTTGGAAATCGAAAGCTTCTCTACGATTCACATTGGGGCATCATCTTGATTCACGTTGCATTCCAGATGGGATTTGCGACATTCGTACTCAGCTCTTATATGAAGACGATTCCAAAAGAGATTTCAGAATCAGCGATGATTGACGGTGCATCTGTCTTTACTCACTACTTCAACATCATCTTGCCGCTTCTTCGTCCAGCTCTTGCATCTCTCACCGTATTGATGACAACCTGGATCTATAACGACTTCTTCTGGGCTCTCGTTCTCACATCCAGTGATAGCAAGCGTCCAATCACCTCGGCCCTTGGCCGATTGACCGGTGAATATGTCACCGATTACAACCTCCTTGCGGCGGGCGCGATGATTGCGGCCCTACCGACTTTGATTGTCTTCTTCGTCCTGCGTAAGCAGTTCATCTCAGGCTTGACCCTCGGCTCAACAAAGGGCTAAATCCGAGGGTTGGTCGATCGGGCCAATTTTTACTTTCCTGACCTAGCGCTTAGACTGCGTCCTCTACCTCTGCCCCCCTAGCTCAGTCGGTAGAGTGTTTCCATGGTAAGGAAAAGGTCACCGGTTCGATTCCGGTGGGGGGCTCGCAGTACAGCTTGGCACAATTGAATATGCAGGATCTTGGCGGGGTAGCTCAG
>CANGLK010000012.1 GCA_947454735.1 Candidatus Nanopelagicaceae bacterium
CGCAGCCTCGATTACCCTGCATCTGAGCGTGTAAAACGCACTCAAACCTGGCATGGAACCGATCGCCAATGTCGCGGAACAATCGTTCAAGCCCTCCGTGAAAATTCAACGCTTAATAAGAAGCAGATCCACCTACTGTGGGATGTTCCTTCTCAAGTTGAGAAGGCAATCCTCACCTTGCTCGATGATGGACTCATTGAAGAGCGCCGCAAGAATACTTATTCGCTCCCCCGCTAAGGTGTGCAGGTGGAGATTTATTTATACGCAGTCCTAGCGATCGTTGCGATGAATGCTCTTCCAGCATTCGCACCGCCAACCTGGATGGCTCTTATCTTCTTTCTCATTAACTATGATGCAAATCCCGTTGCTCTAGTAATCCTTGGAGTTATCAGCGCAACCACTGGTCGCGGAATTCTTGCTTGGTACTTTAGAAAATTTGCCCATCTCATCCCCACACGTTTCTCTCGTAATATGGAGTACGCGGGTAAGTACATTGAGAGCCAACCAGGTAAGCGTTATGCAATCCTCGCTCTCTTCTTATTCTCACCTATTTCTTCTGCACAACTCTTTGAAGCAGCGGGCATGATGAAGAGTATTAAGTTGAAACCTCTCCTTGCAGCATTCGCCTTAGGCAGAACCTTCTCCTATTCCACTTATGTGACTGGGGCGGCTGCGCTTGCAGCGACAAGTTTTGGCGAAGTGCTGATCGCAGAGATTAAATCTCCATGGGCTATCGCATTTCAATTCTTGATGATTGCCGGATTGATCGCACTTGGCTCTATCGATTGGAAATCAAAGCTCCATCGCCACCACATACGACGAGGCACCCCCCACAATTTGTGAGAGGCGCCTCGAAGTATTTCTTAAGCTTTAAGCAGTTGGAGCTTCAGCGAGATCTTCTGGTGAATCAGGTGATGAGACCTTAGGAGCTCCAGCAAATGTGAACTTCGCTTCGGCATCCTCACCCTCAACATCGACAACGATGATCTCTCCTGACTTAAGCTCACCGAACAAGATGCGCTCTGAGAGAGCATCTTCAATCTCGCGCTGGATAACGCGACGAAGTGGGCGAGCACCAAGAAGTGGGTCATAGCCACGAGCTGCAAGGAGATCCTTCGCAGCCTGTGTGAGCTCAATTCCCATGTCCTTAGCCTTGAGGCGATCATCGAGTCCAGCAATCATGAGATCGACAATCTGAATGATCTGATCCTTGGTCAACTGGTGGAAGACGATGACATCATCGATACGGTTTAAGAATTCAGGGCGGAAGTGGCTCTTGAGTTCATCAGCAACCTTGCCCTTCATGCGCTCGTAATTGCCGAGGTCATCATCTGCGGCAGAGAAGCCGAGTCCGAGTGACTTGGAGATATCGCGAGTACCGAGGTTGGTTGTCATGATGATGACAGTATTCTTAAAGTCGACGGTGCGGCCTTGTGAATCTGTCAGACGACCATCTTCAAGAACTTGGAGAAGTGAGTTAAAGATATCTGGGTGAGCCTTCTCGATCTCATCAAAGAGAACGACAGAGAATGGACGACGACGTACCTTCTCAGTGAGCTGCCCACCTTCGTCATAACCAACATATCCTGGAGGTGCACCGAAGAGACGTGATGCTGTGTGGCGCTCTGAGTATTCAGACATATCCAATTGGATAAGAGCTGACTCATCGCCGAAGAGGAAGGATGCAAGTGTGCGTGAGAGCTCTGTCTTACCGACACCGGATGGACCAGCGAAGATAAATGAACCGCCAGGACGCTTTGGATCCTTAAGCCCTGCACGTGTACGACGAATCGCTTGTGACAAGGCCTTGATCGCCTGATCTTGACCGATAACGCGACGGTGGAGTTCATCCTCCATGCGAAGAAGTCGCGCAGTCTCTTCCTCAGTCAACTTAAATACTGGAATACCAGTTGAAGCTGAGAGAACCTGAGCGATGAGTTCTTCATCAACCTCAGTGACCTTATCGAGATCCGTTGCCTTCCAATTTTTCTCGGCCTCATTCTTCTCTGCGATAAGAGTCTTCTCCTTATCGCGAAGTGCGGCAGCGCCTTCAAAATCTTGTCCATCGATTGCAGACTCTTTTGCCTTACGGGCCTCTGCGATCTTCTCATCGAATTCGCGGAGTTCAGCAGGTGCTGTCATCCGCTTAATACGAAGTCGTGAGCCAGCCTCATCAATCAAGTCGATTGCCTTATCTGGCAAGAAGCGATCAGAGATGTAGCGATCTGCAAGGTTTGCAGCAGCTGAAAGCGCGCCATCTGTAATAGATACGCGGTGGTGGGTTTCGTAGCGATCGCGAAGGCCCTTCAAAATTTCGATGGTGTGAGCAACTGATGGCTCTTTCACCTGAATTGGCTGGAAGCGACGCTCAAGAGCTGCATCCTTTTCGATGTGCTTGCGATACTCATCGAGAGTTGTTGCACCGATTGTCTGGAGCTCACCGCGAGCGAGCATTGGCTTCAAGATGCTTGCAGCATCAATTGCGCCTTCTGCAGCACCTGCACCGACAAGTGTGTGAATCTCATCGATAAAGATGATGATGTCGCCACGTGTCTTGATCTCTTTAAGAACTTTCTTGAGACGCTCTTCAAAATCTCCACGGTAACGTGAACCAGCAACGAGCGCGCCGAGATCGAGTGAGTAGAGCTGCTTATCCTTCAAAGTCTCAGGAACATCATTCTTTGCAATCGCTTGTGCAAGACCTTCAACTACTGCGGTCTTACCAACACCTGGCTCACCGATAAGAACTGGATTGTTCTTTGTGCGACGTGAGAGAACCTGCATGACGCGCTCAATCTCTAAGTCACGACCAATTACTGGATCGAGCTTTCCTTCACGCGCTGCAACTGTGAGGTTGCGTCCAAATTGATCGAGAACGAGAGATGTTGATGGTGTGCCTTCTGCTGGTCCACCTTGTGTCACTGCTTCCTTACCCTGGTAACCAGAGAGAAGTTGAATCACAGTTGAGCGAACGCGGTTGAGATCTGCGCCAAGCTTGACGAGAACCTGAGCTGCTACGCCTTCACCTTCACGAATAAGTCCAAGAAGAATGTGCTCTGTGCCGATGTAGTTGTGGCCGAGTTGAAGTGCTTCGCGAAGTGAAAGTTCGAGAACCTTCTTTGCGCGAGGTGTAAATGGAATGTGACCGCTAGGTGCCTGCTGGCCCTGGCCGATGATCTCTTCTACCTGTGCGCGCACAGCATCGAGTGAGATGCCCATTGATTCGAGAGCTTTCGCTGCAACGCCTTCACCTTCGTGGATGAGGCCGAGGAGGATGTGCTCGGTACCGATGTAGTTGTGGTTGAGCATGCGTGCCTCTTCTTGCGCCAAGACAACGACGCGGCGGGCTCGATCGGTAAAGCGCTCAAACATGGCATCTCCTTCTACAGTGGATCTCGCGTAAGCCTATCGCCCGCCTGCATAAGCGCGCGAGGCGAGGTTATTACGCTGATAGAACCCCAAATATGGGGCTGATATTCCCTTTAAGGCCAGGTATATGGGGTTAGAGGTTAAGGAGCATTCGGGTATTGCCGAGGGTATTTGGCTTCACGGATTCGAGATCCAAGAACTCTGCCACACCAGCGTCATATGAACGCAATAGCTCGGCATAAACATCTGGCTCTACCGGAGTTCCTTGAATCTCTTTAAATCCAAGGCTTCCAAAGAATTCGGTTTCAAAGGTAAGGCAGAAGATGCGCTCTACACCGATTGTCTTTGCACGATCGATGATTGAATCGAGAATCTTTCGTCCGACGCCTTTGCCATGAAGATGTTCTGCAACTGCAACGGTACGAACCTCTGCAAGGTCCTCCCAGAGAATGTGCAATGCGCCGCAGCCAACTACAACGCCATCTTCGATAGCAACAGTAAATTCTTGAACTGATTCATATAGCGTCACTGTCTCTTTATTGAGCAAGCGGCGTTGAAGCGCAAATGCATCGATAAGAGCGCGGATACCTTTGATATCCGAAGTGCGCGCTGGACGAATCTCAACCATCGTTCTTATTCAACCTCTGGCTTTACCAATGGGAACAAGATTGTTTCGCGAATACCGAGACCCGTAAGTGCCATGAGAAGACGATCAACGCCCATTCCCATTCCACCCATTGGAGGCATTCCGAACTCCATTGCACGCAAGAAATCTTCATCAACCTGCATCGCTTCAAGGTCGCCCTTTGCGCCGAGCTGTGCCTGCTCTACTAGGCGATCGCGCTGAATCACTGGATCGATAAGTTCTGAGTAACCAGTTGCTAGTTCAAAGCCATCAACGTAGAGATCCCACTTCTCGACAACTCCAGGTGTCTCGCGGTGTGCGCGAACAAGTGGAGATGTATCAACTGGATAACCCATAACAAAAGTTGGTTCGATTAATTGATCTGATGCAACGTGCTCGAAGATCTCTTCAGCGAGCTTTCCGGTAACCCACTTAGGATCAATCTTCATCCCGAGCTTCTCTGCATACTTCTTAAGATCTGCATAAGGAGTCAGGGCTGTGACAGTCTCGCCAACGCCGTTAGAGATAGCGTCGTATAAGGAGATTTCACGCCATGTTCCGCCGAGGTCCTTCTGGCTTCCATCTGCATGTGTCACAACATGTGAGCCAGCAACAGCCATTGCAGCGTTCTGAATCAGAGTGCGTGTGACATCAGCGATAGATCGCCAATCCCCATAAGACATATATGACTCAACCATTGCGAACTCTGGTGAGTGTGATGAATCTGCGCCTTCGTTACGGAAGTTACGATTGATTTCAAAGACGCGCTCGATACCACCGACAACGCAACGCTTAAGGAAGAGCTCTGGCGCGATGCGCATATAGAGATCCATATCGTAAGCATTTGAGAAAGTCTTAAATGGTCGTGCCGCTGCGCCACCATGCATTACCTGAAGCATTGGTGTCTCAACTTCGATGAAGTCGTAATTATTAAAGGTATCGCGAAGTGAGCGCATTACCTGAGGACGCATACGTGCAGCTGCACGTGCTTCCGGGCGAACAATCAAATCAACATAACGCATACGAACACGTGTCTCTTCAGACATCGGCTTGTGATCATTTGGCAATGGGCGAAGTGATTTTGATGCGAGCTTCCAAGAGTTTGCAAGGATTGAGAGTTCGCCGCGCTTTGATGTAATGATTTCGCCAGTAACGCTAACAATGTCACCTAGATCAATATCTGACTTCCACGCATCGAGAGCATCTTGACCGACCTTGTCGAGTGAGAGCATCGCCTGTAGTTCGGTTCCATCACCTTCGCGAAGCGTGGCAAAACAGAGCTTGCCGGTATCGCGCTTAAAGATAATGCGTCCTGTAAGAGATTCGATATCGCCTGTTGCAACATCGATATCGAGCCCTGTGTACTTCTCGCGGATGGCTTTCAGTGAAGTGGTGCGATCTACTGCAACCGGGTAAGGCTCAACGCCGCGCTCGAGCAGGCCGGCACGCTTTTCACGGCGGATACGGAGCTGTTCTGGAAGGTCATCTTCTACTGCAGGCGTATTTTCGGTCGTCATAGTGGGTGGAGTCTACCTTTTACGCCTATTGATTCTTCTCATGTATCAATCGAAGGCCAATCAGCGTTAAATCTGGCTCATATTCATCGATTGTCTCTGCTACTCCGATAATCAATGGAGCGAGTCCACCTGTTGCAATAACTGTCGGAGATTCATCGAATTCAAGTGCGAGCTCTGCTGTGATGCGATCTACGAGGCCATCTACCTGACCTGCAAATCCAAAGATGGTTCCTGATTGAAGCGCCTCAACTGTGTTCTTGCCAATCACTGACTTAGGTCGAATGAGCTCAACTTTACGGAGCTGCGCAGCACGTGATGCGAGAGCATCGACTGAGATTTCAATTCCGGGAGCAAGCGCGCCGCCAAGGAATTCTCCCTTTGGTGAGACAACATCGAGATTTGTGGATGTTCCAAAGTCCACAACGATTGCAGGTCCACCATAGAGAGTGTGGGCAGCGAGAGTATTAACGATGCGATCTGCGCCAATCTCTTTTGGATTATCTACAAGAAGCTGGACACCTGTCTTTGTTCCTGGCTCAACAATAGTTGTAGGTAGCTCTGAGAAGTAGGTACTAATCATTGTGCGAAGTTCACGAAGCGTTGCAGGAACAGTCGAACAAATCGAAAGCCCGGTCAATGTATAGCCGGTGACTAGTGCATTGAATTGGAGCCATAACTCATCTGCGGTGGTGCGCGGATCCGTCTTCACGCGCCATGACTTTATGAGCTCTTTGCCTTCAAAGATTCCAAGAACCGTATTTGTATTTCCAACATCGACAGTTAATAGCATTTCTACTCCGCTCTCAGATCTAGACCAATATCAAGGACAGCAGCGCTATGAGTTAACGCACCAATTGCAATGTAATCGACGCCAGATTCTGCATATTCCTTCGCAAGTTCGAGTGTTATGCCACCTGAAGCTTCTAGTTTGGTAGCACCGTTGACGATTGCAACAGCCTCTGCACAGGTAGCGGGACTCATATTGTCGAGGAGAATGAGATCTGGTTTGAGTGGAAGCACTTCGCGCAATTGATCGAGAGTATCGACCTCAATCTCAATTGGAGCAGACGGAAATGCGCTACGAACAGCGGAAAATGCTTGCGAGACGCCGCCGGCAGCTGCGATGTGATTATCTTTAATTAGCGCCGCATCAGAGAGCGACATACGATGATTTGTTCCACCGCCCATACGCACTGCGTATTTTTCTAATTGGCGATATCCCGGGGTTGTCTTACGTGTGTCGCGCACTTTGCAATTAGTACCTGCAACAGCTGCAACCCACTTAGAGGTTTCAGTTGCGATCCCGCTGAGATGTCCAACAAAGTTTAGAGCTGTGCGTTCGGCAAGAAGTATTGCGCGGGTATTTCCAGAGACGGTCAAGAGAACATCTCCTGCAGAAATCGCATCTCCATCGCTCTTCTTTATTGAGATATCAGTCAGGCCAACTTCTTCAAGTACTGCCTTCACCATCTCGATACCTGCAAGTCGTCCACTCTTTCGTGCTGTGAAATCTGCAGTGCTGATCGACTCTGCTGAGATAGTAGAGACAGAGGTGACATCTTCTCCGCCCTGCAGGTCTTCTGCTAGCGCCGCTGCAATCAGGTTCTTATCGATCATTTATCGCCGACCTCCTGATATCCCGTAGTCCATGCACCGCTCTGATCTAGATCTTGCACGATGCGCTTGCGCCAGAGATCACTCGTCTCTGGGAAATCTTCACGCCAGTGAGAGCCGCGAGTCTCCTGGCGAATAAGTGCTGCTTTAAGAATTGCTTGAGCTAATTGGAAGAGGTTTGTCGCCTCCCATGCCTCGACACATGGCTCGGTACTGCGACGATCTTCAATTCGTGTGAGATCTGCACTTGTCTTGAGAAGTGAATCTGAAGAACGTAATACACCTGCTCCTCGGCTCATAGAATTTTGAAGATCTGCTCGCACACGAGGATCAAGGAGAATCTCTCGTGATGCATTCTCAACTGGAGATCCGGGCTCTGGAGTATGCGCAGCAATATCTGCAGCGATACGTGCGCTAAATACCAATCCCTCTAGAAGTGAATTTGATGCGAGGCGATTGGCTCCGTGAACGCCTGAACATGCAGTCTCTCCACATGCATAGAGCCCCGGAACGCTGGTGCGACCATTGAGATCGACGCGGACTCCCCCTGATGCGTAATGTGAAGCAGGAGCAACAGGAATGAGGTCCCTCATTGGGTCAATATTGTGCGCTATGCACGATGCGTAGATTGTCGGGAAGCGCTTCTCAAATCCCTCGATATGTCGAACATCGAGCCAGACGTGATGAGCACCGGTCTCATTCATGACTCGCATACTTGCAATTGCAACGACATCACGTGGTGCTAGTTCGGCCAAGGGATGTAATCCCTGCATAAAGCGATTGCCTTTGTCATCCAAGAGATAGGCGCCTTCGCCGCGGACCGCTTCAGAGATTAAGGGTTGTTGACCTTTTGAGTTATCGCCGAGCCAGAGAACAGTCGGATGAAATTGAATGAACTCAACATCGGCAACCTTTGCACCTGCCCGAAGAGCAAGTGCTACTCCATCACCGGTTGAGACTGAAGGATTCGTTGTCTGAGCAAATACCTGGCCGAGACCACCAGTTGCAAGTACAACTGCTTTACCGAGAGCGCGACCAACGCCATCGCGGCTACCTGCACCTATAACGTGGAGAGTGACGCCACATACTTCACCATCTTCATCTTTCAGTGCATCAAGAACAAGTGCATGCTCAACGACTTCAATCTCTGGATCATTATGCACAGCTGCAAGTAGTGCGCGAGATACTTCTGCACCAGTTGCATCCCCGCCTGCGTGAATAATTCGATTTCGGTGGTGGCCACCTTCGCGGGTAAGTGAGATTTCACCTGATGCTTCGGTATCGAACTTTGCACCGCGCTCAATCAGTTTGCGAACAGCTTCTGGTCCTTCAGTCACCAGAACGCGAACTGCAGCTGCATCACAGAGACCTGCCCCTGCTTCTAAAGTATCTTCTAAATGCTCTTCAGGTGAATCACCTTCACCGAGAGCTGCTGCAATTCCGCCCTGCGCCCATTTTGTGGAACCTTCATCGACTCGAGCTTTAGTAACAAGGAGAACCGATAGTCCATATGTGCGGCATTGAAGTGCTGTTGTAAGTCCGGCAATTCCAGATCCCACAACAATGACATCTGCGGTTGCAGTCCATCCAGGGGCAGGGGCGAGTAGCTTCATTACTTCTTCTCGCTCTTCACGGCCATATTGTCGAGCAAACGGATGCCATTAATCCAACCGGCGACTATTGCACGCGTAAATTCACTCTCTTCGGTAGGGGCTAAGAAAGTCTTCTCATCTATGTAGTCGGCATAATCAACGGTGAGCGCTGGTTCGCTTGCAAGGATTGAGCGGAGCTCTCCTTCGCTCTCTGAATCACGGAGCGCCTGAGAGATTATCTTCGCTGCAATCCGACCTTTAGGATCGAGTCGAACATTGCGAGATGACATCGCCAACCCGTCGTTTTCACGAATGATTGGAGCGGCGACAATTTCCACTTCAGCTGCAATCTCGCGAATGAGAGCCAACTGCTGAAAATCTTTCTCGCCAAAGATAGCAACTTTAGGTTTCACCAAATCAAAGAGGCGGCGAACCACTGTGACCACGCCATCAAAGTGACCAGGTCGCGAGGAGCCTTCGTAGAGAGCTGCGATTGGCCCCGCAGTAAGTGTTGGAAAGCCCTCTGGATATATCTCTTCGTACGTCGGAAACCAGAGATGTGTCACACCATATTCTTCAGCGAGCTCAATATCTCGCTCTGGTGTGCGCGGATACTTCTCGAGATCTTCTTTATTTTCGAATTGAAGTGGATTTACATAGATGCTTGCAACCACATCATCTGAATATTGCGATGCAACTGTAAAGAGAGAGCCATGTCCGGCATGAAGTGCGCCCATAGTTGGAACAAAAGCGCAGGCAGAAGGAAGCTCCTGTGCGTTCTTTACTACCTTCATGGCTCCAGTCCTTTCAGGTACCGGGCTAGCAGATGTTGTAAGTCTAAAGCGTTACGGCAATTGCTCCAAAAGTTCAGAGATCTTTCCATGTGTGAGCAGAATTGCATCAGGCTCAACTTGCACCCATGGCTCTAGAACAAAGCGGCGTTCATGAGCACGTGGGTGTGGGAGGACCAATTCATCTGCATAACTCAAGAGGCTGCCATATTGAATGAGATCTAGATCTATCGTGCGAGGACCCCAGTGCTCAATCCGCTCACGGCCCAGAACTTTTTCAATTCCATGTAAGAGAGCGAGAAGATCAGCGGCGGGAAGGTCAGACTCTGCAATGCAGACCGCATTGAGGTAATCGGGTTGCTCTGGACCGCCAACCGGTACCGTAGTGAAATAGCTTGATACGGCGCTTACTTCGAGTGATTCTTTCAGAAGAGCTACCGCGAGGTCCAACTGCTCTCTCGGATTACCGATATTTGCACCGAGTGCGATTACCGCCTTCATGGCCGAGTGATTGTCACTGCAATATCTGTGACGCTCTCACTAACCGGAGCAGATGGCTTATGCACGGTTACTGCAATCGAATTAATAGCGGGAAAATTCTCGCGAATTGTATCTGCGATAAATCCGGCAAGGCGTTCGATGAGATCAAATTGCAACTTCTCAATTGCCTCTTTCGCAATCGCAGTAAGCAGACTGTAATCAACGGAATCAGTAAGAAGATCGCTATTGCTTGCAGCGGTGAGATCTATATCGATATCGAGATCAACAAAGAAATCTTGGCCATCGCGCTTTTCGAAGTCGAAGACCCCGTGATATCCAAAGCCCTTGATACCCTTAATTAGAATCTTATCGCTCATCACTTCACCAACTCTACGTGAGGAGCGACGCTATGAACACGGACTGCCCAGATTCCAGTGCCGACAAGTGATTCAGAGATTGCAAGCGTTCCCGCCTCACGCTCATCAGGCGTATCGCCACCGATGAAGCGCTTACGAGAATGGCCGATCAGTACTGGATAGCCGAGCGCTAGAAATTCATCGAGGCGCTTGAGAATCTCCCAGTTATGTTCTGAATCTTTTGCAAAACCTAAACCTGGATCGAGCACAATATTCTCGCGCTTGATTCCTGCAGCAAGGGCCTGATCTAATTGAATAGTTACCTCTTCAATGACCTCTGAAACGACATCGCCATAACGTGCTTTCTCATTCATATCTTTAGAGTGTCCGCGCCAATGCATCAAGGTGTATTTACAGCCAAGGGATGCAACAGTTGAAAACATCTCAAGGTCAGCTGCTCCTCCGCTCACATCATTAACAATGGATGCACCTGCCTCGATTGCTAAGCGTGCAGTAGATGCCCGCATCGTGTCGATACTGATCTCTGCGCCCTTGCCCGCAAGTGCTTTAATGACAGGGATTACACGGCTCTGCTCTTCCATTTCAGAGACTCGCTCTGCGCCAGGTCGCGTGGATTCACCACCAATATCGATGATATCCACGCCCTCTTCAATCATCTGAAGTCCTCGGGCGACTGCATGGTCAAAGGTGAAGTGTTTTCCGCCATCGGCAAAGGAATCCGGTGTGACATTGAGGATTCCCATTACAAGCATTGTTTCGCCCTATATTAATTTGTGCGATTGGTGATCAGGCTAATTGCTTCGGCACGTGTTGCTGGATCACGGAGAACTCCACGCACTGCAGATGTCGTAGTGCGAGCTTGTGATTTACGAACTCCGCGCATAGACATGCAGAGATGTTCGCAATCAATAATCACAATGACGCCCATCGGTTTGAGAATCTCAACCATGGCATCTGCAATTTGAGTGGTGAGACGTTCTTGAACTTGAGGACGGCGTGCATAGAGATCTACGAGGCGAGCCACCTTTGAGAGTCCAGTGATCTTTCCGCTGGGGATATATCCCACATGTGCCACTCCATGAAATGGCGTGAGGTGGTGTTCGCAGTGCGAGAAGACTTCAATATCTCGAATGATGACTAGCTCTTCATGGCCAATATCAAAGGTAGTAGTTAAGACATCCTCTGGTCGCTGCCATAGCCCTTCAAAGTTCTCTCTAAATGCACGAGCAACTCGAGCAGGTGTCTCCTGAAGTCCTTCGCGATCTGGATTCTCGCCGAGCGCGAGAAGAAGTTCACGAACAGCTTTCTCTGCGCGCTCCTGATCATATGGTGCACTTGCGCGACCATCCTCAGGGTTCATAGAGATTGAGCTAATATCACTCACTGTCAGTTGCCTTCTTCACGCGGCGCGCACGCTTTGGCTTTGTTGCTTCCTCTTCCTCGACTGCAGGTGCAACCTTCTCAGTGAGTGCAACAGGTGGAATATCTGAAGGGATACGCGTGAGAGAACCTGTCCACTTAGGACGCTCAGGCCACATCACAACATGTGCAAAGATCTCTGCAATCTCTTCCTTATTGATGGTCTCCTTCTCAAGAAGGACTACGACCATCGCATCGAGTGATTCACGATTTGCAACCAAGATATCGAATGCTTCCTGATGAGCATTTTCAATCATCTTGCGGATCTCAGAGTCGATTGTTGCGGCAAGAGACTCTGAATAATCACGTGGGTGGCCATATTCGCGACCTAAGAATGGCTGGGTTGAGTCGCCGCCGAGCTTAATTGCCCCGATGGTCTCGGTCATTCCATATTGAGTGACCATGGCACGAGCAAGCGAGGTCGCCTTCTCGATGTCATTTGATGCGCCAGTTGAAGGATCATGGAAGATCAACTCTTCTGCAGCGCGACCACCCAGCGAGTATGCCAACTGATCAAGCAACTGATTGCGAGTAGTTGAGTACTTATCTTCATCTGGAAGCACCATTGTGTAACCGAGTGCGCGACCGCGAGGCATGATCGTGACCTTGTGGACGGGATCTGTATGTGGAAGTGCGCGAGCAACGAGAGCGTGTCCAGCTTCGTGATAAGCAGTAACGCGACGTTCTTCCTCAGACATCAAACGTGTCTTTCGCTGAGGTCCACCCATTACGCGATCGATTGCTTCATCGAGCTGAGGATTTGTGATTGCCTTCTTGCCTTCACGCGCTGCTAAGAGCGCTGCCTCATTGAGAACATTTGCAAGATCTGCACCAGTAAAACCTGGGGTGCGTCGAGCATAGGCGACGAGATCAACATCTTCAGAGATTGGCTTGTTCTTTGCATGTACCTTGAGGATGTCGCCGCGACCCTTGAGATCTGGACGATCAACAGGAATCTGGCGATCGAAACGACCTGGACGCAAGAGCGCCGGATCGAGAACATCGGGACGGTTTGTTGCAGCGATAAGAATTACCTGGCCATTTGCCTCGAAGCCATCCATCTCAACGAGTAGTTGGTTAAGAGTCTGTTCGCGCTCGTCGTGACCGCCACCCATTCCTGTTCCACGTTGACGACCGACTGCATCGATCTCATCGACGAAGATAATTGCAGGTGCATTTGCCTTTGCTTGTGCGAAGAGATCACGCACGCGCGCAGCTCCAACACCGACAAACATTTCAACAAAGTCAGAGCCTGAGATTGAATAGAAGGGGACTTTCGCCTCACCAGCTACTGCACGAGCAAGAAGTGTCTTACCGGTTCCGGGAGGACCAAAGAGCAGAACGCCCTTTGGAATCTTTGCACCGAGAA
The DNA here is from genome assembly GCA_947454735.1 of Candidatus Nanopelagicaceae bacterium. Taxonomy (GTDB): domain Bacteria; phylum Actinomycetota; class Actinomycetes; order Nanopelagicales; family Nanopelagicaceae; genus Planktophila. The sequence goes on from CANGLK010000012.1 coordinate 13,154, forward strand.
GTTGGTACTTCGTTGGATCAGAGAGGAAGTCTTTAATCTCTTCAAGCTCTCCGATTGCCTCATCTGCGCCTGCTACATCGGCAAATGTATTTTGAGGAACATCTGGATTTTGTAGCTTGGCACGGGACTTTCCAAAGCTAAATACGCGATTTCCGCCTTGGGCGTTGCTCATCATGAGGAAGAGCAAGAAGCCGATAACAAGAATTGGACCAAATGAGAAGAGGAGTGAGATCAACATTGATTGTGTTGGTACATCTACATCCCAGCCCTTTGCAGGTGGGTTTGCAGTGAGAGCATCAACAATCGTTGGCTCTTGGCGAATTACATAAGATGCTTCAACTTTAGTTGCACCTTTGATTGTCTTGCCATCTTTAAGAATAAGTTGGATCTTCTGATCTTTATCGATGAGAAGAGCTGATTTCACATCAGATTGAGCAATCGCATCGAGCGCCTGAGACGTAGTGACAACTGTGTAGCGATTTGCAGCGCTAGAAATCTGACCAAAAATTGAAACAGCAAAGATTGCAACGATGATCCAGAAGAGTGGTCCACGGAAGATCTTCTGAGCGCGAGTCTTAGGCTCAGGCTTTCCCGCTGGCTTAGCCTTCTTATTCGGTGAAATTTTCTTCAAGGGGTTATTAATCTTCTTCTTTTCGTTGCTCATCCAATGGCCTATTCGTACATGTGCTTTGCGAGCACACCGATAAATGACAAGTTGCGATACTTCTCATCGAAGTCGAGTCCGTAGCCAACTACGAAATCTTTTGGAATATCAAAACCAACATACTTCACGTCAACTTCAACCTTCGCAGCCTCTGGCTTACGAAGGATGGTCAGAATTTTTACATCTGCAGCTCCACGTGATTCGAGGTTCGCCTTAAGCCATGAAAGTGTGAGACCTGTATCGACGATATCTTCAACGATTAAAACATTTCGACCAGTGACATCTGTATCAAGATCTTTCAGGATACGAACTACCCCTGATGATTTTGTTCCAGAACCGTATGAAGAGACAGCCATCCAATCCATCTGTATTTGTGTCTGCATTGCGCGAGTGAGATCTGCCATCGCCATGATTGCGCCCTTGAGAACGCCTACGAGCAAGAGATCCTTACCTTTGTAATCTGCATCAACTTGAGCTGCTAACTCTGCAACGCGTGCCTTGAGTTGCTCTTCTGTTGCGATAACGCGCTCTACATCGGTTCCAACTGCTGCAAGATCCACCGGTTCGCTCCTAAAGGTCGAGGTCGGTAGGAAATCGCCCTACCGCGAGAGGGACAGTCTGCCCGAAATACGCTCAACCTTCACACCGCCAGCCAGGCTCACAGCCCCCTGCCCCTTCCACGCGCAGATCAGGGCATCCATCGCCCCCACCTGCTCAAAGGTGAGCTGCCCCGGGGTCACGCCCGCTTCTAAAGCCGCTCTTCGAAGGATTCGAGTTCGGATCGCCTTAGGCAAGGCTGCCAATCGATCACAATCGAGATCACCGCTCTCGCGATCGGCCCACTGATCGAGGGCATCTGCATCATCGCGCAGAAGCGCAGCCGTGCGGACAAGTGCGCGTGAAATGCCTGGGTCGAGGTGCTCTTCTAAATATGGAATAACTTCGCGCCGAACTTTGACCCGCGTAAATTCTGTATTGAGGTTATGTGGGTCGTTCCAGAAATCTAATTTCCACTCGCTACATGCAGCCTCAGTCTCGCCACGAGAAATAGTGAGAAATGGTCGAGTGTAAATTCCATTGTGAACTGCCATTGCAGAGAGTGATCTTGCACCAGATCCCCGTGCAAGTCCCAAGAGAACGGTCTCTGCTTGATCGTCGCGGGTATGACCTAAGAAGATTTTGACCGCTTTACTTTCTTGAGCGATCTCCACAAGAGCTGCATAACGCGCATCACGAGCACCAGCTTCGAGACCGGAGACAAGATCGACCAGAACTTTCCTAATAGTGACTTGACCATAGCCGAGCTCCTTCAACTGTTCTGAGACTTTCATCGCTTGTACATAGGAATTCTCTTGAAGTTGGTGATCGATTGTTACTGCGACGGGATTGAGCGCAAGTCCTTTTGCTTCAATGAGAAGTGCGGCTGCAAGTGCGAGAGAATCTGCACCCCCAGATACGGCTACGAGAAATGTATCTCCCGCCTCAAGCTCTAAGAGAAATGGCTTAACAGCGTTACGCAGTAAGACCGTCGCATCAACCATCTTCTTAGACTCGACCACCGAATGGCATTAAACCCTTTACAGAGTAAATGCTTGAGTAGAGAAGTCCCGCATTCTTTGAGTTTGCCTCCCACATCATTCCACCACCGGCATAGATTGTGATGTGGTGAATTGTTGAGATGGTTCCCTTGTATGAATAGAAGAGAAGATCTCCAGGTTGAAGCTGCGTGAGGGGCACGTGATAGGTATAACCAGCGTAGAGCGCTGAGTTGAGGCGATCCCAATTTGGCCAGTTCAATCCTGCTGCGCGATATGAGGCGAAAACAAGTCCTGAGCAATCGAAGGTACTTGGCCCTTGAGTTCCCCACACATATGGCTTCCGTGCCTGCACCTGCTTCTTCGCATATGCAACTGCTGCAAGGCGCTGCGTCTCAGTTGTGCGAATAGTTGAACGACCAACGAAGCCACGATCAGGCCAGACCTTTGCCTGATTGACTGTAGTCGCAGCAGTGTTTGCTTGGCTCTCTTCGAGAAGTGCAAGCTGACGTTGTTGTTCAAGTGTGACGCGAACATTCTTTGCCTTAGCAAGCTCTGCCATCAGCGCATCCTGAACCTTACGAAGCTTATCTACTTCCTTCTGCTGAAGCGTTTGTGCATCATCTGCAACTTTCTTTGCCGCTGCAACTTTTGCAGTTGCCGCTGCCTGAATTGCTCGCGCCTCATCTGCTTTCCTCTTTGCAGCACGTGCAACAATTTCAGCTGCTTTGAAGCGAGCAAGGGCAGTTGAGTTGCGAGCACCAAGAGTGTTCAGTGTTGAAAGTTGATCAACAATTTCTTGTGGACCATTGGCACTGAGTAAGGGTTGGATATCACTCAGACTTCCACCCATGATGTAGGCATTAGATGCCATCTTTCCAATTGTCTTATGGGCCTCTGCTACAGCAAGTGCAGTCTCTTCAGCATGTTTTGCCGCAACATTGGCCTGTGCAGTTGCCACATTGAGCTCTTGTTGCGCTTTGAGATAGAGCGCGCGAGCGGCATTCGCCTTTGCGGTTAATTGGCGCAAGGTCTGATTTGCAGCGGCTAACTTCTTGGCAGCAGCATCGGCCGCCGCTTTCTTCGCAGCTTCAGCAGCTTTCGCCGCTTCAATCTCTGCAAGAGTTGGCTTTGGCTTTGCAATCGCCGGAGTTGTAGCAAGGGTCAGCGCACCCATGAGGGCAAGAGCAATCAGAGGCTTACGGCGCATTATTCAAGAATAATTGAGAGAGGGCAGCTACGCACTGCCAACTCGCCAGATGTCGTTAGTTAGCCACATCTCTCTTAACAAATATGAATGAGGAGAGAAGAAGTGCAAATACCGCAAATGCGCCTCCAACGATTACTGCATGAGAGTAAGAGATTGACTCACTTCCACCTTGTGCGATGATTGAAAGTTGATTTCCTGGTACCCACTTAAGAGTCGCAGGCTTCACCGCTCCAATGAGATTCTCCAAGATCAATAGCCAGACGAGCGCAATAGATATTGAACTGATTGGAGATTTCAGCAAGATTCCAAGGGCTATGCCGATAACAGCATAGAGAACGACAGAGATGTAAACATTGACGAGTGTGTGCGCAATTGCTGACCAACCCGCAGAGGTAAACCAGAGATCAGTAGAAACCGTTGCTCGGTCGGAGAGGTAGATCGATATTGCAATGCTCACCACTGCGTTAACGAGTACTAGAACAATGGCAAAACTCTTCATCGCTGCATACTTTCCAGCGAGAAGGGTGAGACGTTTAGGTTGACGAACGAGCAGGTTGCGCAGAGTTCCGTATGTATATTCTTGAGAAGTTTGGGCTGCGAATACGCAGAGAACAATGATTCCGAGCAATCCACCGATAGATGAAAATCCATAGACAGAACCACTGGCCAAGTTGAGTACTTCGCGACCTACTTTTCGACCGCGGTCAGAGTTACCTCCTTCAGAATCAATCATGAGGTAAATAAATGAGGTGATGAGACCGTTAAAGAAGAGGGCCGCTAGGAAAGTACCTAAGAAGAGTGTGGGGCGGCGAAGTTTGCGCCACTCTGCGAAGAAGACTTTAAACATTACTTTCCTCCTGTCATCTCAAAGAATGTCTCTTCGAGGTTAGGTAGCGTTGGAGTGAGCTGAGCTAATGTGATTCCTGCTTCGAAAGCTTTCTTATTGAGAATGGGGGCCCAGTCATGTGGGCCTTCAATGTGGGCTTCACCTGCGCGAATGGAAACTTTATGTCCTTCAGCGGTAGCGATTGCCGCTATCTTCTCAAGATCATTTGGCTCTTCGGTTCGCACAATAATAGTTGGCTTCTGGTTCATGAGAAGTTCTTCGATTGGTCCGGCAAATACAACTTCGCCTTTGCGCAACATCACAATATGTTCAGAGATAATTTCAATCTCTGAGAGAAGGTGTGATGAGACAAAAACAGTTGTGCCTTCACTCGCAAGTTTCTTAAGCAAGTCGCGAACCTCTTGAATTCCCTCTGGATCGAGGCCATTAGTTGGTTCGTCAAGAATAAGTAGCGCAGGGTTTGGCAAGAGCGCTGCAGCGATACCGAGTCGTTGCTTCATACCTAATGAATATGTCTTGTACTTATCTCCACCGCGACCACTCAATCCGACCAATGTAATGAGATCTTCTACGCGTTCAACTGGAAAGCCGCCAAGGGTTGCAAGTACGCGAAGGTTTTCAGAACCTGTAAGCGCTGGATAGAAAGCTGGCCCCTCAATCATCGCTCCGACAAATGAAAGGTATTTCTCTGGGTTGCTCACAGATTCGCCGAGGACTTTGGCGCTTCCTGATGTAGGAGTGATCAATCCGAGAAGCATCCTGATGGTGGTCGTCTTTCCAGCACCATTAGGTCCAACAAAACCACAGATAGCTCCGCGTGGGACCGAGAAGGTTGCTCCCCTTACCGCAGTTAAGTTCTCGTATTGCTTCGTGAGGTCGCTGACCTCAATCGCTAAAGTCGTCATGAGAGAGACCATAACAGTCCAATCTTAAATTTGGCTTAACATTGAGCCATGAGTAAAGATGCATGGGGATACCAGCCTCGCAATAATCGTCCGGCGCCAGATTGGGATGTGCAACCACAAACTGATGCTGTTCGAGCAGGGTTAACCCGTACTGGATTTGGCGAAACTTCTGAAGCGCTCTTTCTCAATAGCGGATTCACTTATTCATCGGCACAAGAAGCTTTCGACTCTTTTACTGATGAGACTGATCACTTTGTTTATAGCCGTTTTCACAATCCCACAGTTGCGATGTTTGAAAAGCGCCTTGCCGCAATCGAAGGTGCAGAGTTCTGTACCGCCTTCAGTTCTGGAATGGCTGCTGCATTTGCTTCACTTGCTTGCATTGTCGAAGCGGGAGATCACATCGTTGCATGTTCATCAATGTTTAGCTCATGCCACGTAATCATCACTGAAATATTGCCAAAGTGGGGAGTTACCTACGAACTCGTTAAGGCAAATGATTTAGATGGTTGGGCGAAGGCGCTCTCTAAACCGACTAAGGCAGTTTTCATTGAGACACCTAGTAATCCACTTCTGGAAGTTACAGATATTCGCGCTGTGAGCGAACTTGCACATAAAGTTGGCGCAACGGTAATCGTTGATAACGCGATGGCATCACCAGTCTTGCAGCGCCCACTCGAACTTGGTGCAGATGTAGTGATGTACTCAGCGACAAAACATATTGATGGTCAAGGCCGCGTACTTGCAGGAGCTCTCCTGGGATCGTTCTCATACATTCAAGAGAAGTTGCTTCCCTTTATCCGGCACACAGGCCCTTCTCTCAGCGCCTTTAATGCGTGGATACTTCTTAAGTCACTCGAAACAATGGATATGCGAGTTCAACGTATGAATTCAAATGCGCAGGAGATCGCGGAATACTTAGAGGGGCATCCATCAATTCAGAGCGTGCGATATCCAGGTCTTGCATCGCACCCAGATTCAGATGTGATTAAGAAGCAGATGATTGGCGGCGGAACAACAATTGGCATTGAATTTAAAGGCTCTCAGAAGGATGCCTTTAAGTTTATGGATTCATTGCGCATCATTGATATCTCCAACAACCTCGGTGATAGCAAGTCGTTGATTACCCATCCATCTTCAACAACTCATCGACGTCTATCTGCGGAGGTTCAAGCAGGGATGGGCATTACGCCTTCAGTCCTGCGCTTATCTGTAGGGCTTGAGGATGTACGTGACTTGATTAAGGATTTAGATCAAGCGCTCACGAGCTGAGCTACTACAAGGAGCACGGAGAGCAAGGTCAAATAAGTAATAGACCAGTGGAAGATTCCGCCAGCGACCTTATTGTAATTATCTGAATTCTCTTTCAGCGCAAAGAGCTGAAAGGTAAAGACTGCACCGAGTGCAACAGTTGCCATCAAAGTCCAGACTGGTAATTTAGCTAATTGAATGAGCGCAGTGGAAGAAATAACCATTGCAATCGTGTGGAACCACATCTGGCTAATCACATTGGAACGTGATGCAACAGATGGAAGCATAGGAATTCCTGCCGCTGAATAATCATCTTTATATTTAATCGCAAGCGCCCAGAAATGCGGCGGGGTCCAGAAGAAGATCACCATAAAGAATGCGACTGGCACAAGCGTCAACGAATTTGTGACTGCAGCCCATCCGATAAGGACAGGCATGCATCCCGCAGCTCCACCCCAGACAATGTTCTGCGATGTATTTGGCTTCAGTGCAATCGTGTAGATGATGACGTAATAAGCAATTGCAATTGCAGTAAGTATCGTTGCAAGAACGGTCGTGAATGCATAAAAGATAACGAGAGAGAGGGCGCCAATTGCGGCTGCAAAAACAGTGGCTTGCAATCGTGATACTGCACCAGTCACAAGGGGGCGCTTTGATGTGCGCTTCATCAACTTGTCGCGCTCAGATTCGATCACCATATTAAAAGCATTGGCCGATCCCGCTGCCAAAGTTCCGCCGATGAGAGTCCAGGCAAGGAGTGAGAGTGATGGGAATCCCCGCTGAGCGAGGACCACCGCCGGCACTGTTGTAATGACCAATAGCTCTACCACCCGGAGCTTCATGAGGTCTATATAGGCGCGGATGGTCGACACACGCGTAGCCTATTACGCGATTGGCAAGGTAATTCACGATACTTCCCAGAGCTTTCACAGCCTCTGCCCTTACTTTTATCCCATAGCAGGTCAAGAGCGAGAGGAAGAACCATGACTGAAGAGATGAAGAGGCCCGAGTGGTTCGAGCTCACCGATGGTGATGCTGAATCTGCAAAGGTGGCTAAGGTCAATAAGAAACTTCCTATCGCCGCAGTTCTGATCACTGGCGCTGTGATCGCAACAGGCGCCTTCTTTGCAAGCGCTTCAGAGAATCAGGCTAGCGCCGAAGGAGTAACTCAGAGTTCTGCATCTACAAGCCCGTCAGCGGGTACTTCAACAAGTACTGCTGGCAACGCAACAACAACACAGCCGTCAGCACCGGCAGCGCCAAGCGCCACTCAAGCGCCAAGTATTCAAGATCCAACACAAGGTGGAATCTCTGCACCTGGCAATCACCGCGAAGATGACGGTGGTGAACATCAATCAGGTGAAGGAAGAGGACACGGCGGAGAACGTGGTGGCAATCATGAAGGACACGAAAACCGCGATTAGCGTGTAACAGTGCTCGAATCGCTTGAAGGAGCGGTGAGAGCGAGTACAGGCAGAAGAGAAATATTGAGTTGGGGCAATAGTGGAGTAGCAATCTTTCCTAAGATTCTATCTACTGTTGCCCTTACCTTTTTCGTCACCGAGTAACTCTTACTATGTCGATCTGCGATGATCACGAAAATATATTGGTGATCGCCAGATTCAACATAGCCAGCAAGATTTGTTGTTCCGTTGAGAGTGCCAGTCTTTGCTCGCACCAAGCCAACTGCGGTTGGCGCTGTTTCGATAAAGCGATGTTGCAAGGTGCCAGAGACTCCTCCAACCGGTAATCCATTGATTAACGGTAAGAATTTTGGATCGTGGTAAATCACCATTAATAGCTGCGAGATCTGCTTTGCAGTAACGCGATTCTCCTTCGACAAGCCGCTTGCATCTTTAATGACAAGGCTTGAGGTCGTAATTCCCATATCTGTGAGCATCTGAGAAAAAGTGAGGGCGACTCCACTGTCATCGAGTGTATTTCCAGCTGCTGCCGAAGCTAAGCGAGCAATGCGCTCTGCAAGGAGATTATCGCTCCAGGTAAGCGTCCAATCCAAGATCTTCTCTAGGGTCGGGGATGTTGACGTCAGGATGTGGCCACTTGATTTCGCGCTTGCATCGCTATGAGTTACCCGTTTCAAGGTTATGGAGAGATGGTGATCCTTGAGAAACTGTGAAAAGTGAGCAACGTCCTGGGCATAGAGATCACTGTAATAAATCGTAGTGTTCTTCGTTGAACCCGAGTTCACTGCTTTGATTGCACTCAGCGCATTAAATTCGATTCGCTCTAGAGATGTACGACCCATCTTCCTTGCAACTTTATCGTCGTAACTCATCCATGGATCTAATGAACCTTGAACAACGACAGATTTGCTATCTACCCCTGTCCATACTGAAGTGGTAAATGATTCCGATGGCGAGAGGTATGTATAGGCAGCAGCTGCAGAGAATAACTTGATTACCGACGCTGGCTTGCGCGGGGATGCCGAATTCGACTCAAAGACAACTTCGCCAGTAACCTCATCGAGAACAATCACAGATGGGTCAGCAAGAGTCGGTGTAGATGTCAGCTGTGAAAAAGCAGATGAAATTGCAACCGAGTCTGCAGCGGTTGCAGAATTTTGTGAGACGAGAAGTAGCCCTGCAAGCAGGCATAGGAAAACTGAACTTCTCTGACGCACGATGAAAAACTAGATAGCGACGGCGATGATGATATTAAGAACAGTAAGTCCAAGCATTGTTGCCCAGACCCATGTGCTCAACGTTGCCTTCTTCACATTTGTGTAGGCAAGGGTGAGAATCACTGATAAGACAAGAGCCTTCACGCCAAACTTTGCATGGTTGAGAGCTTCATCTGGATTCACTTGCTTCCAGATACTTGTCATAACAATTCCTGCGATGAGCGCTGTAAGGCCTGCGTGGATAACACCAGGGTTGAGTTTTCGTGGGCTCTTCTGAACTTGGCTCAAGAGAAGTCCAAGGATTCCAAGGATGCTGAGAATGTGAATGCCGAGTGCGATATTAAATAACGTCTTCATGTGCACTAGTTTAGAGTGCGACCATGGAAATAAAGACCCCAGCAGAGATCGGCCCCGGTGAATTCTTTCCCGTCGTAGGCGTGGGTCCTCATCCAGAGCCATGGCCGATAGGTGAGGCATACGACCCAGAGCTCCTTGCCAATGGCGACCGTCGAAATGTCTTAGATCATTACCGCTACTGGAGCGTTGCTGCGATTGTCGCCGACCTCAATACCAAACGCCATAAGTTGCAGATTGCAATCGAGAATTGGCAACATGACCTCAATATTGGATCTGTCGTCCGCACCGCCAACGCCTTCAATGTCAGCGCAGTACACATCATCGGAAAACGAGATTGGAATAAGCGCGGAGCGATGGTGACAGATCGCTATCTCACTGTGATTCATCATCCAACAGTTGCTGACTTTGCTACCTGGTGCGCAGAGAACTCACTACCAATTATCGGAATCGATAACGTTCCAACATCACGTAATTTGGAAGGCTCTGAAGTTCCAGAGAGTTGTGTACTTCTCTTTGGGCAAGAGGGTGCGGGTATGTCAGATGAAGCGATTGAGATTTGCAGCGTCCTCTATGCAATAGAGCAGTACGGATCAACTCGTTCTATGAATGCATCTGCAGCTGCTGCAATTGCCATGTATCACTGGGCTTTGCAGCACCTTCCGCGCAAGAGTTAGCCGAGAGCTTCTCTCACAGAAGCTAGGCGACGATCAATCTCATCTGCCTCACTGATACGGCCAAGTTGGCGCATGACGCTAGATATCTTCGTTTCGATCTCAATAATGAATTCAAAGTCTTTAGCGTCTTCCTCGGCAGCAATTTGCAGTACGCCATCGAGCGTAGAGAGGCCATCCTCAAATTTTCCTAGCAAGATTTCAGCGCGTCCAAACTCGTAGAGCGCAAAGGTTTCGCGGCGATGATCATGCCCAGTCTCAAAGACATCGACAGCCTTACGAGCAGCTTCTAGCGCCTTCTCGCCATCTCCGAGTTCGTTATAGCAAGAGGCAATCTTCTGATCACATCGCGCAACGTGAATGACTTCCTTCTCTGTTTTGAATGTTGCTCGTGCCTCTTGGAAACAGATGATTGCTTCTTGGTAATTTTTAAGTTCGCGTTGAGCGCATCCAATGAGATGCATATCGTTTGCGGCGTTGATGTTATTTCCATCGACGAGGTGCTCTTGTGCACACTCGTACATAATTTCAATAACCTTTTCATAATTCTTCGATGAATACCACCACTCGCCCAAGGTGCATGCGAGCTCTAAAGCGATTGGAGATTTATTCTCACGTAAGAGTTCAACTGCCTTAGACATTGCAGTTGCAGCCTCATCCATTCGCTTTAATTGATTGAGGTTGTACCCAATCGCAGAATAGGCCTGAGCAAGTCCCTCATTAGAGACACCAGCTCCAAGTTCTGAGTAGATGTCGCGAGCGGTCTCAGCGAGCGCCAAAGCTTCGTCATATTGTCCACGTGCAAAGATGCGAGCACTCAGTTCGTAATATGTATCAGCGCGTTCTTCACCGGTGACTTCAGGGATACGATCCCAGAGCATCTCTTCCGTCAGGATCTCATCGCCAGAATCACGATCTTCATTGCTCATGGCTGCCCCTCTCCCGACCCTTGCTCTCTATTTCCGCGCACTCTAGACCCAAGGAGCCTCTCTCCGCCCCTATTTCCAAGAGGTTGACCGGTCCCTCGAGTGGCGAGGATGGCGCTCACCCCTTACCCTTCTACTTGCAAATGATTTGCATCTAGCGCTTGGAGAGAGCGATGAGCCAGAAGGCAACGCTGAAAGAGCACCTCAAATTTAGCCGTGAGGAGCTCCCTGCCCTCTTTACAGTCCTCGGCACCGTCATCTTCCTCCATGTACTCGGGTGGGGCCTCTTCATCCATTACAACTCAGATCCTCAGTACCACTCCCTCGTCGACGGCAAGGGTGCGCTGATCTATGCAGGTGCGGGTGCACTTGCATACTCATTCGGTCTTCGCCACGCCTTCGATGCCGATCACATCTCAGCAATCGATGACTCAACTCGCATTATGTTGGCAAAGGGTAAGAAGCCACTCGGTGTTGGTCTCTTCTTCTCGCTAGGCCACTCCACAATTGTTCTTTCGCTCTCTATTGCAATCGCATTCGCAGCAAAGACTGCAATTAAGTTTCAGAAGAACTATGCAGAGACCGGCGCAATTATTGGCGCATCTGTCTCAGGCTTCTTCCTCTATCTCGTGGGAATTCTCAATCTCGTCATCCTTGTTGGAGTCCTCAAGGTCTGGAAGAAAGCTAAGAGCGGCCAGTTCTCTCACGAGCACCTCAATGAACTTCTCAACGAGCGCGGACTCATGAAGCGCGTCTTCCGTGGCTTCTTCAAGAAGGGCTTCGATCACTCGTGGCAGCTCTACCCAGTCGGAGTTCTCTTCGGTCTTGGCTTTGATACTGCAACTGAAGTTGCACTACTCGCGCTATCTGCAACTACCGCAGTCGGTGCTGTTGGCGGAACTCTTCCGCCACTCGCAATTATCGCCCTGCCCATTATCTTTGCCGCAGGAATGTCGATGATGGATGCCCTGGATGGAATTTTTATGACAAAGGCTTACTCATGGGCCTTTACATCACCGTTACGTAAGATTTATTACAACATCACAACAACAGGTCTATCAATCTTCGTTGCACTTGTAATTGGAACAATTCAACTAGTTGGAGTTCTCGCAGATAAGACAAATATCGAGAATTACCAGCCATTTACAGTGATTGCATCAATCAAATTAAGTGGAATTGGATATTGGATTGTCGCCTCATTCATCCTTGCATGGATTTTCTCTATTGTGGTCTGGAAGGTCGGACGTTACGAAGAGCGTTTCTCATCAGGAATCGTTGAGACTGAACATATCCACCAAGAACTTAAGGTCGAGTAAGACGAATCCGTTCTTGAGCAATCGCTGCACCTAGCAGCACGACAAGAGCACCTACAGGTTCATTCCAGGTGACCTTCTCGCCTAGGAAGATGATGCCGACTATTACCGCAACAACCGGGGTGAGATACGTGACGCTACTTGCAATTGCGCTTCCTGCTATCTGCATCACCTTAAAGTTCCATAAATAGGCAAAGCCACTACCAAAGACACCGAGTGCAATCATTGAGAGCACTGGCCCAACTCTGTAGTTATCCTTTGCAATCCCATCGATGAGATAGAGCGGCAAGAGGGTGAAGCTTGCAAGAATTAGTTGCTGGGAAACGATCGCTTCAGTGCGAAGGCCCAGTGGCAAGACGAAGCGTCGTGTGTATGGAAATGAGAATCCGTAACATGTCACTGCGAGCAAAAGTATTCCAATGGCCCACCAAGGGTTATCGCCTAAGCCATTCCAAGCGCCAAGGACAACAAGCACTCCAGTAAAACCAAGTAGCAGACCAACTATCTGAGCGAACTTTGGTCTCTCTTCACGGTTGACTAACAAAATAGCCATAAGGGTCATAAGCGGTGTCACAGCGTTAATGATTCCCGCCAGGATTGAAGTTACTTTCGTCTCCGCAAGTGCGAAGAAGATTCCAGGAAATACATTGAGCAAGAGCGAGACAATCCAGATATGAAAGAGCGCCTTCTTGCCGCGTGGTAGATCAATCTTCTTAATCTTTGCAAAGGTATAGAGTGTCAGCGCTCCCAATGCACAGCGAATAAATGCGACCCCAATCGGTGTGAGGAATTCGAGGCCGCCTTTAATAAAGATAAATGAACAGCCCCAGATAAATCCAACGATGAGGTAGAGCGGTAGCCACGAACCAGATTTCTTCACCTGGCGAGGTTACTAGTTAAATAAGTGAAAGTGCGAGAGCCTTCTTAGCTGCCTCTTTGCGATCGCTCACTGCAAGTGCCTGATAGATGCGCATTGTTTCGTGTCGGATAGTAGAGACACTAAAACCAAGTTCAGTTGCAAGTTCATGGTTTGTCTTGCCTTCAACCATTCCACCAAGAATCGAGAGCTGACGTGGAGTGAGGTGATCTGCGCCGGTATCTTCGCGAGCTGATGTCGAAGCTCCACGTTGACCATCGTGATTGAGAGATAGGTAGAGTGAAAGTGGTACTGCATAATCAAGAACAACTTCTTCGACTCGAGTTATATCTTCAACTGGCTTTGAGAAACGCACAGCAAGGTGGCCTTGAATCGCACCACGGTGGCGAAGTTGGTACATCAATAACTTCTTATCACTAGACCAGTGGTCTGAATTTCTACCAAGGGCGATATCTGCCGCGTCATGGACCCATGATCGCCATTCACTGCTGGTGAAGGTCTCTCCTTTGCGACCATCTTCAAATCCATATTCACCGGCGAAGGTGAGGCTGTCATCAGGGTTGAGAAGACCGATTCGCGCACAGCAAGCTCCGAGCGCTGCGAGGTGATCGAGTACCAGGGCGCGCGAAATCTCATCGGGAGTAGGGTGATAACTCAGCCACTCGATAAAGCTTCTAATCTCGTTCATTCTCAGTACCCTCTCAGATTGCTCTGACATGGATACCGTAGGGAATGCCCTGTTTTTATGCGATGGCATAACCAGTTTTGACCAGTCAAAACACGACTGGTCGCTGGCTGGTCACCCCGCAGAGGTGAGAGGCGGCAGGCGGCTTAGCGCATGATTCCAGTGTGGCCTAAGGAGTATCGCCCTGGCTGAGGCCAATAGGTAAGGCCATGTGGCTCAACTCCGACCTTTATACGTGTGACAAATTTTCCACGAGGGATGTTGAAGACATAGACCTCATTGTCATAGCGACCTGAAACCCAGAAGAAATTTCCATCGGTAGAGATGTTGCCCATATCGGGACTTCCGCCACCTGGAATCTTCCACTTAGCAATTAATTTATTATCGCTAAATCGAAGTACTGAGATCGAGCCCTCTTCGCGATTTGTAATCAGAAGCGTCTTTGCATCGCGAGTAACGTAGAGGCCATGAGCTCCTTTACCAGTTTTAATAAAGGTAAATTTGCCAAAATTATTTGAGGCCATTACCCAGACTCCATTCGAAGCCATATCTGCAATATAGAAGGTATTTCCGTCAGGTGAAATCTTTATATCTTGAGGCATCGGTGACATCGATCCCATTCCTGGCAGTTTTGCAACCTTGATAAGTTTCATCTTTGCGGTATCCATCAACAAGACTGTTCCGCTGAATTCACAGGTGGCGACAAATTGATTTCCATCTGCAGTCCAATCAGCATGATTGACACCTGCACAGGGCACGGTTACAGATTTCTTAATTTCCATTGTATGAGGATCTCTAAAGACGATCTTCTTATCTGCCTCCTGCATGACAATTGCATATTTGCCATTCGGAGTGAAATATAAGTTGTAGGGATCGTGTACATATATATCAGGCTTAGCAGTTGCTGTCATTGGATCTATAGGTGTGAGGTAATTCCCCTTGTTGTCATTGACCCACAGTGTCTTAAGATCCCATGATGGAACGACATGCTGGGCACCAGCCTTGGTCTTAATAGTCTTAATGACTTTATACGTCTTAGGATCAATGACAGAGACTGTCGCTGATTGAAAGTTAGGCACATATACAAGCTGCGGCATATCTTTGACGACATCACTGAGATGGTTTGGACCATCTTCTGAGTAGATATTCTTTGAATCAAGAACGGGTGGCATCCCCGAAAGTGGCGCCGCATAAGCACTTTGTACCGAGAAAGCAGAGAGAGCGATTATCGCTACTAATGTCTTCTTCATGCTGATAGCAATTCAGTGAGTGTTACTGGCTGCAGACCCTTGGAGTGGAGTGCGCTCAAGAGCTCTGGCATCGCTTCAAGCGTCACTTTATGACCGAAGTGCATACTGATAATCGATCCATTCTTCACGTTATTCATTACATTCGAGATAACTTTCTTCTTACTTGGATCTTTGAAATCCTCGGAGTCAACTTCATACGATATGCACTGACCGTATCCATATTTAATTGCCGCTGCCCGAATGAGCGGAGTTGAGAATTGGGTTCCTGACGGCCTAAACCAGGCGCCATGATTTCCAATCAATTTCTTAAGTTCTGCAGCGCAACCCGAAATTTCAGAATCAACCTTCTTGGCGCTAATCGTCTTCATCTGCGTATGTGTCATTGTGTGGTTACCCAGGTCATGGCCTTCATCGATAATTCTCTGTGCGATAGCTGGATCGGAGGTGAGCCATGTACCAACAGCGAAGACTGATACATGGGTCGAGCTCTTCTTAAAGAGCTTAAGGAGCTCATCCGAATAGTCAGGAGCCCCTGCGCCATGAAAGGTAAGGGCAACTTTAGCCAGCTTTCTCGATCCATGTTGGATATCTGCAGTCGCCGCTTCTGCCGACAATGGTTGGGAGAGGGAGTAAGCGCCACTTCCGATTACTGCGGTTGCTTTCAATAAGTCACGTCGAGATAGCTTCATAGTAGAAGCGTACTCAGTGCACTTGGGTTAAATCTGAGATTTGAGTGCGATGAGCTGCTCAGTGTGAGCAACGAGATGCTCATCGGCACGCGCAACAAGATCGCCAAGTGAGTACTGGGTGCCATCTTCTGCGGTAGTTCTTCGAGACCACGCTTCATCTGAGATTGCTGAGAGAATCTCGAGAACCATCGCACGTAGTCCCACAATTGAAGCTAAGGATTTCGCAACAGTGCGCTTCTCGTAATGAAGCGCTTCTGGATAGCGATCCTCATCAAAGAAAGCCATAGCAGGATTTTCAGAGCCTAAGATAAATAGGTAGCGAGTTGCGAAGTGAAGCTCACAATCCGATGTATGGTGAACGATATATGAGGCCGACCATTCGCCCTCAGGAGCCAGAGAACGTTCGCGATCAGCAAAGAGCGCTACTGCATCGAGAAATTCAGCGGTATGTTTTTGAAAATTTTCTAGCACGCTACTCACTTACTAGATTCTCTCAGCGAAGCGATGGTATGCGGCGTTCCACTGAAGTTCACGACGGAACTCTCGAATCTTTGTATCTTCATCGATGATCACATGTTCAATCTTGGCAATACGCGCAAAGTCCTCGACTGTCTCGATTGAAACCGCGTTGGTAAGAACGGTGTGGTGAGATCCTCCTGCAAGCATCCATGCCTCTGCCGAAACAGGTAGCGATGGCTTTGGCTCCCAGACTGCGTGAGCAACAGGCAACTTAGGAAGAGCCTCATTTGGCTTAACGACAGTGATTTCATTGCTGATCATGCGGAAGCGATCGCCCATATCTACAAGGCATATTACGCGAGCCTCTGCATCAGAAGCTGTAAAGACCATACGTACTGGGTCTTCTTTCCCACCAATACCAAGTGGATGAATCTCAATCTTTGGCTTGCTCTTGGTAATTGTTGGACATACCTCGAGCATATGTGCGCCGAGAATTTTCGCAGGGCCAGGGCCAAAGTGATAGGTGTAATCCTCCATAAATGAAGTTCCACCACCTGCAGGTGTCATTGATTTAAGAATTGCACCAAGTGCAGATGTCTTCCAATCGCCTTCACCACCAAAGCCGTAGCCCATCTCCATCAAACGCTGCACAGCAAGGCCTGGCAACTGCTTCAAAGTACCGAGATCTTCAAAGTTGCTTGTAAAGGCATCAAAATCGCCTTCCTTCATAATCTTTAGGAGAGCAATCTCTTGCTTAGCTGCATAGACCAATGAATCGTGGCGCGCTCCACCTGCTCTTAGCTCGGCTGAGACCTCGTACTTTGCCTCGTACTCTGCTGTGAGCTTTTCAGCATCTGCATCACTGACTGCATGCACCGCATCTGCAAGGAAATTTACGCCGTAATTTTCGATCGACATTCCGAGTTGAAGTTGTGCAGAAACCTTGTCGCCATCTGTGACAGATACAAAGCGCATATTGTCACCGAATCGCGCCAGCTTAAGGTTCTGTGATTTATTCCATCCGATAGTTGCCCATGCCCATGCATCAACGTGCGCTTTAACATCGGCAGAACCTGGTTCACCTACGACGATCTTATGTGGAACTCCAACGCGAGCAACGGCATGTGCATATTCACGATCGCCATGTGCTGCCTGGTTGAGGTTCATAAAGTCCATATCAATCGTCGCCCATGGCAGCGATTGGTTCGCTTGCGTATGAAGGTGCAAGAGCGGCTTGCGTAATAGGTCAAGCCCTTGGATCCACATCTTCGCTGGAGAGAAGGTGTGCATCCATGTAATGACACCAAGACAGTTGGGATCACTTGAGGCATCGAGCATCGCCTGTTTAATGTTGGCGGTGTTCTTCAGCGTTGGCTTCCAGATAATTTCTACCGGAGCGCCAAGGCCTGCAGTGATCTTTGCAACTACCTCCTTCGACTGAAGAGCTACCTGCTCGAGAGTTTCAGGTCCGTAGAGATCCTGGCTGCCAGTGAGAAACCAAATCTGATGAGTCATTACTGCCTTCTTTTAAGTAGAGGAGATGGAGAGATTACTTAGTGCGCTTCTTGCTCCATACATCGAATGCGACTGCGAGAAGGAGTACGAGGCCCTTAATGGTCATCTGGTATGAGATACCGAGTGAGTTGAGGTTCATTCCATTTCCAAGAATTCCCTGGATCATGCCGCCGACAATGGATCCGATTACGGTTCCGACGCCACCTTGAACTGCTGCTCCACCAATAAATACAGATGAGATTGCATCGAGCTCAAAGCCATTACCTGCAGATGGCACCGCAGAGTTCATTCGAGCTGTAATCAAGATTCCAGAGAGCGCTGCGAGAGCTCCCATGTTGACGAAGAGCCAGAAGTTAACGCGACGCACGTTGATACCTGAAAGAACGGCAGCATGAAGATTTCCACCAATTGCGTAGATGTGGCGACCAAATGTCGTCTTCTTCATCACGATTGTGTAGAGAACGGTAAGGAATACCAATACAACAAGTGTCCAAGGAATTCCATGTGCACGGCTGAGCTGAACGCCGACATAACCCATCATTGTTGCGAGCAAGATGTTCTTGATAAAGAACCAAGTACGTGGCTCAACCTTCTGGTTGTACTTAATACGTCCGCGACGAGTCGCGAGAGAATTCCAGAGAAGTGCGAGGATTCCGACAAGTGTGATGATGAGCGCTACGAGGTTGTAGTGAGTCACGCCAAACTTAACTCCAACGCGGTTATCGATATCGATAAAGCCGTTACCAATCGCGCGGAACTTATCTGGGTATGGACCAATATTTGAATTCTGTAGAGTCATAAGGGCAAGACCGCGGAACAAGAGCATGCCTGCGAGAGTCACGATAAATGCTGGGATACCAACGTAAGCAACCCAGAAACCTTGCCACATGCCGACTAGGGCACCGACGGCAATTGCACCAAGGATTGCTGCCCACCAAGGAAATGCTGGTAACCACTCCCATCCATGTTGTTCAAGTGGTCGAACTGCCAAAATACCAGCGACAGAACCGATGAAGCAGGCGACAGAACCGACTGAAAGATCGATGTGGCCAGCGATGATGATCATCACCATGCCGATTGCAAGTACAAGAATGTAACCATTCTGCACAACCAAGTTAGACCAGTTATCTGGCGTCACAGATGTGTGCATTGGCGTCGTAATTGCAAAGTAACCAATTACCACCAAGAGCGCGATAAAAATCGCGTTCTGGCGGAGGTCGACGCCCTCTAATCTGTTGCGAAGACCTTCTGTCTTTGCGCTGATCTTCTCGAGTACTTTAGGCATGGGTTGCTTCCTTTGTCATAGTCATGTACTTCATTAGCAATTCTGGTGTGAAATCTTTACGTTCAACTTCGCCGGTGATGCGGCCTTCTGCAATTGCATAGATACGGTCACATATTCCCAAGAGTTCTGGCAACTCACTAGAGATAACGAGGACTGCCTTTCCGCGTGATGCGAGCTCTTGCATGATTGTGTAAATCTCATACTTGGCGCCGACATCAATTCCACGGGTAGGTTCGTCGAGAATCAATACCTCTGGATTGACGTTGATCCATTGGCTAAGAACAACCTTCTGCTGATTTCCACCAGAGAGCTTGCCAACGATCGAGTTTGGCGAAGGCGCTTTGATATTCATTGAGTCACGGTATTCGCTAGCGATTTTGTACTCTTCGTTATCGTTTACTAGACCAAATTTTACAAAGTCATCGAGCGATGCGATTGTGATATTGCGCTTGATATCGTCAATCAGGTTGAGGCCGAATCGCTTGCGATCCTCAGTCGAGTAAGCAATTCCTGAATCAATTGCGCTACGGACATTCTTCAGGTTGGCGAGTTTGCCATTGATATGGACCTGCCCTGAAATATTGACTCCCCAGCTATGGCCAAAGATGCTTCGTGCCAATTCTGTGCGCCCTGCGCCCATGATTCCGGCAAGGCCAACAATCTCTCCCGCCTTTACATTGAAGTTGGCGTTGTCAATCACTACGCGTGATGAATCATCGGGATGGTGAACGGTCCAGTTCTCAACGCGGAGAATTTCTTCACCGATCTTTGGTTCGCGAACTGGGTAACGGTTATTCATCTCGCGACCGACCATCGCCTTAATGATTCGCTCTTGGTCAATCTTTCCAGCTGTCATATCAAGGGTTTCAATGACATTTCCGTCGCGGATAATTGTTGTCGTATCTGCAATCGCCGCGATCTCATTGAGCTTGTGAGAGATAATGATGCAGGTCATGCCTTGAGATCTAAATTGGCGTAAGAGATCCAATAAATGCTCTGAGTCAGCGTCATTGAGCGCTGCCGTTGGTTCGTCGAGAATGAGGAGCTTTACACGCTTTGAAAGAGCCTTGGCAATTTCTACGAGCTGCTGCTTTCCGACGCCAATTTTATTTACAGGTGTATTGGGATCCTCAGAGAGGCCAACCTTTGCAAGGAGCTTCTGAGCCTCTTGGTTGGTCTTATTCCAATCGATAAATCCGCGGGTCTTAATTTCATTATTGAGAAAGATATTTTCTGCGATTGATAGGTGTGGACTCAACGCAAGCTCTTGGTGAATGATGACAATTCCAAGATGTTCGGAGTCGCGAATATTTTTTAAATTGAGAACTTCATTTTCAAAGACAATATCGCCATCATATGTTCCGTGAGGATAGACGCCTGAGAGGACTTTCATCAAAGTTGATTTGCCAGCGCCATTTTCACCACAGATTGCGTGAATATTGCCGCGCTTTACGTGAAGATCCACATTTACGAGCGCTTTAACTCCTGGAAAAGTCTTAGTGATGTTGCGCATTTCCAAGATGTTCTCGGTCATTATCTTCTACCTCTTCAATTCATTTACGAAAGTTTCAGTGCTTATTCAATCTTAAATCGGTGAAAAAGTAAGTTCGGTTGACCAATCAAAAGTGTGTGATTGGTCAACCGAACTCTTACTTCTTAACTAGGAATTAACCTAGGTCTGCTGCCTTGATGTAACCGGAATCTACGAGAAGCTTCTTGTAGTTGTCCTTTGTTACAACGTAAGGTGTGAGAAGGAATGAAGGAACGACCTTGACCTTGTTGTTATATGTCTTTGTGTCGTTAACTGTTGCCTTCTTACCCTTAAGAACAGCCTCTGCCATTGATACTGCAACCTTAGCAAGTTCACGAGTGTCCTTGAAGATTGTTGAGTACTGCTGGCCTGAGATGATGTTCTTTACAGATGCAACTTCAGCATCCTGACCTGTCATTACAGGAAGGTTTGCTGCTGTGTATCCACCTGAGACGAGTGACGCGAGAATACCGCGTGTGATTCCGTCGTATGGTGAAAGTACGCCGTTGACCTTAGCTGAAGAGTATGAAGAGACAAGAATGTCATCCATACGCTTCTGTGCTGTTGCGCCGTCCCAACGAAGTGTTGCGACCTTGTCGAATGCTGTCTGACCTGACTTAACTACGATAACGCCGCTCTTGATGAGTGGGTTAAGAACTGACATTGCTCCGTTGAAGAAGAAGCCAGCGTTGTTGTCATCTGGTGATCCTGCGAAGAGCTCCACGTTAAATGGACCCTTTGCCTTTGGTCCATCAGCCTTTGTGCTGTTGATTGACTTGAATACGCCAAGGCCAGTCAAAA
Organism: Candidatus Nanopelagicaceae bacterium; assembly: GCA_947454735.1. Classification (GTDB taxonomy): domain Bacteria; phylum Actinomycetota; class Actinomycetes; order Nanopelagicales; family Nanopelagicaceae; genus Planktophila. The sequence goes on from CANGLK010000012.1 coordinate 34,566, forward strand.
GTGATGAAGCCTGGAGAACGCCAACCTTGAAGTTGTCGAATGATGCGTAGTAGTCAACGTTAGGTGTCTTTGTAAGAAGACGGTCGTAAGCGATAATCGCTACCTTCTTCTTAGCAGCAGCTGCAAGAACGTCTGTGAGCTGCTCGCCATCGATAGCTGCGATGATAAGAGCCTTTGCGCCCTTAGTAAGCATGCCTTCGAGCTGGTTTACCTGTGTTGGAATATCGTTGTTTGCGTACTCGAGGTCGACTGTGTAGCCGTCCTTGATAAGAGCTGCCTTGATAGCATTTCCATCGCTGATCCAACGTGTTGAAGTCTGTGTTGGCATTGCAACACCGATGAGTCCCTTGCTTGCAGCCTGAGCTGGAGCAGCGACTACAAGTCCTGTAACTGCCATTGCTGCTACAGCAACGACTGTCGTGATCTTCTTGATCAAGTTATTTCCTTTCCTAGGGTGGACGAAAATGAGTTCTCTAAGTGAGCGCTCACATTTCTAACGGGAAATCTACCTTCTTTCCTCTATTTTCCATAGACCTTTTGATAACGGTTGAATAAAGATTCGATCGCCTCTTGGGGGATTGGGATAGGTGTGCCCAGCTGGCGAGCGATAAAGGCGCTTTTGGCGTTGTCCTCACACATAACGGCCGCTTTTACCGCCGCTCTGCCGCTTGGGCCGATGGTGAAGACGCCATGGTTCTGCATCAGGACGGCAGGTGATCGGTGGTCCTTGAGGGTCTCCACGATGCCGCGACCGATGGAGTCATCGCCAATAATCGCAAATGGACCGACTGGGATGGGTCCACCAAATTCATCAGCGATTGCAGTCAAGATGCAAGGAATCTCCTGCCCTACCGCCGCCCAAGCACATGCGTAATTGCTGTGTGTGTGAACAACGCCATTTACCTCAGGCATATTCTTATAAACGTAGGCATGCGCAGCTGTATCACTTGAAGGTGAAAGAGTTCCGTGAACTAATTTTCCATCAAGGTCACAGATAACCATCGAATCTGCAGTGAGTTCGTCGTAGCGAACCCCTGAAGGTTTGATTGCAAAGAGATCAGGTGAGCCATCATCGAATGTAATACGTTGCGAGACGTTGCCACCTGTCCATACGACGAGTTCGTAACGAACTAACTCTTGATGAAGGTCGACGAGGAGCTCTTGCGTCTTCTTAATTAACTCTTCTCTGGTTGCCATTTTTATCCCTCTCGCTTCATCCGCTTGAGACGCTTCATTACATTATTCGTGCCACGACCAAAGTAATCGTGAAGTTCTACATATTCACGATAGAGCTTGTCATATTGAAGTGCTCGTTCTTCATTGGGTGTGTAGACATGCTTATTCACTTTACCCATAGCCTCTGCTGCTGCATTCACATTGGCGTACTCCCCCGCCGCAACTGCTGCGTGAATAGCAGAACCAAGTGCCGGCCCCTGATCAGTATCGATAGTTGAAATTGGGAGTCGAGTAACATCGGAGTAAAGCTGCATCAAGAACTTATTCTTCAGTAAGCCACCTGCAACGATAAATTCTTTTACCGGAACTCCTGATGCTGCAAATGTATCTACGATCATGCGTGTTCCATATGCCGTTGATTCAAGAAGTGCTCGATAGACCTGATCTGCTGTCGTCGTAAGAGTAAGGCCCAGCACTGTTCCGCTGAGTTCGTGGTCGACGAGAACAGAGCGATTTCCGCTATGCCAGTCGAGGGCAACGAGACCATGTGCACCAACCGCCTCTTTTGCTGCGAGATCAGTGAGGTATTGATGAATTGATGTTCCAGCAGCTTTTGCATCATCAAAGTAACGTTGTGGAACTTGGTTGTTGACATACCAAGCGAAGATATCTCCTACGCCTGATTGTCCTGCTTCATATCCATAGAGGCCACTGACGATTCCACCATCAACTACGCCGCACATTCCAGGTACTTCAGTGATTGCATCGTGGTTCATCACATGACATGTTGATGTACCCATGATTGCAACCATCTGACCTGGCTCTGTCGCCTTTGCCGCTGGTGCAGTTACATGTGCATCTACATTTCCCACGGCGACTGCAATGCCTACGGGAAGTCCTGTCCAAGAGGATGCTTGCGCAGTCAATGGGCCAGCGTTATCACCGAGCTCGCCAATAGTGTGCGAAATCTTCTCTTCGAAATCTGCAAACTCTGGATTGAGCGCTGCAAAATATTCGCGTGATGGATACTTCCCATCTTGTAGATTTCCTTTATATCCAGCGGTACATGCATTGCGTACATAAGTTCCGCAGAGTTGCCAAATAATCCAATCGGCCGCTTCAACAAACTTCCACATCTTCTTATAAACATCTGGAGCTTCTTCAAGAATCTGAAGACCCTTTGCAAGTTCCCATTCAGAAGAGATCTGCCCGCCATAACGAGGAAGCCATGCTTCCTTTCTCTCGCGAGCCATCGCATTGATGCGATCTGCATGGGGTTGCGCTGCATGGTGCTTCCATAGCTTCACGTAAGCATGTGGATTGCCTTTGTACTCATCGAGTTGGCAGAGAGGAGTTCCATCCTCTAGGACTGGAATCATTGTGCATGCGGTGAAATCCGTTGCGATTCCAACAACATCTGCTGCGTTGATCCCGGAGGCCTTAATTGCTTCAGGAACCGCGTGCTTGAGCACTTCTACATAGTCATTTGGATCTTGGAGCGCCCAATCAGGACCGAGCGGTGCGCCTGTGGCGTTGAGGGCGCGATCCATCACGGCATTGGGGTACTCGAAGACGGCAGAGCCCATTTCGACGCCATCGGCGACTCGGACAATAAGTGCTCGACCCGAGAGAGTTCCGTAGTCGACTCCGATTACATATTTATCTGCCATCTTATTTCCCTGCCTTGAGTTGTTGGGTGGATTCTCGAACGATCAATGTCGGTGGAATAGTCAGCGCTGCTCGACTTGTGGATTCTTTCAATTGAATCAACATTCTGTTGATGGCGAGCTTTCCAAGTTCATCAAAATCTTGGTGCACAGTGGTGAGCGCTGGTGAGAAATATGCCGCCTCTGGAATATTGTCGAAGCCGACGATGCTTACATCCTCAGGTATGCGCAACTTCTTCTCTGTTAGTGCTTTCATAACTCCTAGGGCGAGGTGATCATTAGAAGTGAAGATAGCGGTAGGAGTAATTTTGCGATCAGCAATCTCTCGACCAATTTCATATCCGGTGCCGATTGACCAATCTCCTTGAAGAACATCAATCTTTAACTTTGCATCCTTCATTGCTTCTTCATAGCCTTCGCGGCGTTGTTGTCCTTCATAACCATCAGAAGGTCCCATAACATGAACAATATTTCTATGGCCAAGATTTATGAGATGCTCAGTTGCAATTTTTCCACCAACGTAATTTTCAATATTGACTGCATCAAATTTCTTACTTGGCTCAGTATCGACAATCACGATTGTGGCAGAGGCAAGTGAATTCTCAACCTCTTTCACAATTTGTTTAGAGAGAGCAATCGTGATGACACCATCAATATCAAGATTGCGAAGTTGATCTATCGCATCAACCCATGAATCTGGAGAGTCTGGAGAGACTGAGATAGAGATGACGGAATAGCCTTCTAGGCGGGCTTCACGCTCCATCGCATTAAGAATTGCCCAAGGGCCATATAGCTCAGTGCCTGCAATCAAGATTCCAATCATCTGGCTCCGCGATGTCACCAGTTGTCGCGCAGCTTGATTGGGGCGGTACTTTAACTCTGCAATTGCGCTCTCAACTTTTTCACGTGTGGCAGGTTTTACGCTCGGGTGGTTATTGAGAACACGGGAGACGGTTTGATGTGAAACTTCAGCGAGCTGTGCAACATCGTAGATATTGGCTTTGCGCTCTGTCACAACTTCGCACGCAATCGCTGGATTATCTCGAGAATCTCATCTCTCTTACTTTCAACTTCATCAGTTAAAATCTTAAACGTTATTGAGAGAAGGTTTCCTTGATTGCCTTTGCCAATTTTTACGGAAATATTTCCGAGCGTCGAAGTGATGAAGGAAATTTCCTTACCTAGAACAAAAGATGTACAGATTCCAGCTTCTTCACTTTCACCGCGCAAAAATATAAATTTCCCACTTGGGCGGGATTCAAATTTCTTGACTGGGTAGAACCATTGAGAAATTTCTTCTGGGCTGCTCAGGCTTAAGAAAAGTGCATCTCTATCTTTATCGCTGATTAATTCTTCATGGATCTCTAGTAATTGAAATCCCGCTGGAATTTCAATATTTTCCTGAAAGCCTACAAAGCTAGGTTTAGCCATCTGCGATTTAATTCTTAAGGTAGGAGAAGGCTCCTACAGCTACGGCTAGTGAGAGGGCGGAGTGGGCAAGCATGAATGAGAGATCCACGCTGTAGAAAAATGATGAGTTAAAGATTGGAGCAATCCATAAGAGAGATAGAAGCACGGTGAGTACTCCGACGATGGATTCTGCTTTGAGCGCCTTCTTTGCAATATATGCAGCTGAGAGAAGGACAATGACGCACATAGAGATCGGGTAGCGATAGTCGTGCTTTCCAAATGTTTCCAGAGCCACATAAACAGCGAGGGCCATTCCGAAGAAGCTTGTTCGGGCTGTCTTTTCGTATCGACCCAAGAGAGTCCAGCTCTTCTCCACAGAAACCTCCCAGAAATACCCTCTAAATGAGAGCGCTCACATGAGAGTATCACAGCAATCTTTGCGCATGAAAGGGGTGAGGCGGAGAAAAGTGGGCCCAGACGGGCTCGAACCGTCGACCCACGGATTAAAAGTCCGTTGCTCTACCGACTGAGCTATAGGCCCCACTGCTGAATTCACGCTCAGCTTAGACGGACTTTAGCACTTTAGATGCCAAGCAGGTAAATCCATGTATGCAATATGTATGAAACTCCAGCCTAATCAG
>CANGLK010000013.1 GCA_947454735.1 Candidatus Nanopelagicaceae bacterium
CCTGACTCTGTACTTAACTCACTTAAAGATCGCCGAGGATTGCGCATCTGGACAGAGATGTTCTCTGATGGGGTCTATAACCTTCATAAGCTTGGCGTATTAGACCCAGATATCTTGATTACCGCATCGTTCATCTTCGGCACCAAAGAGCTCTACGACTGGTTGCACTTCAACCGTCGCGTTCAGATGCTTCGTACAGAGAAGACCAATAACCCAAGTCTCATTGCTCGCCAGGCACGTATGACATCGATTAATGCAGCGTTACAGATCGATCTCTACGACCAGGCAAATGCTTCACATGTACGCGGTCAGATCTATAGCGGCTTTGGTGGTTCGACTGACTTTATCGTCGGCGCACTTCACAGCCGAGGAGGCCGCTCATTTATGGCGCTACCTTCATGGCATCCCAAGGCGAAAGTCTCATCAATCGTTCCGCGCCTCTCAGAGAATGTCACCAGCTTTCAACACTCATTCGTTGTGACAGAACAAGGCGCGGCAGCATGCTTTGGGCATACTCAACAAGAGCAGGCGATGAACCTGATTAATAACGCTGCACACCCTGATGCAAGAGAAGGCCTCATTCAAGCCGCCTCAGTATTCGGGCTACTTGATTAGCGGTAGATCTCTCGTCGATGCCCAACATCGATTATGAGGATTAGGAGTTTGCCTCTCTGGATCGTGTAGAGCAGCCTTAGGTCGCCCATACGAATTCGGTAACCGTCACGCCCATGTAGCTTCAATGACTTTGGCGGTGTGGGATTTGTTTTTAGTGTTTCGATCACCGTGTAGATCAGGACTTGATCTTTTTGAGAGAGTTTCTTAAGAGATTTTCTTGCAGTTGAGGTGAGTTCAATTGTAAAGAGGGTCACGCTAAACCGAGCTCGCGCTTCACCTGATCCCAAGGGTAGGTCTTCTCCTGGGCGGAAAGGGCGGAATCAAATGCCTCGATATCTTCTAACTCTTCCATCGCATCCATCGCTTTCTCGAAAAGTTCAGGATTCATTAATACAGCAACGGTCTGACCATGTTTGACGATATGCACAGGCTTCTTTTTGGCACGGGCGATTACAGAAGGTAGCTCTGCGCGGGCATCTGTGACGGATATTTCGCTCATGGTTCAAATGTACATAATAAAGTTAAAAATGTACATTGAAATTACATAAGAAAATACGAGAGCCCCCTCAGTGCGTGCCGAGGGGGCTCTCGTATTTCAAATATTGGTTAGCGGAGTTCGCCATCCGCGTGCGCTTCACGCATACGGATCATCTCTTTCTCATTTGAAAGATCGATCGCTTCACGCTTATCGGCGATGAGGTCCATGACTGCGAATAGAACGCCAGAGACCACAAATGTAAGGTGAATTCCAATGCGCCATTTTTCGCGAGTTCCATCGATTTCGCCTTCAAGCATAAAGTCCTTAAGGAGTTCGATAACGGATATCGCTACCAATGAACCGATCAACTTGATCTTGAGACCGCTGTAATCAACGCGTCCCATCCAGTGTGGTCGATCCTCTGCATCTTCAGCAACGTTTATCTTGGATACGAAGTTCTCATATCCTGCAAAGATAATGATGATAATCAAATTACCGAGGAGCACAGTGTCGAGAAGTTCGAGGATGCTCAAGGTGATGTGGTGCATATCGGTATCTGTCATATGCAACATCAGCTCATAAAAGTTATGGAAGAAGCGGTAGAGAAGCGGGATGAGGCTGAGCATCAAACCTAAGTAGAGAGGAGCGAGTAACCAACGTCCTCCGAAAATGACACGTTCGAGAACCTCTTCGGCAATCTCATTCCATGCCTTGTGCTCTTCAACCTGCTTTGCCATGCATTTCCTCCTTGAGAATTTCCCCAAGGGTAGGTTGAGTGCGCAGAAGATACGAGAGTTATCCCTTGTAATGAATGGTCATATTTTCTGGGTTAATGCAGGATATTGACAGCACGTGCGACGACAAGACCCACTGTCAAAAGCGAGGTTACCGACTGCACCAACATCAACATCTTCGCCCAACGAGTCAGTGGCAATACATCGGTTGGGCTAAACGCACTGGCGTTGGTAAAAGAGATGTAGAGATAGTCGAAGAAATTTGGATGCCAATGGACAGCGGCCATATGTTCATCTTGCATCTGAGGGAAGAGGAAATCTGGATAACGGACGAGCGCCTCAGCTCGAGACCCTGGACCACCGCGGTCGAACTCCCAGAACCACAATGCGAAGATCACGATATTTGTAAGCCAGATTGTTGCGCCTGAGAGCAGCAGCGAATTTCCATTCTGCGCAGAGCCATTGATCAAGTGTTGAATCAACTTCACAGCAGAGGCAGTGTTTGAAAGGGTCATCACCCCTGTGAGTCCAAGGCTCAAGATGCGAAGCGGGATGTGGTGGTTATGTATGCGACGCGGAGCAACGATAAGAAGCACGGCAAGTAGTAGAGCTTCGAGAATTGAAATCTCCCGCTGGAAGCTGAGCGAGAGCTCCTTGGGAAGAATAGTTTGAAGCGCGATGACGATAGAGACCACAACCGCAACAGGAAACCGGTGTTCCCCTGTATGCGTGCGATGCCAGTGAGGGTGATGATCATTATGCGGAGCAAACTCTTTTCGTGACATGACTCCATAGTAACTAGCAAATTTAACCTTGTGAAGTATGACTAATCAATTGCATTCAATTTCCAGCAAAGTTGCTCTTCACGAGTTCATACTTAGGCCTATCGAATTTTCGAAAGGATTACATTATGGGCAATGCCATATCAGCATGTTTCTCGAAATATGCAACATTCTCAGGTCGTGCAACGCGTAGCGAGTACTGGTTCTTCTTCCTCTTCTACATTCTCGTTCTCTTTGCAGTAGCAATGGTCGATTCGACTGCAAATGGAATACTCATGAATCTGACAGTCCTAGTATTTATTCTGCCAATGTATGCAGCAGGTTCACGTCGCATGCATGATGTCGGTAAGAGTGGTTGGTATCAAATCATTCCAATCTACGGACTTATTCTTGCCTGCTCTGAAAGCGGAGCGGACAATAAGTACGGCGCAGGCGCTTAATAATTAGTACGAGAAAGGGCCACGGTGATCTCACCGTGGCCCTTTCTCTATTTCTATTCTCTGGCCGCGAGGTCGGTGAGGATTGAAATGACCGGTCAGGCTGCCAGATAGTCCGCTGCATAAATAGGGCGAGGTTTTACGGTTAACCCAGTGAACCTACTTCTGGAGTACAAAAATATGCACGCTCTCAAGCGCAAATCGTTCCGCTCTGTAGCCACAGTCTTTATCGCACTGACCGCGATGATGGGATCTAGCTCGCAGGCAGAGGCCGGCATTCTCGGCCCTTCATCTGATTACATCGTGCAGATTACTCCAGCAGCACGTGCGGCAATTGAGAGCGCAGTAAAGAATGCAGGTGGAACTGTAGGTACCCGCTACCAGTACGCATTCGATGGCTTTGTCGTAAAGCTTCCAGATATGTTGCTGCCAATCTTGCAGAAGATTCCAAATGTTCTCAAGATCGAAAAGGATCAGCCTGTATCTGGTCTAGATATTCAGCAGAATGAGGTGCCGACTCCATCATGGGGTCTGGATCGCATCGATCAGCGTGAAGTAGTTTCAACGGCTCCCGGCTACCAGGGCAATTACGGATATCGCAGCGCAGGTACAGGTGCCACGATTTATATCGGCGATACAGGTATCTACCCACATGAAGATTTGGCTGGACGTATATCAACAGTTGGCTTTACCGGCATCGCAGATGGAAATGGCACTGTTGATTGCAACGGTCACGGAACTCACGTTGCCACAACAGCTGCAGGTACAAAGTATGGAGTTGCTAAGAATGCCAAGGTTGTTCCAGTTCGTATTTTGAACTGCGCAGGATCTGGCTCATATGCAACTGTGATCGCTGGTCTCGACTGGATCTTGTCACCACTGAATACAAATCCAAAGACGCAGGCAGTTCTTAACCTCTCTATCGGTGGCGGCGCATCTTCTGCAATCAACGATGCGATTCTTCGTCTTACAAATGCAGGTATAACAGTTGTAGCTGCTGCAGGTAATGACAATGTCGATGCTTGTACTAAATCTCCTGCAAGTGCTCCCACTGCAATTACAGTTGGCGCAACCGGATCCAATGATTCAAAGGCTTACTTTTCCAACTGGGGTAAGTGCGTGGACATTCATGCACCTGGTTACTACATCACAGCTGGTTGGAAAGATGCCGCAAATGCTGTAAACACCATTAGTGGTACCTCGATGGCAACACCACACGTAACAGGCGCTGCAGCTGTCTATTTAGGCTTGCATCCAACGGCAACAGTCGCTCAGGTAGCCGATGCTCTAGCAGCAGATTCGACGAAGGGCGCTGTCACAGGTCTTCCTGCGGACACTATTAATAACCTTCTCTATGTATCTCCAACAGATGGCGGAGCTGTCATTACGCCTCCGGCTGTCCAGGTAGGAACTCTCTCGGGCATCACCCACATTCAGGCGCAAGCCAATGTTGAAATTAATCCCAACAATGCGCCAACGACTGCGCGCATTGAATATGCGACAGATCAAGCTTTCACCCAGATTGTTAAGAGCATCAATCTGACGCCGACTCCACTCGATGGGGGAGCGCCAATTATTTTGCCTGTAATCCTCGATGGCCTAACTCCATCTTCGACTTATTACTTCCGAGCAACGGCTAGCAATGAGAGCGGTTCATACACCTCGCCAGTTGGATCATTTAAGACTCTTGCCCCTCCTGTAACACCACCAGTAACGGTTGCGATTGCGCCAACAAACCTCACGGGTTGGAGCGCCCATCTCAATGGAACAGTAAATGCAAACAATGGCGCTACTACTGTCTCGTTCGTATATGGAACAGATCCTGACTTCCTCACAAATACACAGACCGGACTTGCTTCGCAGCAAACAGTCTCTGGAAATGTCGTGACAACTGTCGGACTTGATATCTCATTCCTCAATGGAGCGACTAAGTATTACTACAAGGTCATTGGCAGTAATAGCGCAGCATCTGTGCAATCAAATATCTATACATTTACAACACCTGCAGTTGCCGGCCTCCTGGCATCGGTTGAGACAATACGACCTACTAATGGCCTTGATACACCTGCAACGACAGTGACGGGTCGAATCAATCCAAACGGACAGACAACTTCTGTTCGCTTGGTTTGGGATTATGACTCTTCACTACTGGTTTCCCCAAGGAGTGCGGTTATCTCGACTCTCTACACAGGTATCGACACCGTGACAGTGAGCGCAGCGATGACAGGACTCATTCCTGGAAATCGCTATTACTATCGATTTGAAGCGACAAATGCCGCAGGCGTTTCAAAACCAGTTCCGCTGACAAATGTCGGTAATCCAATCATGCCTGTCATTCTCTCTTCGACTCCATCTTCTATTACTCAGAACTCAATGACCCTGAGCGCAGTAGTTAACGCAGGTGCGTCTAATACTCGTACCTCATTTATCTACGGTACCGATCCAAAACTTGAGACCGGTACAACAGTTATCAATGGAACGCCATATGCGATTACCAGCGCTCTTAACACGACGGTGACTGCGGGACTTACTGGCTTGAAGTCGAATACAACGTATTACTTCCGTACCAAGATATTGGCATATACAGGACCGCTGATGGATCTCGGAGGCGTACTGCTTGGACCAATCATTACGGTGCAGACTCCATATCCACCACGAATGGCTCAATCAATTGCCTTTAGCCTTCCACTCTCACGTTATTACGGTGGCGCGCCAACAGTTCTTAGCGCTACCGCTTCCTCTGGTCTTCCAGTGACACTTACCTCTGCAACACCTTCGATCTGTCAGGTTACGACGAGTGATGCAGGGTCCCTCCTTTCCTATGTCACTCCAATCGCTGCCGCAACAACAGCTTCTTGCACAATCAGCGCAGTCCAAGGTGGAAATGATTCATACACACCAGCTGCTACACAGAGCCGCACAATTGTCTTCCAGAAGGAAGGAACTAGCCTTGCTGCAAGTTGGGCAGGTCCAATCACCGTTGCTGGAACAACACTGAGCTTCACTGTATTTAGCGCATCACAGCCATCACTTCGTGAATCACAAGGTGGAACGAATGCATTGACCGTTACATCAAAGACTCCAACAATCTGTAAGGTCGAGAACACGGCCTTTGCAGGAACAAGCGATGCTCACACGACGACAACTGTGAAGGGACTTTGGAATGGCACATGCCAGATAGAAGTTTCCTTTGCCGGCAATAGCTACTGGCTTCCAACAACTGCGAGCTTCTCAAGCGGCGTCGTAGGGATGACACAGCCAGAGCCAGGTGCAAACGTTGCTCAGGTTATTAACTTCTCAACGCCTTCTAATCGTGATGCAGGATCACTCAACCCACTAGTTGTCTCAGCGACTTCAGAATTACCAGTGACTCTTACTTCTACTACGCCGGCAACATGTTCAGTCGAGCTCCAGGCAAATGGAACATATTCTGCAAAGGCAGCCCCTGGTGTAACGGGAGATAGCACTCTCTGCACCATCAGTGCTTCTCAAGCAGGAAATGATCGCTGGGCTGCAGCTGTCACAGTTTCTCGTTCATTTACATGGCTACGTAAACCGCAGAGTATTAGCTTTGTTCAACCAGCAACTCGTTTCTATGGGGGAGCGCCAACAACATTGTCGGCAACTTCAACTTCAGGCTTGCCGGTTACATTTACGATTACCTCTTCAACGGTTTGCAAGCTCACAACGGTAGATACTGTGACAACAGTTACCTATGTAACTCCGCTCACTATCGGAAGTACAGCAAACTGCTATATCACTGCAAATCAGCCTGGTGATTCTGTATTCGCTCCAGCTCCATCCATCAACAAGACACTGACATGGAGCAAGGAGAGCGTCATCCTCCGTCCAACATGGGCAGGTGCAGTGACTGTTTCAGGAACTGCTGTTGATGTCACCGTGAAGAGCTCTTCACAGCCATCTCTTAATGAGGATCTCTCTGGCACAACTCCTCTTGTATTCACATCATTGACCCCAAAGGTCTGTGTTGTAGATGGCACTGCCTACCAAGGCACAAGCACTTCTCATACACGAGCAATCTTTAAAGCAATCTATAACGGCACATGCCAATACTCCGTTTACTTTGCTGGCAACAGCTACTGGCTCCCTGCCACAACGACATTCACAACAGTGATCTCGGGGATGACAACTCCTCAGCCGGGAGCTTCAGCACCTCAGACGATTGCACTCTCAACATTAGGCACTTACCAGTTGGGTACGGTTGTGCCGATCACAGCGACTGCATCATCAACGCTTCCAGTTACAGTTGTGAGTACAACTCCTGCCGTCTGTGCAGTATCAAAGAGTGATGCAGGTGCATATTCAGTGACCTCTGTTGATGGACTTACAGGTGATAACAACACCTGTACCGTCCAGGCAACACAAGCTGGCGATTCACGCTGGGCGGCAGCTCCAGTGCAGATAAGAAGCTTTAAGTTTCTCCGTAAGTCTCAGACAATCACATTCACACTTCCGTCAAGCCGTTACTACGGGGGAGCGCCAACAGCACTTGTCGCGACTTCAACGTCAGGGCTCCCTGTTACCTTCTCAACGACAACTCCTAACATCTGCGATTTCCAGACAACTGATTCCGCTTCAGTTCTGACCTACGTGACACCACTGCCAACATCGAACGTTGGTCCTTGCTACGTAGTGGCATCACAAGTAGGCAATGGAACATTTGCTCCAGCAACAACCCTCGGACGCCAAATTGTCTGGAATAAAGAAGCTACGACAATCACAGCGACTTGGTCAGGCATGCCGTCAATCGCAGGTTCAACCCTAGATCTCAATGTGAAGAGCGCTGTCCAGCCCCTTCTCAATGAGGCTCTAGCTGGTACTACACCGCTGGTTGTTACATCTCGCACACCTAATATCTGCGTGGTTGATTCACCAACTTATATCGGTAGCTCAACTACACATACTCGTGTCACAGTGAAGGCGCTCTGGAACGGATCTTGCCAGCTCACCGTAACCTTTGCAGGAAATAGCTACTGGTTGCCAGTAACTGTTTCTCCGACAATCGGAATCTCGGGAATGACAGCTCCTCAGCCTGGTGCAAATGCAGCACAGACATTGAGCATCTCAACGCCATCAACTCTTGAGATTGGTGCAACAGTAAATACATTCCCAACTTCAACATCGAAGTTACCAGTGACAGTGACATCACTTACCCCTGCGGTATGTCTTGCGACTGCAAATTCAACTGGATACGTGATCTCGACCGCTGCAGGCGTTACAGGTAACGGAAATATCTGTAACCTTCAACTCACTCAGGCTGGAACAGATGCCTGGGCACCTGCACCCGTTCTGAACCGAACAATCACCGTTAACAAAGCTGCGATGGCAGTGCGTCAGTTGCGAACTGCTTCTTTTGTGACACCGACTGCCCCTGCGCTCCTTGTCTCTGGCATTGCATATGTCAATGCTCCATCAAATACAGGACTCAATAGCATCGGTAACTTCTTAACCGTGACTACTACAACTCCGGCAGTCTGCACGATCACAGATGCTTCGCCATATGCAACAAGTGCTGGCACATATACCCAGACAACTGTGAAGAGCGTTGCAAATGGCACCTGCGTCATCGCTTGGAACTTTGCTGAGACAGCTACTCAGAAAGCTGCGATCTTTACACAGAGCTTCGCAGTGACTGGAGTGAAGTAACAAGTTAGATTTACCCGGTGGCACGAACCCATCGAATAGCTCTCCTTGCAGCACTAGTTGCAACGATCTCAGGCCAGGAGACCACCGTTGAGAATCTGACTGGATGCAAGGCTCCTGTCGCTCTCTGGAGCATCGCACGAGGCTCGCATAGTCCACGCCTACCTGCTGATTACGCCGACCAAGTCCTGAGGTGGATACTTAGCGCATGAAGCGCATCAATGAGTTTAACCTTCGACTTGCAGAGAAAATCACCGCAGCTGTATCAACTATGTGGTGTGCCTATATATTCGCCGCTATCGCTCTGATCTCACTACCTGCCGCACTGCGAAGCGGGGACCCACTCATTATCGTCGCCTGGGTAGCGCAGACATTCTTGCAATTGGTACTTCTCTCAATCATTATGGTTGGTCAGCAGGCATCATCGGATGCAGTAGCTCAGAAAATCAGCGAAACGCACGTAGCCTCCCTCGGCGAATTCGAGCTAGCTAAAGAGGCCCGCAGCATCGCAAATCAAGAGCTTGCCGAGCTCAAGGAGATCACTCGCGATATCCATCGTGTTCTTAGAGATATCGAGACAAAGAAGTAACTTAAAGTAGTTGCTCGTGTTGCAGATAAATTTCTTGCATTACAGAATTTCTTGAGTAACCTTTGAAACGACGAAAGGCCCGCACCGATAACTCACGTTAAAGGTACAGACCAATCGCCACTCCCGTTAGGAAGTACCGGATTGGCCGCCGTTGCCTCGGCGGTCATTCCAAATCTCTACAAGGTAGAGAATCAGTCTGCACACCGCAAGAAACACGTTGATCCAGTCAGATACGTTCATAACGCCTCCTCTCTCATCCATCGCGTGGTGGCGGTGGAAGATTCGGAACTCAGAGATGAGTGACGGATCCGATTGAGAGATTTGGTGAGGAGCAGGCGAAAGATAAGAGCCCCGCAGGTGTAAAAACCGCGGGGCTCTTTCCAGTGTGGATAAGAATTAGGCTTTCTTGTAGCCCTTTGGGCAGATTGGCTTCGTGCCGGTTACTTTCTTAATTGTCTTACCTTTTACGCAAGCAATCGTTCTCTTAGGTGCAACTGCAGGTGCTGGCACAACAGTCGGAGATGCCGTTGGTGATGGTGTTACAACAACCGGCGCTTCCTGAGTGAACTTCACCCGTACTGTAGGAGATGAGAAACCAAATCCCTGCGCGCTAACAAAGAGCCAACCATCCTTCTCGCCTAAGACGGTCGTTGCGACTTTTGCATCCCCATCGCTAGAGACGATAGAGATACTTGCCGAGACAGGCGCCTTACTAAATCCATAGATACAGCGGGCAACATCAGCGCGGATTAAGAGGTCATACGAGCCGACAGTCTCTTTACCGTTCGATTCAAAGTGCGGCGAGGCAAGTTGATAATCAAGTGAATCACTCTCTTTATTAAAAGTTGGAGGCCCGGCGCTATAAAGCAGTGAGTTGGTAGTCACAATGCCCGCAAGGTTGCCCGATTGATCGGAACACCTCTGAATTGAATCGTTCTCATTGAAATACCCAAGTGCACTAACTGACCAATAGGTATGTTCGTAGCTCGAAGTGTCCTTAAAGGCTGAGTTGAAAAGTTTGAAGACATCTCGCGCCTCTTGCTGGTCAAGGCCGGCAACAATCTTGATGCCCCGCGCTGGATCGCCAGAGACGCCCCATTCACGGTCAGAGAAGATCACATCCTTTGCGGCCTGTGAATACTCGGAGATAGGAGCTAAGTAATCAAGTGCTGTCACCTTTACCGGCAGAGCCTGAATGGAAATATCCTGGCCATCCCCATTGGCGATAGTTTCAATAATTGGTTGATGGATTCTCCCGTGGAACCAACCCGTTAACTTCTTTGTTGAGCGAATCTTCAGCCCAAATTGATATCCATCAGGAAAGTCGCGGATTGCCTCACAGAGACCGTAATCTGATGATTGGCAATCAGTTCCATCAGGGGCTTTTCCAAGGCCAGCATCTGAGCCATAACCATCAGTCACATGCACGGGAACATAGTTTCCTGTGAACTCCTCAACGGGAAGGACTCCGGCTCTAAAATTCCTAATGGAGTAGTCATTGGTAAAGGCCGCATCTCCAGCCTTCTTCTTAAAGTTATACATGCTTCGCACGGTGACCAAGTAGGTATCTTTCCCGCCAGAGTTGAGAACGCCGGGATATTTAAAGATCGTTCCCGTCCCATTGCCTTCTGAAAGGCCCATTGAAGGAACGGCAGAGAAATCTCCATTGCCCTTTGCGGCCATCCGCTTTACTGCAACTCCATCAATTCGTTCACCCGTTGGCGAGATTGCCCAGGTGCCAGAGATGCAATTGAAGTCAGCACTTGCCGAGCAGATTGGAAGAGAGTGAATAATCATGATCTCTTCAGCATCTGTACAGACCTTGCTTGAGAGCTCGCCGCAGATCTTCCAGTCATAGGAATCGGTTGAATCTGCCTTCGCCTTGCCATAGATCACTGAGCTCATAGATGTGAGCTCAGAGTTTTCTTTAAACCAGAGACCTAACTGTGGGACGGTATTTGAAATCTTTCGACCTGCCTCTGCCGATGGCGCAAAGGCGAGGAGAAGGCCGAGAACCAGTGCCACAGATACTTTCAAGCGATTCGATTTCACCTGCATATCCTACGAATCGAACTCGGGACTATCTAGCGCAAGGCGAGTGAAGAATGGTCATAAAGAAGTAGCATCTGCGGCATGAGCATCCGCTTTCGCAGATCTATCAAGATCATTCCAGGTCTCCGACTTAACTTTAATAAGGATTCCGTCGGATTATCGATGGGCGTTCGCGGAGCTCATTACACCGTTAATTCAAAAGGTCGTCGCACAGCAAGTATCGGGATTCCTGGGACGGGCCTTTCCTCCACACAGGTTCTCAGCAGCGGAAGGAGAAGTTCTCGAGCTTCTTCATCTACCGCAGAATCAACCGAGCGTTACATAGTTGGATCTAACCCGCCAAAGCCAGGACTCTTCGCCGGCAAGGCAGAGCGCGCACTCAACGAATTCTTACTTGACATCTACAACGCAGAGTCAACCGATACACCTGCTCAAGTAGTTGAGAAGGCTAAGGCTCTTCGCGCGCAATTCGATGAGCTTCGCCCAGCCCTCGAACTCGTCTCTTTCCTTCACGCCATTACCGATAAAGAGCTCTCAACAGAGGCATCAAAGTGGGCACCCGGCCTCTGGAAGAACCGCGATGCGCTCTTCGCTGATTCACTTGTTAAGAAGTATCTCGTCGGCATCCATCCCAGCGTTCAGATCTCTCGCGGTATCAGCACCAACCTTCCCTACACGATGCAGACCCTTGGATTTATATATGTTGAGGTCTTACAAGGCGATGAAAAATATGACGAAGCGCTTGCCGCACTCAATGATTTAACACCTGATGCCTTGATTGCAATCTCGACTGCAGATATCGAGCTCTCAAAGAAAGATTTTGATGCAGCTATAGAGACAACCGAAGATGTCGAGAACGAAGACGATGTAAGCGCAATGCTCCTTATCTTCCGCGGTATTGCCTTTAGGGGCAAAGGCCTTCACGAGGCCGCACTTGAATGCTTTAAACGCGCGCTAGCAAAGAAGGACCGATCACAAGAGATTCTCCATCGCGCCCGTTTCGAACGAGCCGATACTTACATCGCCATGGGCAAGAAGGCGATGGCCATTAAAGACTTAGAGAAGATTCTCGTCGATGAACCAAGCTATGAAGGCGTGGCTGAAAAGCTCGAATCGCTTCGATAGATACTGACCATTCACATTTAAGTTTGTCCACGTCGCTCTCACGATGCAGTGCATTCCCGAAAAACACTGGGCAATAATTTATTCATGAATGATATTTGGCTCTATAGAACACTCATTTGCGCAGATCCCGGCGATATGAAACTTAATTTAGTACTAGCGGGGCAAGAAGGCTGGGAAGCGGTAAATTTTAGTTTCACGCCACACCTTGCTATGGCACCAGGCGCATCGAATATTTTGGTTCTTCTGAAGAAGAGAGGCGATGGCACTGAGCCTGTTCATGTTGTGAATAAGGCTGCCGAAAAGAGGGATGTAGTTCAAGATAATGGAACTGCTTTGAATCTCTTAGAAGAAGCCAAGAACAAGCGAAAGCGTTAAGCCGAAAAGGCGCACCTCGCTCTGATGAAATGTATCGTCCTGCAGATTTCCCCGCAGGACGATTTTTGTAGTTCTCGATTTCTCAAGAGCATTTGACTAGGAGGAGGCCTTCGGTTCGAATCTGACCGGAGAGACGAACATCTAGTAGCCCGGGAAGTAGTCATTCGGAGCTACTTTGCGTTAAAAACTGACCATTCATGGCTTCGATTTCTATTGCTGATTAAAGTTCGCTCGCGAAGACTTCCCTCATTAACCTGACGAGGGAGGTCTTGAGAATGGCTGTAAGTAAATCGTATGACGAAATGACAGATATAACGAAGTTCTCAACCGCGGTCATGCGCGTTGGAAGTAGTTCAATGCTCCGAAAATTCACGAAGCAATTAACTCAAATTCATATCTCACTCCAGGTTGTAATCGGCGTGAATAACGGGGAGCTATTCTCCTATTTAGTCTTTAGACGACGTGGACACGACTGGTCTTGGATTAGCAACGCGAATACTATTTTTCTAGTAGATGGAAATAGAACCCAAGGTACTGGTGTAGTAATCAATTCTCACACTTCATCGAACGACACCACGGTGTATTGCAATGAGACAGTCTCCCAAGATACCGATATCGATTACCTGTGGACAATTTCTAAGGCAGGCTCAGTTAAATTTAGAGTTGGTGCTGTTGATGTGGTTCCGCCAGCCGAGTTCTTCCCAGCACTCAAGGAAATCCTCGACGTTACTAACGGTCTAGGAAAATGAGACAAGCACCTAGGCTCGTCGCAATTACTTTCATCTCCTTGATCTTCTCAACCATGCTGACTTCATGTTCGACGGTGGATCAGATCACGGGAGTAGATCTTGATGTATCTCGTGTTGAACAAATGATTGAAGATGGCATTCTTGAACAAGGTGGATTCTCGGTAACTGCAACCTGCCCAGATCCAATGGCTGGTCAGGTGGGGGATACAAGAACCTGTTCTGTTCTTGATGAATACGGAACAACAGGCCTAGTAGATGTCACCATCCAGAATGACAATGGTGACGTTGTGTGGAAAGTCCAGAATTGATTGGGCTTTACTCAATCCGGATGATTAACTTCAGGGCTTTCTTGATGGCCAATTAGAGGCACATCCAAATGCTGATTGGAATAATTAGGAGAACAGAAATCCGCAGGTATTCAATCGCGAACACCTGCGGATTCTCTGTTGTTTTACTTAGATGCCTCTGAAAGAGCTTTCTTTACAATTACTTTTTGGAAATATCCAACGCCGAAGAAGATGCACTGAAGCAAGTACCAGAAGTTCTCTGCTCCAGTCATAGTGCAGAGCCCGCGTTCGCTCATCGCCTTTTTCGAAGGGATCTTTGCAAAGTAGCCAGCTCCAAAGCAGAGCCACTGCAGTACGTACCAAAACTTTTCCATCGAGGTTAATTGCTTGTCGTTCATATCTCTCCCTAATTTGTTTCGGAAAGTATGGCCTAGACGTATGACATTGGTGCCTGATTCATCGAGATGAACAGTCAAACTATCCGAAGAAGCCTAGGTAGTATTAACCATGCAGAATTTCTTCGAGATCAACGCAGAAACGCTCAATAAAGCTTTCACAATCAACGGCACCACATCCCGCCGTGCTTATTGGTACTTCATCGCCTTTACCTGGCTAGCCACTGCTGTATCGCTTGTGATTGATCGATTCATTGGAGGCGATATGGTCTATAACATCGTCAATATCTTGCTCTTCGTTCCTACATTCACAGCGGCTATCCGCCGTATGCATGACACAAATCACCGAGGATGGTGGCTGCTTTTTCCAATCGTGAACTTGATACTCTTATTGAGTTCCACAAAGCCTAATCGTTGGGCCGAAACTAAATGATTCTCCGGCGATTAAGAGTTAACGGATCCCCAAATTCTGACCAATCAAGTCCAATTTCACCCTTTCACGCCTTGCTCATTGAAATTACCCTCCTCCCATACGCACTAGTTGGAGGTTGAGCCATGGGTCTCTTTGGTCCTAAGAAGTTAAAGGAAGAGGATTACTACTTTAACTATCTCTATCCCTATAACGGTAAGCAACAGGAGGATTTCACTCCCGAGGCATTTACCTTTGGCCACTCATATGTGCAGTTTGTGCAGCTGCTCGCCCGCGATTGGTTTGGCAATGACCCAATTACTTTGCGTGAGGCACTCAAGAGCTGCAAAGTGATGACAGGCGATGAGATCTATACGCCGTTACCTGAGGGCGAGTTCGACATGTTGGGGGAGCCAACAGTTGATAAGTCACTCATTAAGAGCTATTCACGCTTTGATGACGCAGAGAGAATCTCTTGGAAGAAATCAAAGATTGCCGTTAAGTGGCAGAAGGTTCTTGAGAGCAAAGGCGTCCTGCTTGATGTAAACGCTTCACCACAGGATTATTCAATTGATATTTTGATCGGCAAATGGATGCTCTTTGATCAACAGACAGGGCTACCAATCATTGGTGAGGCATGGAGAGATAAGAAAACTGGCAATGAGTTTGTTTATTGGTTTATTGATGCGATGTGCCGCTCACGGAAGGTTGAGGTTGACCCACGTGAATATCCATCGCATATGTTCTTCTATCCAGAGTTCTTTCAGCGTGCTGGGTATTTGAGCGAGACGATTTTCCCTTCATCAATGCTACGTATGCGAGATCGAATGCAAGAGTTCGGCGTTGAAGACCCAAAGCAAGTTCCCCAGGTGGCGATTCATGTGGAGGAGGATTACTACGTCTTGGGTTTAGTGCCGGGCGATCAAGAAATAATTGCCCGCGTTGATTGGGCGCCGGAGACCACTCGCTATGGCTACATCATCGATGAGAATGTCCCCTTTGATAACGTCGATGAAATCGTGATACAGCTAGTAAATGCGCTACCTAAATTTGCATCGATCTTGGCCGATGGATACTCAAACTGGTCCTTTAACGAGCAGATTGATTTTCAGGCAGAGCTCTTTAGCGATGTCGGTCTCTATGAAGACCCAAATCTTGCATATCGCGTGGGACTCAACGTTCCGGGCGCTATCTACTCGCAATTGACTTGGCTCAGTGCGATTTCTTACGGAGTCTTAGAGCGCCTATCGCAAGATGCGAAGGCGATGAACGATGCCGATAATCTGATGTTTTGTCGAGCCGGGCTCTACCGATTGGTGAGCCAGGGAATGGGAGCAGTGCCGGTGCACGCACTGAATTCGCTCTACTTCAAAATCTTGATGCAAGATGATGTCTCTCAATTTGATCAAGAGTCAAAGCTCAATGTCACAGCAATGATGGAGTATTACTCTGAATGGCAATTTGATCGTCAGGATGCAAATGCATTATCTAACTTGTCGATGATGCAGATTGCTTGGGGTCAGTACAAGTCAGCACTTGCTAGTTCAGATCGAGGTATCGCACTCTTTAAGGCTGATCTCACACAGAAGTTTGTGACAGATATGTCGAGTGAAGGGCCGTTCTATCCGACAGTAATTAAATGGGAACTCTTGCTCACAAAGGCACGCGTCTTAGTATTGCTAGAGCAACCAGAGAAGGCGAAAGAGCCGTTGACCGCATTGATTCGCGAGGCACGAGCTATGAAATTCGATGGAGAAAATCTCCACGAAGCAGAGAGGTTGCTTGCAACTTTGTAGTCAGGGAAAACTTACGCCTCGTTCACGATTACTGTCTTCACCCAGAGATCACGCAAAGTGCGGTTGCCCTTTGTGAAGTAGAAAACAATCTCGAGAGTAATCCACACTATCCATGCGATTCCGCTAGTGAGAAGGATTGCAGTTCCGACCGTTAGGGGAACAAGGAATTCGCGGATTGCCATATGGCCCCATGATGCAGGCGTGCCTGTTGTTGCGTTGAGAGTGCGCATCTTGAGAATCTTCTTGGCAGGCGTTTGCCCTTCGCCCCAGACAACGAATGACCAGATCAACCAGCCGATACCTAGTGTCAGACCGGCAAGAACGGTATCCAAGGCATAACCGCCGAGACGGTGTGGGAACGATGCATAGCGGAGACTTGGGGCGTTCGCTGCATCAGGTGCTGGGAAAGCTGGGTAGCTGTTGGCTGAAAAAGGGGTATCGGAACTCATACGGGGATGTTAGTTTCATTGATGTCTTCAATAAACATCAATTGAGTTCTTGTGACTGGTCATCTCTGAGACGACCAGTCAGACCTTCTGGTTTAGGGAGGATATGTACGTAAATGTCTAGATATTTACGCGTGGTTCCCTCAAGATTGCGCTGAGGGAAACCCAGGGTTGATGTGAGCGCTCTGAATATTTCCCGATAGCGCTCGGAGGAATTGCACGTGTCTTTGGACGTTGACTATTCATCAGGTGTTGCAACCGGCACCCCAAAGAGCGCGTCGAAGCTTCCATTAATTCTTTCAGTCGCCGTAACAGTTGTGAGTATCGCAATTTACTTACTATTTCCTCACGATGGCCTCACGATGGCCATCATTGGCTATTTACTGACTCCGATTGGCGCAACGTTGGCACTTGCCCTTGGACAGAGTCTTGATGTCAGTGGGCGTAGATCGGTCTGGTATTCACCTTCTAAAGGTTTGATAACCGCACTTAAGATTTTGGCAGTTGTCGGATTTATTATCGGTGGATTACATATGTGGGATATCGCCACGATTGTTGCGGCGGCATAAATATGAAAAAGTTAAGCGCACTTCTTCTCGCCTTTGCCCTCTCATTACTCACTTTAAGTTCATTGCCTGCGGCAGTTGCAGACGATCTCTTTCCAGCGCAATTGACAGCCCAGGGCCAGAGAGCTGTTCAACAGATTGGTGATTGTGTTAATTCGCGTCGAGATCTTCAGGTCTATTACCTCATAGATGGCTCAGGAAGTCTCAAAGAGACTGATCCCCAGAATCTTCGAGCAGAGGTGCTTGCAACTTCTCTTGAGCAACTTGCTCCAAAAGATGAATCACTCAAAGTCAGTTATGCAGTCGGAACATTTGGGTCATCATTTCGCCCGCTGAAAAGCAAGTGGACATCGATCACGGCCGGTAATGCAACTTCTGAGGCAGATTGGTTTAGAAAGACAATTCCAGGGTTAACTGGTGAGGGAAATACCAACTGGGAGGCTGGACTCTCTGGAGCGATTAACGCTCTCGCTTCAGCTAAAGCAGCAGATCCTGGGGCATGTCAGGTGGTTGTCTGGTTAACAGATGGTGGAATCGATGTCGGTAAGTCCAAGACCAATTACAGCTATGAAGGTGAATCAATCGGAAATATCTGTGGAACAAATCCGATTAGTGGATCAGGTGGTGGAGACGCAATCATCGACCAATTGCGTAGTGCGAAAATAAATGTAATTGGTGTTCTGCTTCGCAACCAAGCTGTCATGAGTGCATTACAGAGTAAAGATCCAAATGGCTATAAAGGTTTGAACTCTGCGATGTCATTTATGTTGCCGATTGTCGAAGGTAATGGATCAGTTGATGGCCTTGCATTTGATTACTCCAGTTCTTCATTTCGTTGCGGATCTTCTAATAGTGCGATGGCAGCCGGAGCCGAACTAGTAGCTTCAGATACCTTGCAATTAGGACTTCAATTCGCTCGCGTAGTTGCCCGTTCCAATAATGGTGCGCCAGCAAGTGTGTATGGCGATAATCCTGCGCACTTCATGATCGATAAAGGTGTTGCCTACTTTGATGCACTTATTGCTTCAAAGAATTGGAAGTTGGTAAATCCAAAGGGTGAAGTGATTTCATCGCCAACATCTGGTGTAAAGGCGGCGCTGTCTGCAGGTGCATATCTAGTCCGCGTACCCATCAGAAATGGTGCAGATCAAGGTGAGTGGAGTATTCAGGGAATTTCTCACACTCAAGCGGATGTATTCCTTTATAGCGGACTCCAGTTGAAGATTGCAGTTAAGAATATTGAGGCAGGAAAGCCAGTCGGAATCTCTGGACAGGTCGTAGATAAGTCCGGTAATCCAGCCGATCTCTCAATATATAAATCTTCTGACATTCGACTCACTACATTTAATGAATCAAGCGGCGTTGATGGAGAAGTCCCATTACAGCTGAATCCCGCAACGGGAACATTTTCTGGAACATTTACGCCCGCTAAGGGAATGTCGAAAGCGACATTTGATGTCTCGCTCACTCTGGTAACTCAGTCTGGAACAAAGCTATCGCCACTAACTTTGCAGGTTGAGGCACGAGTTGCCCTACCGCCTGAGTATCCACATATCCAAGGTTCAGGATTAGAGCTAACAACTCTCACTGGCGTTGATGGAGTTGCAAAGGGAACCCTGGTCCTCGAAGGATCTAATCTCAATGATGGCCAGGTTTGTCTTTCAAATCCAGTTATCAAGATCGATCCAACCCCATCACGTATCAACGGATTCAAGTGGAGTAAGGCGGGTGCTGGTTGCATTAACGTGCCGCAGGGAAAGACTGTGAGCGTTGACTACGAAGTCTCAAATAAAAAGCAATCAACGGGTCTAACCACCGGTGCTATTCCAGCAGTTTTTAAAGCTACTGTCATCGGCTTAGAGCCAATCGGTCAAGATATCTCGTTGACATTTGATTCGAAGATGTTAATTAACGAGACAAAGCGTTGGGCGATTTTGATTGGGCTGATGTTGCTCGGACTGGCTATTCCGCTCGGAATTTTGTATTTCTTTGGCTGGCTCAACTCGCGCATCATGTGGGGCGAAGGAATTCAACGTGTTGCTGTTCCAGTGTGGATTGCAGCAGATGGATCGCTCTCACGTCGCGACGGAAAACTCAGTGACGGAATTGGCGCAGGAGCAGCAAAGGGCGAATACGACTGGAGCGGACAGGCAACCGAGCGGGTTCGCTCATTCGATGATTTCTGGAGCGATGGGTCTAACAGTGGAACTGTCAGCGTGAAAGGTCGCGCGTCTCGTAATCCATTCGGCGATCCAGTTGTTATTGCTACAGCATCTGCCGGCACTCGCGTGATTTCTTCACTTGGTGGTTTCCATAATGGTGGCCGCGAGGGTCGGATCGGCGTAGATGTTGGTCAGGCATGGTTTGTAGCGATTCCTGAATCTTCCATTCTTAATTCAGAATCAGGGCCATACGAAGCGACTGCTGTTTCATATCTCCGCCACGATGCAGCAAAGGGCAATGGCCAAGCGACGGATCGCAATGCGGCAATGGGAACAAATTCCGGCTTAGCTCTGATCGAGAATATTGCAGCAGATCTACGAAAGCCTGCAGTCGATTCGTCAAAGCCTCCAAAGCCTCCAAAGCCTGGCAAGAAAAAGAACGGCAAAAAGGCCACAGCTGTTGTTATGCCAGCAGTCGCAAACGATCCATTTTCTGGCGGGTATGGCACCAATGATTATGGAAGTACAAGCTATGAAGCGGGCAGTGTTCCTCAAACACCTCCGAACTCAACTACTTCTTACTCAGCAGAATCAAATCCAACGCCACCATCAAGCGGCGACAATTCAAATCCTTTTGGCGGCAGTTACTAATGAAGCAAGGAAAGTAGGGGGAGAAATATGCTACGTCCATTTCTATTGGTAGGTATCGGTGGTTCCGGCGGAAAGACCTTGCGTGCATTACGCGTTGCTCTTGAACGTAGATTGCTTGAGATTCCAGAATGGGATGGCGGCTGGCCAGATGCATGGCAGATGCTCCACCTTGATACACCTGTTGCACAGGATGGACCAGAATTTCCGGCGCCGTTCCTCGATGGAGACCTTTATCAAGGAATGGTTCCGCAGAATGTTCCCTACGAAGCACTTGTTGCAGGCATGGTTGGACAGCCACACCAAAATATTAAGCTAGATAAAGATGATATGAATAAGTATGCGGGGTGGATTCCAAACCCTGCATCCGTAGTTGTTCCTGTATCGCAAGGAGCAGGTCAATTTAGATCAATCGGAAAGACTCTCACAGTTGCTCGCCTTGAGAATGTGCAAGCATCAATCAAGAACTCTCTCATCAAGATTGGCGGCGGCGGGGGAGAGCTTTCACGATTAGCTCAGCTTCTCGGTGCAAAGTCCACAGATATCGATGAACCAGCGGTAATCGTTGTCTCTTCAATTGCTGGTGGTTCTGGAGCTGGTGCATTTATTGACGTTATTGAAGCGATTAAGTCTGCAGATAGCTCAAAGGCATGGCTACAGAAAGTCGTTGCATGGCTATACACACCTGAGGTCTTCTCAAGCGTGAAGGGTAATGATGGAACGGCGCCGAATGCACTCGGTGCAATTTCTGAGGCGATGGCAGGACTGTGGATTGGTGAAGCGTCACCAGAAACTGTTGCACTTTATAAGGGTATGAAGATCACTCCTTCATCTGGCTCTGCCTACACTCTTGGTGCGCGCTACACATTTTTGATTGGTCGCAGTAACAGCGGCGGTGTTGACTTCGGAGGTCAATCAGAAGTTTATAGTGCCATTGCTAGCTCATTGTCAGCGATGATCACCGACGATGCGGCGCAGACGGAATTCTTCAACTATTACCTTAATAACATTGATTCAACGGGAGCAAGCGCAACAACCCTTCCTGACATGACGAATCTCTTCGACCGCTCGATTAATGCAAGTGGCAATAATCGCCCGCCATTCCTCTCTGGAGGCTTCGCTCGCCTTTCATTGGGACGTGATCGCTTCCGTGAGTTTGCTTCAGAGCGACTTGCGCGCGATGTAGTAGAGCGCCTACTTACGCAGCACCTTCGCACACTTCCAGCAACTGATACTCGTCCAGATGCAGAGAAGCTTGACGATGCAGTGAAGAATGTGTGGGTTCAGTTCTTGGGCAACTCCGGGCTGAATGAACGAAATCCTGCCAATGACATTATTGATGCACTTCGTCCCGCAGATCGTAAGGCGCGTGCTTCTCAATTCAAGCAGGATGCACTTGCAAAGGCAGGTGGAGGAGTTGGAAGCGATGGCTTAGATGCTGCAGGTTGGCAGACTCGCTTCCTTACTTTCTGGACTGCAGAAAAGGGTGCATTCCTTGTCAAGGAACAAGCTGCTCGATATGAGGCATCTCGTGAATGGGTTGCGAAGATATCTGAGACTTTCCCTACGCATGTCTCTCGTTCTATCGCACAATGGGGTCTTCCTGTAGTTGTTCGACTCCTTGAAGAGCTCGATCGCGAGATGGAGTTCTTCGTCTCCGAGTTAAAGAGTGAGATCTCTGAGAAGGAACGTGTCCTCGCAAGCCTTCAAGGGAGCGTGCATCAAGCACTCACAAAGAGCGGTCAGGCGAAAATGCCGTTGGCTCACCCTGATGTTGAAGCAGCTGCGAATTCACTCGCGGGTGCAATCGATCTCTTTGCAAGTGAAATTGAATTACGCCAGGCTGCGATTGCAATCATTGACGATCTTCGACGCAACCTTTTACGCCCTCTCCGCGAGGCTACAAGCAATGGCTGGCAGGCACTGCAGGCACGCGTCAAGGCGAAAGAGCTTGCCGATGGTCGCGAGAATCCTTTCTACACATGGCCAGATCCAATTACAGGTAGTTTGCCAGGTCGATTTGCGCCACCTCCTAATGAGCGTTTGCTCGTTGACGTCAAGGATTTTCCAAACGAGTTTATGCAGCTCGTAACTAACACATTGCCAACAAATCTTCGCCAAGGTCCATCTAATGACATGGACAAGATTGCCGCGATGGCAATGCTTGGTGATGAAGCAATCACAGATGGGTCACCGAAAGTTGGATATAACCTCTTTGCTAAAGATGCCGCATGGATCCCGACGGATCACCTTTTGCAGTCAGGTTCACTATCAGGTGCTGCTTCTTCTGCGCGATTTGCGATGACAGATGATGTGGAGGTTTATCTCGACAATGCACGTAAGTGGCTTAGTCGCGATGGAAGTGCTTTTGGCAACTACCTCAAGATTTCACTCGGCGAATATCTTGGCGATAATGGCGCTCCGCAGGGCGAGCTCACTCAACGACGTCAGGCATTTACTGAGAACATGTCTGAAATCTTAAAGCGAAGCGCACCACTTATTCAGATAAATGCCTCAATTCTTGCTTCGATCCACCCAGGTGTTGGCCAGAATGACAATCGCTTGATCTTCAGCACAATTCCATTTGAACCAGATAGCACGATGGCAGATCGCTTCAAGGCCGCCTTGAGTGCCTATGGAATAAAGGAAGCAAAGCTTGATGCAGCGATGAAGTCGCTTGGTCAAACACGCGCACAGAACATCGACATCTTCACATTCCAGGACAACCCTCTTGAGCCGATGGTCTATGACTCCATCATGCGCCCTATTGCAAATGGTTGGGCAGGTGCTTCAGGAAATATTTCTCAGCGCACGGCTTTTTGGAAATACCGCCGTGCTCGAGCACTAAGAGAATTTATCCCTGCAGATCCACAGCGCATCAGTGAGATGGTTCAGGGCTGGTTTGTTGCAACTGCAATGGGCTATTACAAGGCATCAAAGTCTGAGACCCTCGGTCCTAAGATTGAAGTGTGGTCGCAACGATACGACTGGGTCTCATTCCCATATCCATTGCTCTATCCAGGGAATGCTCCAGAAAAGGAGTACTTAGGATCTGTACTGGAATCCCTCTCTATCGCAATTGCTAATTGCAACATCTCACCGAATGATCCACTTGGACCTTTGGCGCCGTATCACCGTCTCATGGAGCTCGGAAATACTGCAGAGAGTTCTGCACTTATTTCTTGGGTCAAGGATGGAATTCTTCCAGATGGAGCGCCCGAGCCAGCCGCTGATCGCGCTGGTACAAGAGGTGGTGGAGCAGTTGAGCGAAAGAACGCCCTTGTTGCATTCTTCGATAAGCAGCTAGCCAATTACAACGGCCTCTTCGCTGAATACGAGAAGAATGGAAATCCATATGTTGCGCAACGCAACTGGGAAATCAGTTCTTACATCGTCAACGGTCTCAACATTCTCAAGCAATCTGTTGATCAGATTGAGTTGGAGTCATTTAACTAAAAATGGCGAGAAACCCTTGGCCTGGACAGGCAGCATCCGTCATCGTTCTCCCATCAGGAAAACGAGGCGAGACGCTACTTGCAATGGCACAAAGCTGGAGCCAATCTGGAATTCTCGGACAGGCGCTGTGGGTTTTGCCGCAAGATAATCTTGCGCAATCCCATGGCCTTTCAATCGAGGCACAGATATTTGGAAAAGAGAACACCGTGTCCGTGGATCTCTTTCAACAATTGGCGCAGAATCCACTTTCAATGCTTCGTATCATTGCCATTCGACTGTTAGTCGACAAGACAGATATCGATGAAACTCAAGATGAGGTGGTTGCGGCACTTGATAAATTAGCTAATGTCGGCGTGCCAGTTGTGGTTGGGGCTGCAGGTGGAACAAGTGCAAGCGGCACCGATATTTTGCGTATTAATATGATTATGGCCCCAAGTTGGGTTGATGAAGTTAAACACCGTTCGATTACTGAAAAACGCTGGACACATAATGTGATTATTTCCCCGGAAGACCGTACTTCTCCATGGGGTATTGATGCATTCGTTCGTGAAGAAACAAATCTCTATGGAATTACATTGGCTAACGTTGCTTCTGCCGGCGGACTATGGATGGGTGTTCCGCGAGGAAGTTTTGAATTTAGTAGCCACAACCGAAGCGGAATACCGGGACAGATTTGGCTTCAGCGTAGCTTCGCACGTGGCGTACTAACCGAGGGGCTGGCAACTGAGCAAGCTGTGAAAGCGATGGATTCTGCTGGAAACCCAGATTCAAATAATTTGCGTCCTGAATACGGTCTCCAACCGAGTGGAATTGCGCTCTTACCGGATGCAAAGATTCAAGAAACGATTGCATGGATGGTTGATCGCATCTTTGAATTTGAAGATAGCGCTTTAGCCTTTCATCCGTTTGTACGCGGAGCGGAAACTAAGAAAGTTTCTTGGGGCCTCGGTAAGCAGCTAATGGAATTCCTCAAGTTTGCTTGGGATAAGACGAAGATGATTCCGATTTGGACCTTTGATGCAATCGTTGGCTGGGTGAGCCGTAAGTTCACAAAGATTTTTCAAGGTGCCGATGGAAATGCAGATGTTGATGGTCGTATTGACTTCAAGCGCCCCTTGGATGATGCTGATCGAGAGATAGAAAATTCGGTATTTGACTTGGACCGCATCAAGAACGAAGCGCTCAATCCAAAAAAGAGCGTTGAAACATCTTCCTTTGTAAGAGCGACGCCACGTCTCTGGGAACAGCAGAGAACGCTGCTATTCAGTGCACTTGACGGCTCCCAAGGGCCTGCCGGAGTTGAAATGCCAAAGAAGGAAGATCGCCAATTGATCTTTGGTCGTCTCTATGACCTACTTTTTGACGCATCTGATGATTGGCACTTACAGGGCGGCATAACAACGCCAGAGGGATTCGATTCCGATTTCATTCGAGACCACAACGTTGTGGACTGGGAGAATCTTCTCTCGGCCGAAACTCTGTTAATTCAGACCCAGGCAGAAATAGCCCGAGTCAAAACTGAATTGGCTGCCTCAAAGAAGGCAGAAGCAGCTGAAGCTGAGATTGCTAAAAAGTCCACTGAAGCTGCGACAGCTACCGTCACCTCGACTGTGCCGGAGCAGCAAAAAGCTCCAGAAGTTGATCTAATGCAATCAGAAATGGCTCAAACCGAAAATTCTCCTGGGTTGGAAGAGAGTCCCCAAGAGAGCGAAGAAGGGGCTAGCGATGAGCAGAAGTGATGATTTGAAGAGCTATTTATATGAGCTGGAAGAAGTTGAAGCATCTCTACGACCATGGATTGAAAAACGTAAACCAACTCTTATCTGGAAAATTCGAGAGCGTTTAGCTGTTGAAGAAGGAAAGGCAGTGAGTGCGAGCGATTCAGTAGCTCAACGTCTTGGAGCAATCTCACTGCCTAAAGCATCGACTATTCGTGAGATTCGTAAGACCTTCACTTCTGCAATCAGAAATGTTTTTCTGGTTCTATCTGCCTTGGTTGCGATTTACTTTATAGTCCGCACCTACAGCACGGTGGCCAAGGTCTGGCTAGATCTAAATAACTTCGGCCCCGCAAGAATTCTTACATGGGCAACTTCATTCTTCTTGACCACTTACGTTAGTGCGCTCCTGCTTTACTATCGAAGCTGGTCTGCATATTACAAAAAGGTGCGTATTGCGAATAATGAAATTGTGGCCTACGTATCTGAGTTGGCACATCTTAATGATGAGGCTCAAAGGCTTTCATCGGTTCATGAGCAGGCTAACTCTTGGTATCGGCTACTTAGTCTTACTTTGATCGAACCTTGGGCGATTGCCTCACGCTGGCTCGAAGATCCAGCCGAGAAGCTCAAGGTGGATCAGATTCCTTTGGCGGTGCGCTTTGGAAAGGCACATTCAGGAGCTCGCGCAATTCAGACTTCATTAGAGCGGACGACACTCGAAAGCGTGCTTCGCCGTGGATGGAGAACAGAAGCGCTCAATAATTTGATCGAAGAGGCAGCTTTAGATCTTGGTCTCGATCCAGAGGGTTTCAATATTCGCACTCTAGATAGTGATTTACCTGAGGCATCAAATGGTGCGCGTAAGGCATTCGCGCTACAGCTTGAAAAGAAAGTCCGCGAATCAGCGGGAAGCCGAAAGGTGCGAGAAATCTCCAAGTTTGTTCGTGAGTCTGTGATTCCTCGCCTCGCAACACCAGTGAAGTCACTCCATACAGATGCACTGGAAGATCTTGATTGGACTTATGGGGGAGCGGATGACGACAACTGGTCTGGCTTCTACTCTGAGATTTATGGAAAAGGTGCTCGGAAAGCGCCAGCTTTCAGCATCCAGCCACTTACCTCAGAGGGAATGTCTCGCGCGGTACATACAGAGTTCGAAAGTTTTGCTCTAGTTCCAGCGAATTCATCAGTGCAGGAAGATGGCGTGCAGATTATTCCTGTAGACAGCGATTCTCCGCGCTGGATTGATTTATCAGTTCGAATCGATCTCGCAGGACCTCATTCACCTTCTTCATTTAAAATTGTGCGCGGTGACGGATTAGAGAATGTTCCGGTTCGGGATGAGCCAATCGAAGAAGTCAAGGAAACCACAACGGTTGCAAGCGAAGCTTGGAATGTTAGTTTTGATACAAGCGATGACGGAGGATTCAACTAATGAAATTCAAGACGGCTTTTGCAGTTGTCTTATCACTCGCTGTGGTTACACAAGCTATTCCCGCAGAGGCAGCAACCCTCCAGCTCACTCCAAAACTCGGCGGCTGCTATCTCTTTACCGAGAAAGAGTTCAACGCTCCATCACCGCTGACCAATCCGATTCCATGTTCAAAACTCCATAATGCGGAGACATTCGGAATCGATAAGTGGCCGCTCAAAAATCAACCGTGGAAGTACACCGTGGATATGGCTCGCGATGCAGCAGAGCAGGTATGTATGCAGTATTGGGATTATCCAGATGACTCTGATTTGAATTTCTGGGCTTACTTCACGCCCTCTCCGGCACAGTGGGCAAAGGGTGCGCGATGGATCCGCTGCGATGCGATGGCTCTTCTCGTCGAGAAAGGCACCTTCAAGCAGATGTATGCATCATGGACAGGCAATGCCGGATTAACTTCGGGGTATTTGGCTTAACCAATAACACTTGAAGTTGCAGGGCAGTAGCTTTCCTATTTCACTTAGCAAGTGCCCGAACTACCTGAGGTTGAGACAGTCCGGAAAGGGCTTGCTCGCTTTGCTACCGGTTTCACAATTTCATCGGCGCAAGGTTTACATCCGCGGGTATTGAAGCTGGCATCGCTAGCTGCACTCGATGCAGTTGAAGGTGCGCGAATCAAAGAGGTCAATCGCCGTGGCAAGTTTCTATGGTTTGTACTCGATCGCGATCTTGCACTTGTTGCCCATCTAGGAATGTCCGGGCAGTTCTTATTTCCTCGCAAGGATCGCCCAGAGCCGGGCCATGTGCGGGCGCGCTTTGGGTTGAAGAAGGGGTTGAAGCGGCAAGAGCTCGTCTTTAGCGATCAACGTACCTTCGGCTGGTTATCGGTGGAAGAACTTAGCGACGGTGTTCCTACCTCTGCTGCACATATTGCGGTCGACCCTTTTGATTTTGCATTTGATAGAGAGGCAGTAATTGCCAAGATGAGTTCGCGCAAAGCTGCGATTAAGTCAGTAATTCTCAATCAAGAGATTATGAGCGGTGTGGGAAAT
Source organism: Candidatus Nanopelagicaceae bacterium (assembly GCA_947454735.1). Taxonomy (GTDB): domain Bacteria; phylum Actinomycetota; class Actinomycetes; order Nanopelagicales; family Nanopelagicaceae; genus Planktophila. The sequence continues at coordinate 27,971 of CANGLK010000013.1, forward strand.
ATCTATGCCGATGAATCATTGTGGCGAGCGAAGATTCATCCAGAGATTCCAGCGAATGAATTGAGCGCAAAGAAAATTGGCGTGCTGCTTGATGCGGCAACGCAGGTTATGGCAGAGGCGGTCGAGGTTGGTGGTACATCCTTTGATGCGATGTATATCAACGTCAATGGGGAGAGCGGATTCTTTGAAACATCATTGGCCGCCTATGGCCAAGAGGGCGAACCATGTCCGCGATGTGGGCGCCAGATTCGTCGGATTGCATTTGGTAATCGCTCATCGCACTTCTGTCCTAAGTGCCAAGTGCGTTAGCTCTTTCAGGAAAACAAAAACCCGCAGATTGCTCTGCGGGTTTTTCTGTAGCTCTCAATTGCGAGCACGGCACTCCGACGAAAAGAAACAATACCACTGCCATGTGAGCTGATAAATAAATTACTTATCCACAACGTCAATTCTGCTTCAGATCCGTGTACCTGTCACTAACTATCTTTCGCATGTGTCCGGCTGTAGCTCAGCGGATAGAGCGGCACTCCGACGAAAGTGCAGGCGTGGGTTCGAATCCCGCCAGTCGGACCACACCTGAATGACCTCGGAGTTCGTCGCCCGAGGTCATTCTTTTTACTCGTGCGACCATTAGCTTTGGAAAATCGCACAATCGGCCGCAGCATGGCAATCAAGTTGACCTTGATTGGTATGCGCTGATTGCTCCAATGGATAAGAAGTTTGCCCACCGCAGCGAAGAGGTTAATTTCCGCTTCGAGTCGTAACCATTTTGTTACAAATACTCTTCAGTAGAATTGATTGCTCCTGCTAACTTTTTGCAATGAAGCCAACTGTAAAGATTTCGAAAGATCAGCACATCTGGAAATACCAAGCAGATATGCAGCCTGTGGTCTCGGTAGACCCAGGTACTGTCATTGAAATTGAGACCTGGGATTGTTTTACCGGTCAAGTCCAGTCACAGTCAGATACATTGCTCAATCTCGATATGACGCGCATCAATAGCGCGACCGGTCCTATCGAGGTTAAAGGCGCAGAACCTGGCGACTCGCTCTCCGTCACCCTGATCGATATTCAGCCTGGCCCACAGGGCGCAGGAATGGTGATCCCTGAATGGGGACAGCTCATCGATAAGGCGATGGCGCCGCAGACACGCATCTTCAAGGTCGCCGATGGCGTCATCACCATGGAATCTAATGGAGTCACATTCCCAGCACGTCCAATGTTTGGCGTCATCGGAGTTGCACCAGCATCTGGTGAGATTGGCACATTCTTTGCAGATCGCCATGGCGGAAATATGGATGATCACCTCAACGGTATTGGTGCAACTGTCCACCTTCCTGTCTTTCAACCAGGCGGAATGCTTGCAATCGGCGATATGCATGCATCAATGGGTGATGGAGAAATCTCAGGCACTGGCGTTGAAATTGGTGGCAAGGGAATCATCAAAGTCGATCTCATCAAGGGTAACTCTGGTGGCTGGCCAATTACAGAGCTAAAAGATTCATGGGTCACCCATGGAACTGCAAGCAATATTCAAGATGCGCTCAAGATTGCTTGTGATGAAGCGGCGAAGCTCTTGGTTGATGAATGGGGCTTCACAATCGAAGATGCCTTCATCTTCTTATCAGTTGCTGGCGATCTCGGAATCGCACAGAACTGCCACCCAATGCCAGATGGCTTTGCTGTAGCAAAGATGCGCGTTCCAAAGACTTCACGCACGCCTGCACCTTTCAAGCTCTAAATAAAACCCCTATAAACAAATAAGAATTCAAGCGCGAGCTTGATGTTTCACAAATCAAAGGAGAAATAAGTGGCTCAACTAGAACGTAATGCCATTGGTCTACGAGATGTCGTATTCCAATCGATTTGTTCGATGGCACCAGGTGCTGCAATTGCAGCATCAATTCCCTTCGGATCGCCCCTTGCTGGTGGAGCACTTCCACTCGCTGTCGTCTTTGCCTTCTTCGGCATCTTCTTCACAGCATCTAGCATCGGACAGCTCGCAGCTCACATCCCTTCAGCAGGATCGGTTGCTACATATAGCGCCGTCGGACTTCGCCCTTGGGTTGGATTCCTTGTTGGCTGGGCATATTCAGCGGTAGAAATCTTGATCGTTCCACTTGTTATGTTGCAACTCGGCTACACAGTTGCTGGCGAATGGAACTCAGAGCAATCTTCATTCTCAACAGGTAACTGGTGGATCTTCACAGTTGCAGGAACTCTCCTCGTTGGCGGCATCGTCTACAAGGGCGTGAAGTCATCTGCTCGCACAGGTGTAATCCTCGGTGCAATTGAAATCGGCGTATTCCTTATAGTCGGAATCGTTCTTGTAATCAAGGCAGGAGGAAATAACGACCTCGCTGTCTTCACACCACATTATGCAAATGCAACTGGCTTTGAAGGATGGTCTGGCGTTATCGCTGGTTCTGTCTTCTGTCTCCTTGCATTCTCAGGTTTCGAAGCTGCTGCACCACTTGCAGAAGAGACAGAGAATCCACGTAAGAACATACCTAAGGCTGTTATGTATGCAACGCTCTCAATCGGTGCGCTCTATGCATTCACAACATATGCAGCAACTGTTGCTTTCGGTCCAGATAAGTTCAAGGACTTCGCAGGCTATAACAATGGCGCTCCATGGGATGGCCTGGCAAAGGGTCTCGGAACAGCGTTCTGGGTATTGGTTCTCTTTGCAATCATCAACTCAACAATCGCAAATGCAAATGCCGGTGCAAATGTATTTACACGTACTGCATATGCATTCGGTCGCGCAGGAGTCTTCCCTAAGGCACTTGCTGAGATTGATCCAAAGCATAAGACTCCACGTAACGCAGTTATCGTGCAGCTTGTTATTGGTCTAACTCTCGCACTTGGCCTTGGCGCTAAGTACACACCTCAGATGGCATTCGGAATCATTGCAACAGGTCTTGTTGTTGCTGTTGTTCCTGTCTACATGATTGCCAACTTGGCATGCGTTGGATACTTCACAAAGCACCGTCGTGAAGAGCGTCATCCAATCATCCACGTCTTGGTACCAATCATCGGCTTTATCTTCCTTATTCCTGGCTTCTTCAATGCAGCTGGATTTACAGGTATGCCAGGCTTGAGCTTCATCGTCTCACTTGCATCACCACTTACATATGGTGCGTATGCAATGGGCGCATGGATGCTCGTAGGTCTTGTTGCACTCGCCGTCCTCTCTTCAAAGAAGCCCGAGGCAATCAATGAAGTGGCAACTATCCACGGCTAATTGATAAAGGAGAGAGCCCGTCCCACCTTGGGGCGGGCTCTTTTCATATCTCGTGCAAGTATTAGCTATGGATAATCGCTCTTCCGAAATTGTTGTTCTCACCGATGGCGAGTGTCGTTTCTGCGAGGCGTCATTGGGATGGATGCAGAAGAAGCTAGTAGTCGATGCAACGCCATTTCAAAAGGCAGATTTAAGTAAGTACGGCCTTACCTATGAAGAGTGCTCGAAGGCGCTTCATGTCGTATTTGCGGGCAAGGTCTATGTGGGATCCGATGCGATTGCATATTTACTGGGAAGACGCGGCAATTATGTATTGGGCTTTATTGTGCGTGCATCAGGACCGTTGGGGCGCTTTGGATATAAGTGGGTTGCAGGACATCGCAACTCATTCATCATCCGCTTTGCAACGAAGGTAATTGAGCGTTCGCTTTAGCGAACTGAGCGAAGTACTGCAGTGACCTTGCCGAGGATCTCGCAATGAGTTCCATCGATAGGTTCGAATGCATCATTGGCTGGTAGTAACCAGACCTTGCCGCTCTTCTTAGAGAAAGTCTTTACAGTTGCTTCGCCATCGATCATCGCTGCAACAACATCGCCATTATTGGCATCTTTCTGCTGGCGGATAACAACGAAGTCACCATCACAGATAGCTGCATCAATCATTGACTCGCCCTTGACCTTCAACATGAAGAGATCGCCAGAACCCACGAGGGATTCGGGAAGTGGCATCGTCTCTTCAACCATCTGATCTGCAGTAATAGGTACACCTGCAGCGATTGAACCCACGAGTGGGATGAAACGTGTCTTATCTACCGGGGCAGTAGTGCCAAGCTCTGAATCAGGGACGACGACCTCGAGAGCGCGACCTGAATTGTCACCGCGGCGGATGAGGCCTTTATCTTCGAGGATATCGAGCTGGTACTTAACGGATGCCGATGAGGCAAGGCCTACAGCGGTGCCAATTTCACGCATAGTCGGGGCATAGCCCTGGCTATCGACGGAAGATTTGATGAAGTCGAGGATCTCGACCTGGCGCCCTGTGAGCTCGCCATCTGGGGATATCTTTTTGGCCATGCACAGATGGTTCCACAGGCTGTGGAAAAAATCAAACATCTGTTCGAAAAAATGTTGCACTTGTCGGTGGTCGGGTCTATATTTCTCTTATCGAACAAGTGTTCGAAAACCTTCCCCTAGGTGCCCAAGCAATTGGGTTGTTAAAGAGCAGGAGCAAGACCATGAGCACAATGACTATCAACGCTAAAACCATTGATTTTCAAGGCTTTCAGGCCAATCCGTCCGGACGAATCATTTTGAATCGCCGTGGCAAGTTAGCTCGTACCCTCGTGGTTCTTTCTCTCGCTATCGTCGCAGCATCGGTTGCAGGCGGTCAGGCCGGTGCTCAGACATCTAAGGTCCAGGTGGCCTCAACTCAGTTCATTACAGTCACTGTGGCGCCAGGGGATACCGTCTGGTCCCTCGCAAACCGCGTTGGCGGCGGTTCAGATGCAGGCGCACTCGTCTCTGCAATCATCGAGATCAATAGCCTCGGAAATGGCGATCTCACAGCTGGCCAGAAGATCCGTATTCCGCTCTAAACGCTTCAAAAATCGTTCGGGCGTGTCGTTACGCTTTCAACGAGAAAACTCTCGAGATTTGGTTTACAGTTCCCACTATATGTAGGGGTCGAAGCGGTAAAAACTTCCATTACTAGGGTTTCTAGTGTAAGTTTCGCAATTCCCCACTATATGTAGTTGGATGAAAAACTGAGTATTTCGAGAGGAGACACGCCGCATGATCTGCCCATTCTGCCGACATGATGATTCACGCGTGATCGACTCACGCCCAGTGGAAGATGGAACACAGATCCGTCGCCGCCGCGAGTGCCCACAGTGCTCACAGCGATTCTCCACTCAAGAGGTTGCTCTCCTGAACATCATCAAGCGTTCAGGTGCTACAGAACCATTTAGCCGCGAGAAGGTTTTGGTTGGTGTCCGCAAGGCATGCCAGGGACGCCCGGTCAATGAAGATGATTTGGTCTTGCTGGCCCAGCGAGTAGAAGAGACCCTCCGCTCAACAGGTCAGGCCGAGATCGAAGCTCACGAGGTTGGAATGGCAATCCTTGCGCCACTCCGCGAACTCGATGAGGTGGCTTACCTGCGATATGCCTCGGTTTATCGTAACTTTGCCTCCTTAGAAGATTTTGAAGGAGAGATCGCACTTCTCCGCGCTCTACCTTCAAACGTTAGTTCTAATAGCAGTACACCTTCCTCCGCCAGCAAGAAAACAGAGAGTTCTGTAAAGAACTAACTGGATTTTTGCGCCCCAAAACTAAATAAGTAGTACACCAGAAAACATAACCAGAAATTACAAATTAAGAGAAGACGGGAAAATAACTATGTCAGATACGGTCATCAATCGACCATCGAAGGTTAAGGGCGGAAAAGGCTTAACTATCGAACGCATTTACACAAACGAAGGCATCCACCCTTATGACGAGGTCACATGGGATCGCCGCGATGTTGTGCAGCAGAACTGGAAGACAGGCGAAGTTGTTTTCGAACAACGCGGCGTCGAGTACCCAGATTTCTGGTCTGTCAACGCATCAACAATCGTTACAACAAAATATTTCCGTGGCGCAGTCGGTGCTGAAAACCGCGAGTGGTCACTCAAGCAGGTAATCGATCGCGTAGTCCTTACCTACGTTAAGGCAGGCCGCGAATTTGGTTACTTCGCAACAGATGCAGATGCAGTGATCTTCGAACACGAACTCACACACATGCTCTTGCATCAGATCTTCTCATTCAACTCACCAGTGTGGTTCAACGTTGGAACAGCAGCGCCTCAGCAGGTTTCTGCATGCTTCATCTTGTCTGTTGACGACACAATGGATTCAATCCTTAACTGGTACCGCGAAGAAGGAATGATCTTTAAGGGCGGTTCTGGTGCCGGTCTTAACCTTTCACGCATCCGTTCATCAAAGGAACTTCTCAAGTCAGGTGGAACAGCTTCTGGTCCTGTTTCATTTATGCGTGGTGCTGATGCATCTGCAGGAACAATTAAATCTGGTGGCGCAACCCGTCGCGCTGCAAAGATGGTTGTTCTAGATGTCGATCACCCAGATATCGAAGAATTCATCGAGACAAAGGTTTCAGAGGAAGACAAGATTCGCGCACTCCGCGATGCAGGCTTCGATATGGACCTCGGTGGCAAGGACATCATCTCTGTTCAGTATCAGAACGCTAATAACTCAGTCCGCGTTTCAGATGAGTTCATGCGCGCATATGAGAACGGCACAGAGTTCGGTCTTAAGGCTCGCTCAACTGGTGAAGTAATCGAGACAACAGATGCAAAGAAGCTCTTCCGCAAGATGGCAGAAGCTGCTTGGGCATGTGCTGATCCTGGAATCCAGTACGACGACACCATCAATGATTGGCACACAAACCCAGAGAGCGGTCGCATCAATGCGTCTAACCCTTGCTCTGAGTACATGTCACTCGATAACTCATCATGTAACTTGGCTTCACTTAACTTGATGAAGTTCCTCAAGGCTGATGGTTCATTCGATGCAAAGACATTCGGTCGCGCAGCAGAGATGATCATTACAGCAATGGATATCTCAATCTGTTTCGCAGACTTCCCAACTGAGGCAATTGGTGTCACAACACGTGCATACCGTCAGCTCGGAATCGGTTACGCAAACCTCGGTGCGCTGCTTATGGCATCAGGCCTTGCATACGATTCAGAGGGTGGACGCGCACTTGCTGGTGCAATCACATCACTCATGTCAGGTATTACTTACAAGCGCTCAGCAGAACTCGCTGGCATTGTTGGAGCATACGAAGGCTTCGCACCAAACGCTGC
>CANGLK010000014.1 GCA_947454735.1 Candidatus Nanopelagicaceae bacterium
GTGACAGGCAATTCAATATCAAGGCGCTTGAGTTCGCGGGCAAAATCATTGAGTACTTCAGGAACAGTCTGCTTTGCAAGATCATCAAGGTAGTAGAGAGCGTTCATCGCTTCATCGAGCGGTTCTGGCCGATCAAGACGTAGCTCATCTGTCTGCCATAAGAGATCCACTGTCTCTGCAAGACGCTCATCTTGTGAAACGCTCTTTGGCAGATCGAGGAGAGTCGAAATCTCGGATAGCTTTCCAAGAATAGAACGACGAGCAGCTTCGGTTGGGTGAGCAGTGAAGACTGGTCGCACCTGTAGCTCTGAAACCCACTTCACTACATCTTCATGTGAGAACTCATGCCCTGCAGCAGGATTTTTCTTCGCTTCAATAATTTTATCGACAGCTTGTGTAAGCCATGACTTTCCATCACGACGAGCTTCAGCTAAAACGCGTGAGCGGTGGACCTGCTCTGCAACGTTTGCAAGGTGGAAGTAAGTACTAAATGCGCGAACAAGATCAACCGCTTGATCGTCTGTGATATCGGCAAGAATTGCATCTTCTCCGTTATCGCGTACAGCTTTACGAACGTTCTCAACGAGCTCAAGTAGTTCGCTGCCTTCTTGTCGAACAAGAGATTGACCTAAGAGATCACCAAGGCGACGAACATCGCTACGAAGCAAGGCGTCATCTGTCGCGATGATTGATGTTGAAATTTCTCTCTGGCTCACGGCGTAATTCTCGCACCCCTTGGCTAGTAAGTGAGACGCCTTATCTCATTATTCGAAATCGCCTTATCGAAGGTAGTATTGGATTTATCGAGCCCCCTTCTTTTTGAAGTGGGGCTTTAGGCGCGTTTCTATGGTGGAAAGGAGTACTTATGTTCGGCCTTCTTGCAGATCTTGCAGCAGATACTGAGCTCTGTACAGCTCTCGCCCACCATAAACGCATCATTTCGCCACCTTCCAGCAACCCTTTCTTCATTGCGATGCGAGCAAGCGATCAGCCAATTCTCGTTGTCACAAGTTCTAGTCGTGGAGCTGAAGATCTCGCAGAAGATCTTCGAAATCTCCACCCCGCGGTCTTTGAGTTTCCGGCATGGGAGACCTTGCCCCATGAACGATTGAGCCCACGCAGCGATACCGTGGCAAAGAGAATTCAAACGCTCTCTGCCCTTCGCGCAATGGATAGCGCTGCAAACCCCATCGTTGTGGCGCCAATCCGCGCCGTAATTCATCGCTTTATTGCATCCCTTGCAACTGAACCGCTTAGAACTATTGAGTTAGGCCAAGAGGTATCACTTACGGAATTAATTACTCACTTTACGGAACTCTCTTACAACCGAACTGATCTCGTTGAAAAGCGTGGAGAGTTTGCCGTCCGCGGTGGAATCGTCGATGTCTTCTTGCCGCTCTCTGACTATCCAGTTCGTATTGATTTCTTCGGTGATGAGATTGAAGAGCTTCGTTACTTCGATATCTCAGATCAGCGCACAACTAAGCCGGTTACTGGTGCACTCTCGATCATCCCTTGTCGTGAACTGCTCATTACGAATGCAATTAAAGAGCGAGCAGAACAAATTAAGAGTCGCTTTCCTGGAGCCCTAGAAGTTCTTGAAAAGATCTCGCAAGGAATAAGCATTGATGGAATGGAGTCACTGATTCCCTTCCTGGTTGATGAGCATGAAACAATCTTCGACCGCATCAGCCCACGAAGTGCCATCATCTTTATCGAGGAAGAGCGCACCAAATCACGAACAGCAGATTTAATTGAGACCAACGAGGAGTTCCTCCAAGCATCGTGGTCCAATGCATCGATGGGCGGCGCAGCGCCGATGCCCGTTGATAAGGTCACATATCTTGATTGGGATTCACTATTTAGTGAGATTGATAAGCACTCGTTTACACATACCGCTCTTAATAGCTTTGGTAGCGACCTCGATGACGAAAGCTACTTCACCGATTTCATGGCAATCGAGCCGATGCGAGGAAATGTTGATCGCCTCTTGCAGCTGCTCGAAGATGGTTTAAACCAGCACCAGACAGTGCTCTTCGCCGCGACTGGCCATGGCATGGCAGAGCGATACGCCGGCATCTTTAGAGATGGCGACCTCCCCGTGCAGTTGAGCGCATCTCTTGCGGCACGCCCTACAAAGGGCGCAATCCATGTCTTCCAATCGACGCTCGCACATGGTTTCAGCAATGATGCACTTCTCTTCATCACTGAGCGAGATTTATCGGGTAGCAAAGTCACATCGAAAGATGCGGCTCGTATGCCAACAAAACGTAAGCAGGCAATTGATCCACTCGAACTTAAAGTCGGCGATTTCGTTGTCCATGAGCAGCATGGAATCGGTCGCTACCTCGAATTAGTTCAGCGCACCGTTAGTGGCGTTACTCGCGAATACCTCGTTATTGAATATGCCCCTGCCAAGCGTGGTCAACCAGGAGATCGAATCTTTGTTCCGACAGATACTTTGGAGCAGGTCAGTAAATATGTGGGTGGTGAAGCACCGCCTGTTCACCGCATTGGAAGTGGCGAGTGGCAGAAGGCAAAGGGTCGCGCACGTAAGGCCGTTCGTCAGATTGCTGGCGAACTTATTCGTCTCTATGCGGCACGCACCAGTGCGCCAGGTTTCGCATTCTCGCCAGATACGCCGTGGCAGCGCGAACTTGAAGATGCATTTAGCTATATCGAAACGCCTGATCAGCTATCAACTATTGAAGATGTAAAGCGCGATATGGAACGTCCATATCCAATGGATCGCATCATCTGCGGTGACGTTGGTTATGGCAAGACAGAGATTGCAATCCGCGCTGCCTTTAAAGCAGTTCAAGATGGCAAACAGGTTGCCGTTCTTGTGCCAACCACACTACTTGTTCAGCAACATTCAAAGACTTTTGCAGAGCGTTACTCAGGATTCCCATTAAAGGTCGCAGGAATATCTCGCTTCAATACAGCGAAAGAGAGTAAAGATATTCTCAAGGAGCTCGAGGCGGGAACGGTAGATGTCATTGTCGGAACCCACCGCCTGCTATCGAACGATGTGGTCTTTAAGGATCTCGGCCTCGTGATTGTCGATGAAGAGCAGCGCTTTGGAGTTGAGCAGAAGGAATCTCTTAAGAAGATGCGCACTACTGTGGACGTTCTTGCGATGTCGGCAACGCCTATTCCACGCACACTTGAGATGGCTGTGACCGGTATCCGTGAGATGTCGACGATTACAACCCCGCCAGAAGAGCGCCATCCGATTCTCACCTATGTGGGTCCATCAGATGAATCTCAGATCAAGGCGGCAATCCATCGAGAACTCTTACGTGATGGTCAGATCTTCTACCTTCACAATCGCGTTGATTCAATCGACCGCTGCGCATCACATATTCAGGAGATGATCCCAGAGGCGCGCGTCCGTGTTGCCCATGGCCAGATGAGCGAGAGCCAGCTCGAAGATGTCATTCTCGGTTTCTGGAATCGCGACTTCGACGTCTTGGTCTGCACAACAATTGTTGAGAGCGGACTCGATATCCCAAATGCGAATACTTTGATTGTTGAACATGCAGAGAACTTTGGACTTTCACAACTTCACCAGCTGCGAGGACGTGTAGGTCGTGGTCGCGAACGCGGCTATGCATACTTCCTGTATCCAGCAGATAAACCTTTGAGTGAAGTTTCGCTAGATCGCCTTAAGACAATTGCGACCAATACAGATCTTGGTGCTGGAATGCGAGTTGCGCTGAAGGATCTCGAAATTCGTGGCGCAGGCAATCTCTTGGGCGGTGAACAGTCGGGCCACATTGCAGATGTTGGCTTCGATCTTTATATGCGCATGGTTGGTGAAGCAGTTCAAGATTACAAATCTGGAATTGTTGAAGGCGAGGAAATCAATCACGAATGCAAGGTTGAACTTCCGATTAATGCTCACCTCTCTGAAGAGTATGTTCCAGGTGAACGCCTCAGACTTGACCTTTATCGACGCCTCGCAGATGTGCGCAATAGTGAAGATGTTCAATCAATTCGCGAAGAGATGATGGATCGATTCGGTGAATTACCTGAGGAGGCAAATCTCCTTCTTGAGGTTGCCGAACTTCGCGCCTTCGCTAAATCTCTCGGTGTGCGCGAAGTGGTCCTCGCTGGCAAGTACGTGAGAATTTCTCCCGTGACGCTGCCAGAATCGAAGCAGCTCAAACTCAACCGCCTCTATCCATCATCTCTCTATAAAACCCAGACTTCGACTGTGATGGTGACCATTCCACGTGCTGCCGCATGGACTCCAAGCGCACAAAGCGGCGGAAATATGGGGGATACTTCTCTCCTAGCGTTTGCCCGTCAGGCGCTGACCGAATTAACCGGCGCATAAGCGCTACGAAATATAGGAGCATGGTGTGAAGAAGATCCTCGGCCTCATTGCAGTTATCTCGCTCGCGACTCTCACAGCATGTGGGCAGCTCAATAGCGCGGCGACGCTCGGCGATCAGACAATCTCTCAGAACGAACTCCAGACAACAGTCGACACACTTCTTAAAGAGCGCGCAACCCAAGATGTCTCACAGATGCAGCTCGAAAGCGGTGCAGCTCTCAACCGTAGCCAGCTTCGCTTCCTCATTATCACAAAGATTTTTGACGAGATTGCTAAAGAGCTAAAGCTTGAGATTACAAAGAGTGAATTAGCAACAACACGTCAGAGCATGATTGCTCAAGGTGGCGGAGAAGCGACACTTGCAACAAATCTAGTTTCAGCGCAGATTGCATCAACTAATTTTGACAAATATATTCGCGCAATCATCATCTCTGACAAGTTGACCGCAGCTTTAAAGCAATCAGGTGTTGCAGATGCCGATGTTAGCGCAAAGATTTCACAGCTCGTTGTTGCAAAGACTAAGGAACTTAAGATCAAGATCAACCCACGTTACGGAACTTGGGATGATGCATCTGGAGACATCCTCGCAACTGATTCAGCAGGCGACGCTGTTAAATCTCCTGCAACCAAGTAACCTCTCATGACTGAACGCGCAATTGGTTCAGAACTTCTACGCCTTGTAGAAGTTATGGATAAATTGCGTTCACCCGGTGGGTGCGAATGGGATGCAGAGCAGACTCATGAATCGCTCATTAAATATCTCCTTGAAGAGTCATATGAATTTATCGATGCAATCGAGACAAATGATCGCGTTGGAATGCGTGAAGAGCTCGGTGATGTTCTCTTGCAGGTTTACTTTCATTCGCGAATCGCACAAGATCATCAAAGAGATCCTTTTACGATCGACGACGTTGCAGGCGCAATCGCAGATAAATTAATAAGCCGCCACCCTCATGTCTTTGCCGGTCTTGAAGTAAGTGGGACTGAAGAGATCATCGAAAATTGGGAGGCTATTAAGGCGAAGGAGAAGGGGCGTACCTCACCCATTGAGGGAGTTGCGATGTCACAACCTGCCCTACCTCTCGTCTCAAAGTTGATTTATAGGGCTGATAAATTTGGCCAACCACTTGATATCCCGAAGTTTCAGAGCAGCGAACCAGCGTCAGAAAGTTCAGTGGGAGAAGCTCTCGCCTCTGTAATCGCCTGGGCATATGAGCATCAAATTGACCCAGAATTAGCCCTTCGCGCCCAAGCCCGCAGATATATCGAAGAGCTCTCGCGCTCAAGTCAGGCTCAATAAGCGCGGTAAGATTGCCTCAGGTCGTTCAACGTTGAGCGCTTATCTCGTTTAAAAATGCATTTATCGCATTCACACTCGAAGGAGTCCCAAGTGGCAATTATCGAAGCAATCGGCGCCCGTGAAATTCTTGATTCGCGCGGAAATCCAACTGTTGAAGTAGAAGTTCAGCTTGAAGATGGCACACAGGCACGCGCTGCCGTTCCAAGTGGTGCATCAACTGGCGCATTTGAAGCATCAGAGCTTCGCGATGGCGATAAGAAGCGCTACCTCGGTAAGGGCGTTCTTAAGGCAGTTGCATTTGTAAACGATGAGATTGCTCCAGCTATCGAAGGTTATGACTCACAAGATCAGCGCCTCATCGATGCAGAGATGATTGCACTTGATGGCACACCAAACAAGTCACGCCTTGGTGCTAATTCAATTCTCGGTGTTTCACTCGCTGTAGCAAAGGCATCAGCAGAGTCTGCTGACCTCTCATTGTTCCGCTACCTCGGTGGACCAAATGCACACGTGCTTCCAGTACCAATGATGAATATTCTCAATGGTGGCGCACATGCTGATACAAATGTCGATGTTCAGGAGTTCATGATTGCTCCAATCGGCGCACCAACATTCCGCGAATCACTTCAGTGGGGCGCAGAGATTTACCATGCACTTAAGGCAGTTCTTAAGAAGCGTGGTCTCGCAACATCTGTCGGCGATGAAGGTGGATTCGCTCCAAACCTTGATTCAAACCGTGCAGCGCTCGACCTCATCATCGAGGCAATCTCAGCAGCAGGATTTAAGCCAGGAAAAGATATCGCTCTTGCGATGGACGTTGCAGCAACAGAGTTCCATGATGCAGGTAAGTACAAGTTCGAAGGTAAGTCACTTTCATCGGATGAAATGATCGCTTACTACGCTGACTTGGTTGCGTCATACCCAATCGTTTCAATCGAAGATCCATTGAATGAAGAAGACTGGGCAGGCTGGAAGTCAATGACAGCTTCACTCGGTTCAAAGATTCAGATCGTCGGAGATGACCTATTTGTAACTAACCCAACACGTCTTGCAAAGGGTATTGATACAGATACAGCGAACGCACTTCTCGTGAAGGTAAACCAGATTGGTACTTTGACAGAGACACTGGATGCAGTAGATCTCGCACACCGCGCTAACTACCGCAGCATGATGTCTCACCGTTCTGGTGAAACAGAAGACACAACAATTGCTGACCTCGCAGTTGCAACAAACTGTGGTCAGATTAAGACAGGTGCTCCATCACGTACCGAGCGCGTTGCTAAGTACAACCAGCTTCTTCGCATTGAAGAGGAACTCTCAGATGGCGCTGTTTATGCAGGTCGCCAGGCGTTCCCACGCTTCAAGGCATAAGGCACCACAGGCTTATAAATGGTCCGTCGATCATCTGGTGGCGCGAGAAAGAAGAGTTACCGTTCGCGTAACTTGAACTTCAACCGCCACCAGGGATCGGGTCGGACCTTTGCTATTGCCGCAATCTTCTTTGCACTTGCACTCTTCTTGGCTCCACCGATTAAGAATTACTTCACACAACGTGCGCAGATCAGCGCACTCCAGGCACAACTCTCTAGTGATTACGCAGCTCTAACCGAGGCGCGTAAAGAGTTAACTCAGTGGCAGGATCCTAATTTTATTAAATCTCAAGCTCGCGAACGTCTCCACTTTGTCATGCCAGGCGAGCGTCAGTACATCGTCACGGGCGGAGATACTTCACAAGACCCCACTAATGGCGCAATTAACGTCGTTGAAAATCTTCCAGAAGGTCAGCCTTGGTATACAAGAATGATTGCATCGATTACAGAAGCGGGTAAGCAGTGACCGACAGTCGCAAAGCAACACAGGAAGATCTTGGCGTTATTGAACGTCAATTAGGTCGCACACCTCGCGATGTGCATGCAATTTCATATCGCTGCCCTTGTGGCAATGCTGCAGTCGTAGAAACGCCACCACGCCTAAGCAACGGCGAGCCATTTCCAACCTTCTACTACGCAACCTGTCCACGCCTCACAGCTGCAATTTCAACTTTGGAGACAACTGGCTTGATGGGCGAGATGAATGAGCGGCTAGCAACTGATCCAGTTCTCGCTGGTGAATATGCGGCAGCACATGATGATTACATCGCTTGCCGCAGCGCGCTCGGAATAGAAGTACCAGAGGTTGAAAATATCTCTGCTGGCGGAATGCCAGATCGCGTCAAGTGCCTTCACTCTCTCGTAGCTCATTCATTATCGGTAGGCGAGGGCATTAATCCTCTTGGCGATGAAGCACTTGCAAAGCTTCCCGAGTGGTGGAAGTCCCAACCATGCGAGTAGCAGCGATCGATTGCGGTACCAACTCAATTCGCCTTCTCATTGCCGATATCGATGGCAATAATTTTCGCGAGATTACGCGACAGATGGAAGTTGTCCGCCTAGGTCAGGGCGTTGATAAGACAGGTGCTTTTCACCCTGATGCGATTGCGAGAACCCTTGCCGCAGTAGATCTCTATGCAGCAGAGATTGCAAAGCGCGGAGTTGAGAAGATTCGCTTCTGCGCGACAAGTGCAACGCGCGATGCAACAAACCGCGCCCTCTTTATCGATGGCGTAAAAGAGCGCCTCGGAATTGAGCCCGAGGTAATCGCAGGCGAAGTTGAGGCAGCGCTCTCATTCCAAGGCGCAACCAAGGATTTCGACAAGTCTGAAGGCCCGTTCCTCGTCATTGATATAGGTGGTGGCTCAACAGAGTTTGTATTTGGTACGGATTCTGTAGAAGCAGCGCGCAGTATGAATATTGGCTGTGTCCGTATGACTGAACGCCACTTCACTGGAGATCAACCAGATCCAGGGCAGATTGCATCGGCCATCGAAGATATCGACGAGAACATTCGACAGGCGGCTAAGTCTGTTCCCATTGCAGAGGCAAAGACAGTGATTATGGTGGCTGGAACAGCGACAACAATTGCAGCAGCAGCTCTCGATCTTCCTGCATACGATCGATATGCAATTCACCTTGCTCGAGTCAGTGCTGAGCGCACGCATCAGATCTCAACAGAGCTTCTTCGCGAAACTCGCGAGCAACGCGCTGCACATGGATATATGCATCCAGGTCGTGTAGATGTAATTGGTGCTGGATCACTAGTCCTCGATCGCATCATGAAAGCAACTGGCGCAACAGAGTTCGTTGCATCTGAATCAGATATTCTCGATGGAATGGCTTGGTCGCTTGTATAAGAAGTTAGAGCTTCTTGATAAGGCGATTGTGAAATGTCGCCAATGTCCACGTTTAGTTGAGTGGCGCGAGGAAGTAGCAGTAACAAGGCGAAAGTCGTATGAGAATGAAAAGTATTGGGGCAAGCCCGTTCCTGGATTCGGTCCATCAGATGCTCGATTAGTAATTCTCGGACTTGCTCCCGGCGCTCATGGCGCAAATCGCACAGGTCGTGTATTCACCGGAGATTCATCAGGGGATTGGCTCTATAAAGCTCTTCACGAGGCGGGGCTTGCAACTATTCCAACCAGTACATATTCGAACGATGGACAGGAGTTAATCGATACTCGCATCCTTTGCGCGGTGCGTTGCGCTCCTCCTGATAACAAGCCAAGTACCGAAGAGAAAGCAACATGTGCCCCGTTTTTCGAGAATGAGATTGAGTTACTTCTTCCAACTGCAAAGTCATTCTTAGCTCTTGGAAACCTTGCATGGGAGAGCATTTATCGCACGTTGAGAGATCTTGGCTGCACAATGCCGACACCGCGTCCGAAGTTTGGCCATGGCGCGAAGTATTCATTTGTAGGCACTGATGGAATTAAGCGAAATATATTCGGGTGCTACCACCCGAGCCAGCAGAACACTTTCACTGGCAAACTCACCGTGAAGATGTTGGATTCGGTTATCAAGGCAGCATCTAGAATTTCATCATGAGCATATCTTCGGGCAAAATCCTCTCAATAAATATTGCACCACAGAGCAAAGCGCAAAGTTGGACCGAATCCGGCAATCGGACTGGAGTTGATAAGCGCTCAGTTGAGGGTTTAGTTCTCTTCGGAAATGACTCTGTTGCTGGTGATAACGTCGTCGATCTCAAACATCACGGTGGATATAACAAGGCGGTCTATGCATATGCTCGCGAAGATGCACAATGGTGGGAAGAGAAGATTGGTCGCGAAATCGCATCTGGAGCGTTTGGTGAAAATCTCACAACTATCGGCATTGATGTGACAGGTGCAGTTATTGGTGAGCGCTGGAAGATTGGAGATTTAATTCTTGAAGTTGCAGAACCACGAATCCCATGTCGAGTCTTTGCAGGTTTCTGGGAACGTCCAACACTCATCAAGGAATTTACTGAAGCAAATCGCCCTGGGGCTTATCTTCGAATAATTGAAGAAGCGATGATTGAGCGCGACGCTGCAATCGAGGTTACCTCTAGACCAGATCATGGAATTACAATTGGCGACATCTATGCTGCTAAATCAGGGGCTCGTGTAAAGATTGATGCAATAGCGGCAATCAAGGAGTTATCTGCTGAGTATCAAGAGTGGGCTCAGAAGCTGGCTCGCTAGCGTGCAAGGCTTTATTTACAAGATAGTAGACTGCACCACCTGTTGGCCCCCGTAGTCCAATGGCAGAGACAGAGGACTTAAAATCCTTCCAGTGTCGGTTCGAGTCCGACCGGGGGCACCATCGGAAACTTTCCAATAACAAAAATGTTAGGTAACACTGACCAGTCTAAGTTTGTAGAGGACCTTCTAGATTTCTTAGAAATTTTCTAGAGTAGTTATATGGAATATAAATCAGTTCTCGTACAAGGTCCTATGCAAATACCTGACTTCACCGACCTCATCGATGCCGCCGCTAATCGAATGGGTGTCGACGGTTGGCATCTCATTAGCCACTCCGAACATCGCTGGGTTGATAACAGTGGTTGGAGCGTAAAAAGTGGAATGGAAGCACTGCTTATCTTCGGTCGCGAAACGAAGTAAAAACTCTTCGTTTAACTCTTACGATTGTTACGCACATGAGTTACAACCCCATGCACCGCAAAAACCGTGAAGATTACAATCATCACGATGAAGCTATCAAAGAGTGACCTTGGTACCTGCTTAGCTGTAATCAAGATATAAATATCTGGAACAAAGTGCAGAACAACTGCGACAGCGCCGTAGCTCAAGGCATTTCGCCAATGATTTGCGAGAATGGCGAAGAGCATCTTCGCCGTTGATATTGCATACGGGACGGCGATTGATATAACGATCACGAAGTAGATATAGGGATTGACGCCATATTTTGCAAAGGTCTTGTCGACAACAAGGGTCTTAAAGATGTCCCAGACCAGCACGATTGCGATCCACCAACGCTCCACAAGTTGGCGGTGCTTTTCGTTCTTGAGCCAACCCGTTGCCTTCATGTGAGAGAGGGTACGGGAAATCTCCATTCACAGGGAAATATAAAGAATCTCGAGTACGTTATACCCGTCACGGGAAGTCCTTTCCCGTACATAAAAGGAGAGATTAATGCGCAGTTCTAACCCAGTCCTTACCGGCCGCGGTTTCGCTCGTATCAACCCAGCAATATTAGATGGCCGCGAAGGATCAACCGAAGAAGTCACACGGCTTGAATCACGTCCCAACTCTGCACCAATGTCGATTGATGATGTCATCATCAAGACTGCAGGGCTCTTTGCAGTTCTCGTAGCTGTCGGCACCTTTGCATGGCAAGCACAGAGTGGTGCGTTGGCAATTATCGGTCTTGTCGTCGGCTTCATCCTGGCGATGGTTAATACATATTCAAAGAAGATTAGACCTGCGCTAGTAATTGCATATGCAGCAGCTCAAGGACTCGCTCTCGGAACAATCAGTTGGATGTACGAACAGCAATATCAGGGCATCGTTGGCCAGGCAGTCGTCGCAACAGCCTGTGCATTCACAGGTGTATTAGTTGCTTATAAGAGCGGCAAGATTCGCGTGACTCCTAAGTTCACACGTATAGCCTCAGGCTCAATTGTTGGCTATTTCGTCTTCTCACTCTTCTCGATCTTTGCAGGCTTCCCATCAGGTGGGCTCGGAACTCTCATTGCAGTAGGCGGTGTCGTTCTTGCATCAATCTTTATCGTGATGGATCTCGATCAGATTGAGAAGGCAGTAGCTGCGAAGGTTCCGGCGGAAGAGTCATGGCGCTGTGCATTCGGCCTTATGGTCACACTTGTGTGGCTCTACCTTGAGGTTCTTCGTCTCATCTCTATTCTTCGAGGCCGTGACTAACAAGCGGTATAAAGAAACTGTCCCGGTGCAATCCGCACTCGGGGCAGTTTTTTTAATGTAGATTGCCGCCATGAATAAAGTCTTCCTCTTAGTCGAAATAGACGTAAAGCCAGGTCAAGGTGAGACTTTTCTTCGAGAGCTTAATAAGCAGGTCGAAATCATCCGCGGGGAAGAAGGATGCGAGTCAATCGAAGTTCTCAAGAATGATCTTCATGATAATTTGATTCACGTCTGGGAAATCTGGAGCGATAAGGCAGCGTGGGATCGCCACATGGTCAACGATGCGAGCAAGGCTTGGAAGATACTGGCTTCAGAGTTTGTTCTTGGAGAAAAGATCACCGTCATGAGCAAGCCTTAAAAGAGATTCTCGCGATTTAAGAACTAGTCAGTAACAGAAACCCCGCTTGAAGGGGTCGTAGTTTCATAATAAAGATACCTAATCGTTATCAAAATTGGCCATATTTCCTTTGACAGCCCTTGCACCCCACAGAGTACCTTTCGGGACAACGTTGTCTCAGATTCACTGAGATGGTGATTGACCGGACCTTCTCGCCAGAGAAAGTCCTTAAGTCTTGAAAGGACTTCATCAATGGCAACACTTCGCCACAAGGCAGTGAAGGTTCTTGCAGTTGCTGTAGCAGCATCATTTGCTGTTGCAGGAATTTCAACACCAGCACAAGCTGCAAACAAGTACACAATCGCATTCGTAATGGGTGCAGAGTCAGATCCATTCTTCCAGGCTATGAAGCTTGGTGCAGAGCAGGAAGCTGCTGCAAAGGGTGTAACACTCGTATGGCAGGGAGACCCATCTGTCTACTCACCAGCAACACAGAACCCAATCCTTGATCAGGTTCTCGCTCTCAAGCCAAATGGTCTTGTATTGATCCCAACAGATCCAACAGCTCTTCAGGCTGGTCACGACAAGGCAATTGCAGCTGGCATTCCAGTTGTAAACGTTGATACACACGTCAATGACACAACTAAGGCAGTTTCATTCATCACTGGCGATAACGCTGATGGTGGCGCAAAGGCTGCAGATACTCTTGCTAAGGCAATTGGATACAAGAAGGGCAAGACATATAAGGTCGTTGTTGGTCTTACATCTGCAACTGCAACAACAAACGTTGGTCGCCTTAACGGCTTCGCAGCACAGATCAAGAAGTCATACCCTGGTATCACAATCGTTGATAAGGCTTACTCACAATCACAGCCTTCAGTTGCAAACACAAACGTTTCTAACTGGCTTACAAAGTACCCAGATCTAGCAGGAATCTTCGCAATTGACGGAACAAATGCTGCAGGTGCAGCAGCTGCTCTTCAGGCGAAGGGTCTCGTTGGCAAGATCAAGCTCATCGGTTATGACGCATACCCAGCTAACGTTGACCTCATCAAGAAGGGCGTTTTCACAGCTCTTATTGCACAGGATCCAGCTGCTGAGGCTCGCCTAGCAATCGATTACTTGGTTGCAACACTCGATAAGGACAAGGCTGGAATCGCAAAGATCAAGCACGATGTCGTTATCCCTAACGTGGTTCTTACAGCTAAGTCATCAGCTGCAGACCTCAAGAAGTACACATACGTAGCTAAGTAATTAGCTTTCGTTCGAAGTCGGGCTGGTCTAGAGTTCACTCGAGACCAGCCCGATTCTTCGATAGGCAAGTATTTAATTTCCAATAACAATCAGGAGTCCGTGTGAGCAATCTTGTAAATCGTGCCAAATCAATTGCTGGCAACCAGCAGGCGTTACTTCTGCTCGTACTTATCGCAATGATTGCCTTCTTCACCTCACGTAACTCGATCTTCTTCTCGAATGCAGTCTTTGGAAATATCATCTCTGACTGGGCGCCAATCGTTCTCATCGCAATCGGCGAAACTTTTGTCATTATCTCTGGAGGAATCGATCTTTCTGTTGGATCAACGGTTGCAATCTCTGGAGTTGTAGCAGCATTTTCAATGCGTTCACTTACTGAACATGGCCATGGCTCTACTCAAACTCTTATTGTTGGTTTCTTCGTATCAGTTGCAACTGGAATTCTTGTTGGCGCAATTAATGCCTTCCTCATTACAAAGACTAATGTTGTCCCCTTCATAGCAACTCTTGTAACAATGGGAGCAGGTTCAGGCCTCGCAATCGTATTTACCGGTGGTGGCCCAATTGGTGGTGGCCCAGATGCGGCAATTCAATTAAGCGTTCCAAAGGTTGGACCATTCTCATATCCAGGGCTCGCTATTGTCGCTCTTGTAATCGTCTTGGGATTTTTCCTACATAAAGCACGGTTTGGGCGTTATATATATGCGATTGGATCAAATGAATTCGCTGCACGTGCTGCAGGTATTAATACAAAGGCATACCTTGCAAAAATCTACATACTTTCGGGAGCTCTTGCTGGAATGGCAGGTTATTACTACTACCTCCGCTTGGGATGTGGCGCGCCAACTTCTGGACTTGGTGGTGAACTCCAAGCAATTGCTGCTGTAGTCATCGGCGGAGCGGCTCTCTCAGGCGGTGAAGGTCGAATCTCCGGAACTGTCTTAGGTGCACTCATCCTCACAACAGTCACAAGTGGTTTGATCATCATCAACGTTGCGGCCAACTGGAAACAAGTTGTTGTTGCAATATTGATTGCAGCCGCAGTGCTTCTTCAAGAGGCACGGGCAAAAGGCTCTTCATCAAAATTGCTATCAAATCTATTTAAGAAGAAGAACTAGGAGATTGAGATGACACAGCCACTCTATGAAGTTCGTGATGTTTCAAAATCTTACGGTTCGGTAATTGCCCTAAGTGGAGTTTCTCTCAAGATTCATGCGGGCGAGGTAATTGGTCTTGTAGGAGATAACGGTGCTGGAAAATCAACACTTGTAAAAGTGCTCTCCGGTGCACACCAACCAAGTGAAGGAACAGTCATCCTCGAAGGTACTGAGAGAAAATGGAATTCACCGCATGATGCCCTCGTTGCTGGTGTGGAAACTCTCTATCAAGACTCCGGTCTTGCACCACACCTATCTGTGAGTGCGAATGTATTTCTTGGCCGCGAAAGGTATGTAAAGGGCCTACTTGGAAAGCTTGGATTCTTAGCTCAGAAAGAGATGGATCGCGTTGCTCATGAGAATCTCGATCGAGTAGGTATTGCAGTTCCGCAATCAAACCGTTCAGTTTCTCAACTCTCTGGTGGACAGCGACAGGCAGTTGCAATTGGTCGCGCCGTATCATGGGCGAGCAAAGTGATCATCCTTGATGAGCCAACAAATCATCTAGGAGCTCGCCAGGCAGGTGAAGTTCTCTCAGTGATCAAAGCAGCGAAAGAGCGTGGCCTCGGAGTCATCTTTATCTCACATACCCTTCCTCACGTGCTTCAGGTCACTGATCGAATTGTGGTTCTGCGCCTTGGAAAGATTGTCGCCGATGCGCCGACTTCAACCTTTGACGCCGAAAGCCTTTTAGGCACAATCACTGGTCTCATCGACTAAATCCCTTACTCTTACCGCAATGAATCCGAGGAGAACCGTCGCGCGTCCAACGATGCGCGAAGTTGCAGCTCTCTCTGGGACCAGTCTCAAGACTGTCTCTCGCGTCTTCAACTCCGTTCCAACTGTTGATCCTGTGCTTACCGAGAAGGTTCTCAAGGCGGCAAAGAAGCTTAATTACACACCGAATATGACCGCCGGCTCACTTCGCAGAACAAATGGCAAGACGAAGACAATTGGAATTCTCTTAGAAGATATCTCGAACCCCTTCTCTGCTTCGCTCTACAGAATTTATGAAGATTACGCCGCTGAGAATGGCTACATTATTTTGGCTGGAAGTTTAGATGAGGAACCAGAGCGCGAGCACGATCTCGTAAATCTCTTTATCTCTCGAAGAGTTGATGGCTTGTTGCTAGCTCCATCGGGAACAGATCATGCATATCTCAAGGGTGAGGTTGCAAAAGGAATGCACTTTGGGTTTATTGACCGCCCGCCTGTGAATTTCAAATCTGATGCAGTGCTCTCAACAAATAGAGATGGCTCCTTTGAAGCGGTCAACCATCTCATCTCATTTGGACATAAGAGAATCCTATTTCTGGGAGATGATCCTGCTATCTACACTGCCGAAGAAAGATTTCAGGGTTATGCGAAGGCGCTAAAGCGTGCGAAGTTTGGAGTTGAGAAAAGATTAGTGCTCCGTGGATTAGAGAATGAAGAGAGCGCCATTGCAGAGGTGCGCAAGGTCTTAAGAAGTGCAGATGCCCCGACTGCTATCTTTGCCACACAGAACCTATTGACTTGGGTCGCAATGAAAGCTCTTCGGGCGGAGAAACTAGAAGAGAAGGTTGCTTTAGTTGGATTTGATGATATTCCCGGAGCGGAGCTACTCAGACCTGCCGTCACTTTAGTCAGGCAAGATTTGGCAGAGTTGGGCCGGAGGTCGATTGAAATGCTTTTCTCTCGCATTAACGGCGATACCAGTGAAGTCCAGACAGTGATTGTTCCGACCACCTTTACTGCGATGGGCTCAGGCGAGATTCCTGCGCGTTAGGCAGAGAATTCATGGGTCGATTTAAAGACCTCAGTGCCATCACTCCAATTTCCCTAGGTTTACCCAGCAAATCTGAGTAACCTTCCAATATGAAAGTTTGCGTCCCTAAGGAAATCAGAGAGGGCGAAAAGCGCGTGGCGCTCGTCCCAGACGTTATAAGCAAATTAACTAAGTTGGGCTACGAGGTCGTGATTGAAAGCGGCGCAGGGGTTCATTCTCAAGCATCTGATGATCTCTATCGATCAGCGGGTGCTTCTGTTCTTTCTGGAGATGTATTAAGTAGTGCAGATGTCGTTCTCTCTGTGCAGCCACTCACACCAGCGCAAATGGGCACTCTCAAGAAAGGCGCTGTAACTATTTCCTTCCTCTCGCCAACAATGTCAGTCGACTCGATTGATGCTGCGGCGAGTGCAGGAGTCACTGCATTCTCACTTGAATTAGTTCCTCGCATTTCGCGAGCACAATCAATGGATGCGCTCTCTTCTCAAGCTCTCTGTGCGGGATATCGCGCGGCACTTGTGGGCGCAGAACTCTCTCCACGATTCTTCCCACTCTTGATGACAGCAGCGGGAACAGTAACTCCCGCTCAGGTGCTCGTACTCGGAGCTGGTGTTGCAGGGTTGCAAGCAATTGCGACTGCTCGCAGACTTGGTGCAGTTGTCTCTGCATACGATGTCCGCCCAGCATCTGCCGATGAGGTTCGATCAATGGGAGCAACATTTATCCAACTCGAACTTGAAGCTCTTGAAGGCACTGGTGGCTATGCAAGAGAGATGACAGAGGAGCGTGCTGCAAAGCAACGCGAACTATTGACTCCTTATATTGCTAAATCACATCTCGTCATCACAACTGCAGCAGTTCCAGGACGTGCAGCTCCGCGATTGATGACAAAAGATATGGTTGATGCGATGGAGCCAGGGACAATCATTGTTGACCTCGCCGCAGAGACTGGCGGAAATGTTGAAGGATCTAAGCCAGGTGAGATTGTTGAAACATCCGGTGGAGTTCGAATCTGGGGCGGCAAAGATGTTCCTAGCCAACTTCCCTTCCACGCATCGAGTTTGTACGCTCGAAATGTCGTTAATTTGCTGACTCTCCTTACCCAAGGTGCAGCGCCTACAAAGGACGATAAAGCAGCGGTAGAGCTTGGAATCAATTTCAATTTTGACGATGAAATCATTAATGGCGCGGCAGTAACTCACGCCGGCGCTCGACGTACACCTGAAGTAAAGGCGGCAAAGTAATGACAGCCATTGCAGTTATCTCAATCTTCGTCCTGGCAGTCTTTGTCGGATTTGAAGTCGTCTCCAAAGTCTCATCGACACTTCATACACCGTTGATGTCAGGTGCTAATGCGATTCATGGAGTTATTTTGGTTGGCGCAATCATCGTTGCAGATAAAGCTGCCAATAACTTAGAACTCGGACTTGCTATTGCTGCAATCATTCTTGCAACAATCAACGTTGTTGGTGGATTTGTTGTAACGGACCGCATGCTCGAAATGTTTAAGCCTAAGAAGGGCGGTGAACAGAAGTGAGTAACTTTGTATATGACCTCATCGGTCTCGGTGCTGGCGTTCTCTTTATCCTGGCTCTTAAAGGCCTTTCTCACCCAAAGACTGCAAGACGCGGAAACCTCTTAGGTGCAGCAGGAGCAACTGTTGCAATTGTGATGGTCTTCTTCCATCTGGAAGCACATAAGAATCTTGGCTGGATCCTCGGCGCACTTGCAGTTGGTTTAGCTATTGGAGTTCCTGCAGCACGTAAGGTGCAGATGACAAATATGCCTCAGCTAGTAGCCCTCTTCAACGGTGTTGGTGGCGGAGCGGCAGCACTTGTGGCAATCGTTGAATATCTCAATCTAGGTAACGGTGCAACAACAGCTCAAGTGATCTTCACCGTCTTTACAGTCGTAGTTGGCTGCGTCTCCTTCAGCGGCTCAATCATCACATTCTTAAAGCTTCAAGAGTTGATGACAACTCGCCCTGTTGTATTTCCTGGTGGCCGCTTCGTTATTGCAGCCAATCTGATTGCAGTTCTAGGCGTTTCAGTCTGGGTGGTCCAAGCACTTGGTACCAATCCACTTTTAATCTTGGCAGCTCTCTCACTCCTCTTCGGAATCCTCTTTGTCCTTCCTGTAGGTGGAGCTGACGTCCCGATCGTTATCTCACTCCTCAATGCATTTACCGGCCTGACAGTTGCAGCAAGTGGTTATGTTCTCGACTCCACTCTTCTAATTATCGCGGGAACTCTCGTAGGTGCTTCAGGAACAATCTTGACTCGCTTAATGGCAGAGGCGATGGGTCGTTCTCTCTTTGGCACTCTCTTCGGTGCATTTACTGCAAAGCCTCAGAGCGTTGCTGCGGCAGGTGAAGAACGTCCAGTGAAATCAGGATCACCAGAGGATGTAGCAATCTTGCTCAACTATGCACGTCGCGTTGTGATTGTCCCTGGTTTTGGTTTGGCAGTCGCACAAGCACAGCACACAGTTCGTGAAATGGCAGATCTCTTAATCTCAAAAGGAATTGAGGTTGCATACGGAATTCATCCTGTTGCAGGTCGAATGCCAGGACATATGAACGTTCTTCTTGCTGAAGCAAATGTTCCGTATGAACAACTTTCTGAGATGGAAGATGTCAATCCAACATTTGGTCAGACAGATGTAGCAATTGTGATTGGCGCAAACGATGTTGTGAACCCTGCAGCAGAGAACACTCCTGGTTGCCCAATCTATGGAATGCCAATTCTTAAGGTCTCAGATGCAGCAAATATCATCTTCCTTAAGCGCTCAATGCGTCCTGGCTTTGCGGGAATTGAGAATGAGCTTCTCTACGATCCCAAGACAACGCTTCTCTTTGGTGATGCAAAGGCATCGCTGACAAAGGTAGTCAGCGCACTCAAAGGGCTTTAGAGCGTCTTTAACCTTGAAGGTGGACTGAGTTACGCGTCTCGGGAATTCGAGTAGTTACAAGCACAACTGCTGCCATCAAAATTGTTGCGAGGATAAATGCTGGTCTAAAGCCGCCTGCATCTGAGATAGCGCCGAGCAAGATCGGAGCGATCATTGCAGCGAAGTCGCCTGACATCTGCATCACGGCGATGACCTGGCCGCCCTTGCCTTTGAGGACATCGCCTACGAGGCTACCTGGAACCGTTGAGAGATACGCCCCGGCAATACCGGAGAAGATCATTGCTGGAAAGAAGATCCAGGCTTGAACGGTAAAGAGTAAGAGAGCGGTGGAGATGAAGAGCGCACTCGAACCAATCACTGCAACGAAGCGACGACCCTTCTCATCCGAAAGACGCCCTGCACGTAGCAAGAGAAGGCCATTGGCAATTGATGCCATAGTAAAACCCACACCCATATAGGTAGTTGAAACGTGCATATCTTCGACCATGAAGAGCGGGACTATAGAACGCCCCATTCCGAAGAGGATGAAGCCGGTGCTAAATGAGACTACTAGCGCAATGCGATAAGGCTTGAGGCGAAGTGCATAGAAAACAGATGTCTTCTCAGACTTTCCTTCAGGCTTTGCAGCCAACATCGAACCACGAAGTAAAAGTCCGGCAGAGATACTTGAGACAGCTAACAAGAATGCGTAGATGGCAAGTGGTGCACGAAGTGAGAACGCAGAGAGCGCACCACCTACAACTGGACCTCCAACCATCCCAATAAGAAATGAGCCGTTATAAAGAGATTGTGCGCGCCCGCGTTGATGATCACTTGTGACACGCAGTAGGAGTGAACCTGCGGCTACAGAGAACATCGATGAGCCAAGACCACCTGCGGCACGGAAGAGAAGTAACTGTGAATATGACTGCGCCATCGCTGCAGCTGCAGATGAGATAGCAACGAATCCAATACCTATTGAATAGACAAGTCTCTCGCCGAATTTATCGACAAGCTTTCCTGAGATAAGACCACTTGCGAAGCGAGCAAATGCAAAGGCAGAGATGATCGAACCAACTTGCGCATTGTTTACTCCGAAGGAGCGCGCAAAGAGCGGCAAGGTTGGAGCAATGATTCCAAAGCCGACTGCAACAAAGAAAGAGGCAAAGACAAGAACCCCTACTTCACGAGGAAATTCGCGAAGGGGGTTCCTGTCTTTGATTCGATTAAGAATTAACCGAGCGCTTCGCCGGCAGCATCTTCACGAGCAGCTGCATAATCTTTATTAGTGCGAAGTGGAGTCTCGCGCAGGAAGAGCGCAACAAAGAATCCCACTGCAACGACAGGCGCTGCGACAATAAAGACAATATGGAACGAGTGGACAAATGCATCAAGTACAGCATTTTGTACATCGGCTGGAAGAGTCTTGATTACCGATGTGTTGCTCTGAATCTCCTTGATCTTGGCGGCATCAATGCCAGCAAGAGCTGAAGGATTTGTTGATGCCAATGAAGCGAAATTGCCAGCCATGTAATGGGCTAGTCGGTTTGTCAGAATTGCACCAAAGAGGGCAGTTCCAAATACAGAGCCAAGTGAGCGGAAGAAGGTATTCGCGCTTGTTGCGACGCCCATATCCTTGAAATCCACTGAGTTCTGCAGCGCGATAACGATGGTCTGCATTGAGAGACCAAGGCCAGCACCAACCATGATTGCGAAGATAGATAGCTTCCAATAAGGAGTATCAATTTGAAGTGAGTACATTGCAAGGATTCCGACTGTCATGAGAGCTGTACCCATAATTGGATAACGCTTGTAATGACCGTGCTTGGTAATTAACTTTCCGCTGACAATAGAAGTCGAAACGATTCCGAGCATCAATGGAATTAACTTGAGTCCTGCAGATGTTGCTGAGTAACCCTTTACGACCTGCATGTAGAGAGGCAACATAACAATCGCACCGAACATGCCAGCACCAATAATCAAACCGAGAATTGATGTAAGTGAGAAGGTGTGATTCTTAAAGAGGTGGAGCGGAAGAATTGGCTCAGTTGCTTTCGACTCCCACCAGATAAAGATCGCAGCAAGTGCGAGACCAATAGCTAGGTAGAGCTCAGTATGAATATCTGTCCAGCCATTTTGTGGTCCGTAAACGGAGACAGAGAGGAGCGTCGTAGTCACTGATGAGACGAGCAGGAGTGCACCTACGTAGTCGATATTGTGCTCGCGCTTGATCTTTGGAATATGGAGTACCGCAGATGTAATGGCAAGTGCTGCGATACCAAATGGAAGGTTGATGTAGAAGATCCATCGCCATCCTGTAATACCGAGGATATGGGAGTGGTCAGAGAAGAAGCCACCGAGCAATGGGCCAGCTACAGATGAAAGACCCCACACTGCACCGAAGTAACCTTGGTAACGGCCGCGCTCACGTGGAGGGACGATATCTCCGATGATGACGAATGTCAGTGCCATCAAACCTCCAGCGCCAAGGCCCTGGATAGCACGCGTAGCAATGAGCTGAGTCATATTCTGAGAAGCACCAGCGAGGAATGAACCTAGTAAGAAGGTAACAATCGCAAACTGGAAGACGATTCTGCGACCGTAGAGGTCAGAGATCTTTCCGTAGAGTGGCGTTGAAGCAGTTGAAGTCAGAAGGTATGCGGTGACAACCCAGGTGTAGTGGTCGAGGCCATTAAAGTCTTCGACGATGCTCTTCAGAGCTGTTGAAACGATGGTCTGATCGAGGGCTGCAAGGAGCATTCCCGTCATCAATCCACCGAGAATGATCATGATCTCGCGGTGCGAGTGTTCTTTGGCAGGTGCATTTGTATTGTGTGATGTATCCATAGATGACTAAGTTTACTCCGTGAAGTCAATAATCGCCGAAGAACTCGTAAAGACCTATGACAAGGGCAAGGTACGCGCACTCGATAGCCTCAACCTCGATGTTGAAGAGGGCACTGTATTAGGCGTACTTGGACCCAATGGTGCAGGAAAAACAACAACTGTCCGCATCTTGTCGACTTTATTGCGCCCAGATTCAGGTCGCGCAACCGTTGCTGGTATTGATGTTATAAAGAATCCTGAGAAAGTTCGCGAAGTAATTGGACTATCAGGTCAATATGCAGCTGTAGATGAAATTCTCACCGGCTATGACAATCTCGTAATGTTCGGCGAGCTCTATCATTTAGGAAAGAAGAACGCTGTCGCTCGCGCAAATGAATTGCTCGAGCGCTTCAGTCTGACAGAGGCAGCGAAGCGCCCAATCAAAACTTATTCAGGCGGAATGCGTCGTCGCCTCGACCTCGCAGCCTCACTTATCGTGAAACCAAAGATTCTCTTCCTCGATGAACCAACAACTGGCCTTGACCCACGCGGTCGCCAGGAGATGTGGGGAGTAATTCAAGAACTTGTTAAAGGTGGAGTGACACTTCTTCTGACAACTCAATATCTTGAAGAGGCCGATCAATTGGCAGATGAGATTGCCGTTATTGATACCGGAAAAGTCATTGCTCGAGGTACATCTGATGCATTGAAGAAGCAGGTCGGTGGAGAGCGCCTCGAGGTAGTTGTAGATGCATCCAATATCCCCAAGACGGTCGAGATTGTTTCAACAGTCAGTGGGAACAAGGCTTCACTTGATGAAGGAATCCGAATGATTTCAGCACCGGTGTCAACTGGTTCACAAGCGCTCTTTGAAGTTCTTAAAGCGCTCGATAGCGCAGGGATTCATCCGCTCGATGTTGGACTCAAGCGTCCTTCCCTCGATGATGTATTCCTCTCTCTTACAGGCCATGCAGCAGAAGTAAAGGAGGAGGCCAAATGAGCGCTTTCCGTGACACCCTGATCATTACTCAGCGCCAATTGCGCCTACTGACACGTGTGCCTGAGGTGCTTATCTTCTCCACTATTCAGCCGGTGATGTTTGTACTTCTCTTTCGCTACGTATTCGGCGGTTCCATCAATACCGGTCAACCAGGTGGGTATGTTCAACTTCTGATGCCTGGAATTTTTGTGCAGACAGTTGCATTTACATTGGCAGGAACTGCCTCAGGTCTTGCAGAAGATATGAAGAAAGGTTTGATTGATCGATTTAGATCACTTCCAATTTCACAATCCGCACTCGTGATCGGTCGCACCTTGGGAGATTCACTTCTCAATATTGTTGTTCTTACCGTTATGGGAATTGCTGGCTATGTTGTCGGGTGGCGACCAAGTGGTGGACTCGGAAATGTTGCTCTCGGCTTCTTATTCCTCTTGTTCTTTGGCTACGCCCTCTCATGGGTTGGAGCCCTTGTTGGACTTTCAGCATCTGATGCGCGAGTAGTGCAGAACGTCAGCTTTATCGTGACGTTCCCTCTGACATTCCTTTCCAATGCTTTTGCTCCAACAACAGGAATGCCACGCGCACTTCAATACTTTGCTGAGTGGAATCCAGTTTCAACGATGGTTGCTGCTTGCCGTGAGTTATTCGGTCTAAAGAATCAATTTGGTGCAACAGCTGGATCATTTCCAAGTGAGCATCCACTAACGACCTCATTGGTTTATATGGTTGTCATTATGGCAATCTTTATTCCGTTGAGTCTGCGCAAATACCGTAACGCCTCTAATTAATTGATCTGAGGATTGCGGTAAATGTAGGGCTAGGAATATCCATCATTTGAAAATGCGATACGCCTTCGAGCACATCTAAGCTCACGCTCTTGCCATGCTTTTTCATCGCAGCTTGATACTTCTGAGAAAGTTCTAGCGGAACTCGTTCATCCTGATCTCCATGAATAAAGTGGGTCTTCGCAGAGATAGGCGGGCGAAGCATCGGATCAAGTTCTGGACGTATCTCAGAGCTGCATCCAAGCCATTCGAGGACGGCGCCTCTACCTAGCGCTAGACGCTCACTTTCTGCCATATCAGTCACTGGAGCAAGTCCAATCACGCTCTTAATATTGGGAAATTTATCGGCCAAGAGCAGCGCAAGATGGCCACCGCTCGAGTAACCGATTACGGTCAATCTGGTCTCTTCTAAAGTTGAGATAGCAAAGGCGAGATCGCGAAGTGTTCTCTCTGGAGCACCTGCCTCCCGTCGAAACTCAGGAAGGACGACGGTAAAGCCTTCTTTTGCTAGCGCCACAGCGAGCGGGCGCATATGTTCGCGGTCGAAGAGATTTCTCCAGTAGCCACCGTGAATCAGTAAGAGAGTAGGTTTTTCTAAGTTACTCTCGCCGTAGAACTCCAAAATCTGATCTGGGTCATCGCCATATTTAATGAGCGAAGTTGCAGCCTCACGACCAGCCTCCTCAAACGAGTATGGTGGAAAAGTTGGATGCGAAGTAGTCATCAGCCGTGGCCGCTATTAAGCGAAGAACTCAGCTGCTTTAATCTCAACCTTAATTTCACGACCGTTAGGCGCTGTGTATGAAACTGTTGCACCAATCTCTGCGCCCAGTACTGCAGCTCCGAGTGGTGACTTCTCTGAATAAACATCGATATCGCCAGATGCGATTTCACGTGAACCTAGAAGGAACTTCATCTCATCGCCAGCAATGAGTGCGGTAACAACCATGCCCGCACCGACCTTGCCATCAGCACTTGCTGGAGGAGTTCCAATATGAGCGCTCTCTAGCATCTGCTTGAGCTGACGGATACGAGCCTCCATCTTGCCCTGCTCATCACGAGCCGCGTGATAGCCGCCATTTTCCTTAAGGTCACCTTCGGCGCGGGCAGCTTCGATCTTTGCAGTGATCTCTTTACGACCTTCACCTTCAAGGTGTGCGAGTTCTGCAGCGAGGCGATCTGCTGCTTCCTGAGTTAACCAAGTCTGTTGTGCGCTCATAGCGGGAAAGAATACTAGGGAGGGGCTAATTGAGATAACAGGTGGTCACGCCTGCATTGACCGCATCTGCGCGTGAAGGAATGGTCACTGTGCGCTCGATCGCGCCGCTTGCTGCAGGAATCTGGTCATCTAGCTGGCCGACAATTACCTTGTCGATATCACGTGCGGCAACAACGCAGGTTGCTTCACGAGATGGATCGCGACGATTAATCGTGTATCGAAGCTCTGTATTGCGTGGATCATCATTATTAAATGCAATGAGCGAGTAAGAGATTGCTGGATCGGCTTGATGAAGTCCCGCCCACAACAACCAAGCCCCACCGATAATTGCAAAACTCAGGGCATATGGAACCCATGCGCGCTCAGGGCGAACTCCATAACGATCTCTAAAGTCGAAGGTATCGGTGGGTTCTGATTCACCTTGGAAGTTATCACTCGACATGGGAGAATCGTCTCATGAATAAAGATGTTGATATGGGTATCGCTGGCTCGCTGACAATGATCATTCTTGTCACAGCAACTGCGCTTCTCTTGCGTAGCTTTTATAAGCGATATAACCGTCTTGCACAGCGCGAGGAAAATTCAGAAAATTAAGAAGTTCGCGACAGCGCTAGCCGTTCTTGCGCTCGCTGCAATCTTTATCTCTCTTGGCCTCTGGCAACTAGATCGAGCCCGCGAACTCTCAGCATCTCTCAAAGCCGAGCCAATTCAAGACCAACGTATCTACAATCTTGCCGATCTCACATCGCCACAAGGCTCGCTTCCGGTCGGAGCATTTGGAAAAACGGTCGCAACATCTGGCCACTACATCGCTAACTACAAAGCTCCCAATCAAATCGGAGCTGATGGAAAGGTTGCGGATTGGGAGGTCGCGCTTCTGCAGGTTGATACAGAATCGGCAATCCTCGTTCTCCGGGGTTTATGGAGTGAGCGCTTCACAGAACCTGCAATCGTGATGGCCAATCAAGTTGAAATCACTGGCGTTATCTACCCAAGCCAATTTGAAGATCGTGCCGCAAATACCCCTTCGCAAATTTCTCGCCTCGATAGCAGCCTCTTAACCTCAACATCTGAGTTCCAGCTCTATGACGGCTTTATCTCAGCAACCTCTGAAAATACCCGCGTAGGTGAGGCCAGCCGTACCCGTATCGCGATCGCCCTGCCGAAGGGAGGTACTCCGGGTTACTACTGGCAGCACATCTCTTATGTCGTCATCTGGTGGTTTATGGCAATTCTCGTTCTCTGGGCGCCTTTCTATAAGCGCCGTGACGAGCAGGCCGAGGCCAGTTAGAGTGAGAGCATGAAGACTCAATTAGGTCGCTTTCGAATCATGGCCATTATCTGCGGCATTAATCTCCTCCTTCTCTTCTTCGCATATATGCCCGTTCGACATTTCACCCACATCGTAGATACCCATCGCTTCCTCATTGCAGTCCCAATAGCTCACGGCTACTTCTACATCGCCTATATATTGACTGTGCTCCAACTTGGCGTTTCAAAGCGGATGTCACTGAAATCGATCATCGCCCTTATTGCAGCTGGCACAATCCCATTTGCTTCATTTGTGGCGGAGCGGAAAATTGTTAAGAAGTACTCGTAACCAGATCAAATCGCTCCTCTACCCGTTCTACGAGTGGCGGATTGTTAAGAATCTCGATTTCGCACGTACCCCTCGACATATCGGCGTGACCCTCGATGGCAACCGACGTTGGGCGAAGCAGAATCCCGATCCAACCGATCCTTATGGCCATAAGCGTGGAGCGCAGAAAATCGCAGACCTCTTGGGCTGGTGCGAAGAGACTCAAGTCGAAGTAGTAACGCTCTGGATGCTCTCGACCGATAATTTCAAGCGAAGCGCTGAAGAGGTCGAGACCTTGATTCACGTCATTAGCGAGATTGTCGATGACCTTTCTGCTCGAAAGCGTTGGAGTATTAAAGCGGTCGGGGCGCTTGATGTTTTGCCTGAGCCACTTGCCGAGAAACTTGCCAACCTTCCCGGCTGCGCCGAATCACATCTTCAGGTCAATGTTGCAATCGGTTATGGCGGCCGCCGCGAGATCATTGATGCAGTAAAAGGATTCCTCCTTGAAGAGGCGAAGGAGGGTCGAAGTTTGACCGAGGCAGCGGCCGAACTCGATGGCGATGCAATTGCGCGCCACCTCTACACAGCTGGCCAACCAGATCCCGACCTCCTCATCAGAACTTCGGGGGAGCAGCGCCTTGGCGGCTTCCTCTTGTGGCAATCAGCGCTCTCTGAGTTCTACTTCTGCGAGGCCTACTGGCCAGATTTCCGTCGCGTCGATTTCTTGCGAGCCCTCCGTGATTACTCATTGCGCGACCGCCGACTAGGTAAGTAGTCGGCGCGAAGGATTAGCCGACTAGGTAAGTAGTTAGCGAGAAAGTTAACATTCGATTACATCTGAAAATCATGAGGTGTGTCGGAGTTTGAGCCACATTCGACCGGCGTATCGTTTAACGATGCTGACAACCTATGTTCTTGATACTTCAGTATTGCTTGCAGATCCCGGCGCCCTCAATAAGTTTGA
Organism: Candidatus Nanopelagicaceae bacterium; assembly: GCA_947454735.1. Taxonomy (GTDB): domain Bacteria; phylum Actinomycetota; class Actinomycetes; order Nanopelagicales; family Nanopelagicaceae; genus Planktophila. Next base: position 27,680 of record CANGLK010000014.1, read on the forward strand.
AGAGCATGAGGTTGTCATTCCAATAGTGGTCATCGGCGAGCTTGAGACGAAGCGGGACCACCCCGAACTTGGTTACTTTGCTCGAGCTGCGCTGCGTGCCCTTGATGATCTTCGTATCGAACATGGTCGACTCGATAAGCCAATTCGCCTCAACGAAGAGGGTGGAATACTGACAGTTGAGCTCAATCACTCTGATACCAGCTCGCTTCCGTCGAGCTTTCTACGGGATGGAAATAACGATATTCGCATTCTGACTGTGGCAAAGAACTTGATGTCTGAGGGCAAGAAAGTTGTCTTGGTAACTAAAGACCTGCCACTGAGAGTCAAGGCATCATCGGTCGGCGTTGAGGCCCAGGAGTACCTCGCAGAATTAGTCTCCTCGAGCGGATGGACAGGCATCGAAGAGCTTTCCGTTGGCCACCAGATCATCGATGAGCTCTACTCCTCTGATTTCGCTGAACATGAATCAGCCCACACCCTCCCGGTTCATACAGGAATCGTTCTCCACTCGGAGAAGGGGAGCGCTCTCGCCAAGGTCACTTCTGATAAGCGGCTTCAATTAGTTCGGGGTGACCGATCAGCCTTTGGCCTTCATGGTCGCTCAGCAGAACAGCGCATCGCGCTCGATCTTCTCTTAGATGAATCCATTGGAATCGTCTCTCTCGGCGGACGTGCAGGTACCGGTAAATCTGCTCTCGCTCTCTGCGCGGGCCTCGAAGCAGTAATGGAGAAGCGCCTTCACAAGAAGGTCGTTATCTTCCGTCCGCTCTATCCCGTTGGCGGTCAAGAGCTTGGATATCTGCCGGGAAGTGAAGGGGAGAAGATGTCTCCGTGGGCGCAGGCAGTCTTTGACACTCTTGGCGCCTTGGTGAGTCAGGATGTGATCGATGAAATTCTTGCTCGCGGACTTGTTGAGGTCCTTCCCCTCACCCATATTCGCGGACGTTCACTCCATGATTCATTTGTCATCGTTGATGAGGCGCAATCTCTCGAACGGGGCGTGCTCTTAACCGTGCTCTCCCGCATCGGCCAAAATTCCCGGGTCGTCTTGACTCATGATGTGGCTCAGCGAGATAACTTGCGGGTCGGTCGCCATGATGGAGTCGTCGCAGTGGTCGAAACTTTGAAGGGCCATCCGCTCTTCGCCCACATCACTCTGACCCGGAGTGAGCGCTCTCCGATTGCAGCTCTTGTGACCGAGATGCTCGAAGGCCCAATCGCCTAAAAAGCACCTCTCTTAAATCTCACAGTCACAAATCGGACATATGGGACTTTGCCCTACCTGACCAGCACTTTTACTTATCCCCATTCCTCACACTTCCTGAGAATTTCCGACTCACGCGGGGAAAAATTTGCGAGATGCCCCGCTGGTTGGAACTCTATAGCCCAGCAGAAGCCACAAGGGCGTGCGATTAGAGGCTACGGAAGCGGGGTGAGTTACAACGATGTCAGTTCGAAAGTATTTTTCAAGCAAGCGCAGCGTCTGGGCTCTCGTCGCCGCGACTCTGATTCTCGCTATCGCCGAGCCAACTGCCAACGGCCTCGACTTCCCAACGACGACCCGCCTCAATCTCCCTGAAGGTCCGGCGGCTAGCCTGACGATTTCAAAGGATATCGATCTCAATCAGAGCGTTGCCACTCCGATTTCAGAGATGGCCAAGGTTGCGGCGATGGCCCGTCAGGTAGAGCTCGCTCGCACAGCGACTGGCGCCAAGTACATCGCTCGCACCATCATGCAAGAGCAGTATTCATGGGGCGATGATCAGTACAGCTGTCTCAACCGCCTCTGGACGAAAGAGAGCCACTGGAATTACAAGGCTCATAACTACCGTTCAGGTGCACATGGAATTGCTCAGGCGCTCCCAGCTACAAAGATGGAAGTGATTTCAACAGATTGGCGCACCAACGCCGTCACCCAGATTCGTTGGGGACTTCATTACATCGATCTTCGTTACAGCACACCATGTAAAGCCTGGGCGAAGTTCAAGGGCTCGCACTACTACTAAGCCACGATAAGAGATTAAGGCTTCTTGCCAATCGTGAGCGGACGCATTGTCTCGGCGAAGAAATCATCGCCCTTATCGTCTACAACGATAAATGCCGGGAAGTCCACAACATCGATCTTCCAGACAGCTTCCATTCCCAAATCTTCAAAGTCGAGAACTTCAACCTTTTTAATGCAATCCTGAGCCAAGCGAGCTGCTGGTCCACCGATAGATCCAAGATAGAAACCACCGTGCTTTTCACAAGCATCTGTAACAGCCTTTGAGCGATTGCCCTTTGCGAGCATCACATGTGAGCCACCATGCGCCTGGAAGTAATCGACATACGAGTCCATGCGGCCAGCTGTAGTTGGCCCAAATGAACCTGATGCATATCCAGTGGGAGTCTTGGCAGGACCTGCGTAATAGACGGCATGGTTCTTCATGTAATCCGGCATAGGTTTGCCATCATCCAGCATCGCCTTAATTCGAGCATGAGCGATATCGCGAGCAACGACGATTGTGCCGGTCAATGAGACGCGAGTCTTTACTGGGTACTTCGAAAGTTCGGCGCGAATTGCATCCATCGGCTGATTAAGGTCAATCTTCACCACGTTATCGTCGAGATGTGAATCGGTTGTCTCAGGCATGAAGTGAACAGGATCGGTCTCTAACTGCTCGAGGAAGATTCCATCCTTGGTGATCTTCGCCTTCGCCTGGCGATCTGCAGAGCAAGAGACCGCAATCGCAATCGGAAGTGATGCGCCGTGGCGGGGAAGGCGAACTACGCGAACATCATGGCAGAAGTACTTTCCACCGAACTGTGCGCCGATTCCCAGTGTGCGAGTGAGTTCAAGGACCTGCTTCTCAAGGTCGAGATCGCGGAAGCCATGGCCAGTTGCAGCATCACCTGAAGTTGGCAGGCTATCGAGGAAGTGAGTCGATGCAAGCTTTGATGTCTTCACGCA
>CANGLK010000015.1 GCA_947454735.1 Candidatus Nanopelagicaceae bacterium
GCCATGTATTGACCAGAGCAACTGTTGGCATCGCCATTGTCTCGGATCCAAAGAAGAGCCAACCCTGGCTCCCGAAGATATTTGCAACCTGGTTGATCACTCCCACAAGTGGATTGAGAATCCAGCGATACAACATTGCGGCCGATACACCAGGAATCAACCATGGCATCAGGAGTGCGATGCGGATCCACGTTGCCGATGTAAGGCGATCAATGGCAACTGCAAGACCCAGTGCAAGAATTGTCTGCGAACCAATATTGATCACTACATATTGGAGGGTGACACGAACGGCATTCCAGAAAATTGGGTCGTGCCACGCTTTGATGTAATTCGCGAATCCAACATTATTGCCTGGGTTTCCGAGATCGATAGTGTCGGTAAAGCTCAGAGCAATTCCGCGAATGGTTGGATAAATGTAAAAGAGAGCGAAGCCAATTGCGCTGGGTAGCAGGAGCCAGAAGGCATATTTGCCTTGACGATCTCTACGGCTAATTCGGGGAGTAAGAGTCTTGCCGGACATCAGTTGCACCTTTTCGAATTATCTTTGGAACGTTCCAACGATGGGCAAATAAGGAGAAATGAAGCACCCTCAATAGCTCCATTAACCATCATTGCCGCCTCCTAGGCATCTTTGTTGGAACGTTCCAACGAGAGCACTCAACCGTAGAGAGAGGCCAGGGTCAAGAATTTTCCTATCATTTTCCGATAACGGTTTGATAACGTGTCTATATGAAACGCGCTCCTACGCTCAATGATGTAGCCGAGCTAGCGAAAGTTTCGAGATCACTCGCCTCGTTGGTCTTTCAGGACTCCCCTAAGGTCAGTGATCAAAGTAGAAAAGCGGTACTCAAAGCTGCTGAGAAATTGGGATACCAGCCCAATGAATCGGCCCGCCGACTTAAATCTACCCATACAAAAAGTATCGGCGTCGTTCTTACAGATATTCATAACCCTTACTACGCATATCTCTTCTACGGTGTTGAGAGCGCAAGTTCAGATTCCGATTACAAGATTCTCATTGGTAATAGCGGATTTCTCTCTGACGAGTTGAATCAACGTCCTCAGATTATGAAGTCACGCCAGATTGAAAGCATCAAAAATATTCGTAGCCAAATGATTGATGGACTTATCTGTTCATCGCTACGAACAACTCCAGATGAGCTTCGAGCTGCATCTCGAAACCTTCCCTTAGTCATTATCGGCCACACGCCTTCAAATCTGATTACCGATTTTGATGTTGTCGCAACTGATGAAGCCTTTGCAGCTTACTTAGTAGTAGATCATCTCACCAGCTATGGCCACAAGAAGATAGTTCATATCTCTGGTGGTACAGATGATGGTCCTGCTTATCGCAGTAAGGCATTTGTGGCTGAGATGAGAAAACGTAAGTTGTCAGCTAGCGCTCGAGTTTTGGAAGGTCATTGGTCTCAGGAAGCTGGTTATGACTGCACAGAAGAGATATTGAAATCGACGGACCGCCCCACTGCTATTTATGCAGCAAATGACTTAATTGCCATGGGAGTTCTTGCGAAGTTGAAGGAGCAGGGGCTACGAGTTCCAGAAGATATATCTGTGATCGGATATGACGATTCACAATTTGCTCAGCTACACCTTACAAATCTCACTTCCGTGAAGGAATCACTCTTTGAAATGGGGCGATTGGGCTTTGAGCTGCTTACAACGCGACTCGAAGGAAAACGGGGAACCAACTCTCCGCAGCTCTTGAGAATCAAGCCCGACCTCATTGTTCGCACGTCAACCGGTCCCGTCAGTAAGAAATCCAAGTAACTCGCTCGACTGTTAAACTCGCAGTTATGATTATTGATGTCTGGTCAGACGTTGTCTGCCCCTGGTGCTTTATCGGCAAGCGTCGCCTAGAGAAGGCCCTCTCATTATTTGAGCATCGAGATCAAGTAACCATTCGACATCGAGCATTTCAACTCCAACCAGATATTTCTTCAACGGTACCTACAGCAGATTACCTTGCTGAGAAATATCAGATGCCAACTGAAAAGGTGAGAGAGATGCAGGCAAATGTCTGCGCCATCGCCGATGGAGAAGGTCTTTGTTACAACCTGGATGAGACACTCTCAGGCAATACATTTGATGCTCATCGATTGCTTTTATGGGCAGCGACAATCGATAAGCAAGATGCACTCCTAGAAGCAATGTACTCGGCCTACTTTGAACAATCGCTGCCGCTCTTCTCACGTCAGGATCTCATCTCTGTTGCGAAGTCAATCGGAATCGATGAGAGTGAAGTGATAAAGGTATTAGACGCGGACACTTTCCGAGATGAGGTGCTTGCAGATCGCACTCTGGCGACGCAACTCGGCGCTACAGGGGTCCCGTTCTTTGTTATTGATATGAAATATGGCATCTCAGGCGCTCAGCCTCTCGAGGCCTTCACTCAAACTCTAGAAGGTGCGTGGGCAGAGGCTCACGCTTAGCCCTATAGAATCTGCACACATCCAGTAATACTGGAGGCGGTAGCTCAGTTGGTTAGAGCCCCGAACTCATAATTCGGTCGTCGTCGGTTCGAGCCCGACCCGCCTCACAAGAAATATCTCAAACTCTCTAGTGTGCACCAAACCTTGCTGGCACACTCGCTTCCATGAAATCGAAGAAAGAGCGCAAGGCATCTACCGCCCTCATCCGTGATCGCAGAACGCTTTCAACTCAGAGAATCGTCTTCCTCGTCATCGCAGCAGCTGCACCACTTGCGGCAATGATCGGAAATGTTCCGCTTGCAGTTGTTTATGGAAATGGGGTTGGCCTTCCTGTTGCCTACTTAGTTGCCGCTCTCGTTCTCATCTGCTTCTCTACCGGATATGCGGCGATGAGCCGTCGAGTTGTAAACACCGGAGCCTTCTACACCTATATCTCGAGAGCGCTCGGAAAAGATATTGGAGTCGGTGCCGCCTACCTCGCTCTCACTTCATATACAGCGATGACTTGTGGTCTTGCAGGCGCCTTTGGTTACTTTATGCATGAGCTGATCTTCTCTGCAGCGGCGGTCGATATTCCTTGGCCGATTCTCTCTGCAATTGGAGTCGTGATTGTGGCTCTCTTGGGTTATCGATCTGTGGATCTCTCAGCAAAAATTCTCGGCTTCTTAATGATTGCTGAATTTGCAGTACTTGTCGTCTTTGAAATCATCGTACTTTCACAGAAAGGGTTCGCTGCATTTCCAACAGAATCCTTTACTTTTAAAGCAGCGACATCAGGGCCTTTCGGCATTGCGGCTCTGATCGCATTTACAAGCTTTATCGGATTTGAATCCGCAGCGCTTTATGGGGAAGAGACTAAGAATCCTGAGCGAAGCATTCCTCGCGCTACCTATATCGCTGTGGTTTCAGTCGGCATTTTCTATGTCATAACTACCTGGATGATCATTGGTGCTACGGGTACGGATAAGCTCAATTCACAAGCAACTGCAGATGGCGGAGTCTTCGTTCTTAATCTTCTCAATCAATATGGTGGAGAAATTCTCTACGACATAGGTGCTGTACTGCTCTGCACTAGCGTTCTTGCAGGATATTCAGCCCTTCATAATGCTGCCAGCCGTTATCTCTTCGCACTGGGTCGTGAAAATATCGCCCCTCATGTATTCGGCGAATACCATAAAGATTTCTTTAGCCCACATATTGCAAGTATCGCTATTACCGGAGTGACATCTGCAGTGGCCATCTCATTTGCAGTCGGTGGGGCTGATCCTTATAAAGTTTTTGCGGCGAGCCTTATCGCAGTGGGAACTCTGGGAATCGTTGCACTTCAAGCCTTCGCATCGCTCTCAGTCGTAGCATTCTTCTGGAAGCGCAAAGATCGCACATGGTGGGCAGGCTTAGTTGCTCCCATCATTGGTTTTATTGGCTTGATGGCAGCTTTCATCCTCGCTGCACTTCACTACAACACACTTACAGGCACAGATAACACTCTTATTAATTTAGTTCCGCTCTTGCTATTAGTGGTCACAATAGCTGGAATCATCAATGGCATACGAATTAAGAGAAATAAGCCAGTGGTCTATGCAAAGTTGGCATCTACGCAATTGCGCTCCCGTAAAGAGAGCGATGTATCGATGCCAAAGATCAACTACACCAAGAAGTACTGCCTTGTAGGTGCAGGCCCTGCAGGTCTAGTGATGGCTCGCGCGCTTATCAAAGAAGGCGTTCCATTTGATTGGTATGAGCGCAATGGAAATGTCGGCGGCATCTGGGACATGGATAATCCCGACACGCCTATGTACGACTCATGCCACTTCATTTCTTCAAAGTACACAAGTGGTTTCTATGGCTATCCAATGCCAAAGGAATATCCTGATTACCCATCATGGGATCAGATTCGCGATTACATTCGAAGCTTTGCTGACAAATATGATCTTAAGCGCAGAGTTACCTTTGGTGTGGGGGTTGAGAACGCGCAGCCTCTCGAAGATGGTCGCTGGAACATTTCTCTCTCGAATGGAGAAGAACAAATCTATGAAGGCCTTATCAACGCCACTGGCGTGACATGGCACTCCAATCGCCCCCATATTCAGGGCGAAGAGAGCTTTAAAGGCAAAATCATCCACTCTGTCGAATACCGCGACGCATCAGAGTTTGATGGGAAGCGTGTTCTCATCGTGGGCGCGGGAAATTCAGGTGTAGACATTGCATCAGATGCTGCAACGCATGCTGATCAAGCATTCCTCTCTGTGCGTCGTGGATATCGATTTATTCCAAAGTACATCTTTGGCGTTCCAACAGATGCGCTGATTTCAGGAAAGATACAACCACCCAAGGGCGTATCCATTAGTGGTGACGTCACCAAGATGATCGATACTCTCGTTGGAGATCTCACTCGTTATGGCTTACCAAAACCAGATCATGATTTATTGGCATCCCACCCGATTATGAATACTCAAGTGCTTCATCACTTGGGTCACGGTGATCTGATTGCTAAGCCTGACATCGATCACATCACTGAAGATGGGGTCACCTTTAAAGATGGCACACATGAAAAACTTGATCTGATAGTTCTGGCAACGGGGTACTCATACTCGGTTCCATATCTCGAACAAGGCGAAGATGAATGGCGAGATGGGCGCCCACAGCTCTATTTGCGCATCTTCTCTCGCAAGCACCCGAATCTCTACTTCATTGGTTATGCAGAGTTTGCCGATGCCGCATATCGAAGATTCGATGAGATGGCGCAGATGGTCGTCATCGATATCAGAGCGAAAGAAAGTGGAGTTCACTATCCAGAGCTTCTGGAGCTTCGTAAGTCGGATAACCCTGATTTAGCCGGCGGGCATCAATATATCGATAGCCCTCGACATACGAATTACATAGAAGTTGAGACGTATCTCAACTACCTAACAATCTTGCGCGATCGCTTTGATTGGCCCGAGGTAGATGAAGATACTTATCAATCTCTTATTCGATAAGTTCCCACACTCCATTCACTTCTCGCGCAATCCCGCGTGATTGAAGTTCCTTTAAGTATCGCTTATGGCCGCGATCTCCCTTGCCTACAAAGAGGGGCATTAACTTGGGAAGCGCACTAGGGACGACCATCACGATGCGAACAAGCCATGATTCGCTCGGCTTTGGATAAACCTCAAAACGTGGCTTATCGAGCATCTTCTTAAATGCTTTCACGACATCTGCAGTCTTCTGTGGTGGATCCATAAATTGAAGTGAGTTTCCGCCTTCAACTGCCTCGCGTTGCAACATAGGGGTATCGGTCGCAGAAGGCATGACAGATCCAACTTTGATTCCCTTGGATGCAAAGTCCATGCTGAGAGAGAGCATCGCTCCACGCAAACCGAACTTAGAGACTGTGTACATGGGCGTTTCACCTAGCGGGAAGATTCCACCGAGCGAGACGGTAGTAATGATGCGAGCATCCGCTGATTTCTTTAAGAGGTCGATACATGAGCGAATAATCAAAAGCGGGGAACGAAGATTAATATCGAGCTCATACTCAATGCTCTCGATGCTTCTCACATCGAATCGATCCGTAGTGGTAATCGCCGCATTGGGAATCAAGACATCGATATGGCCATATTTTTCGCTAATCTGCTGAACAGCAGAGGCGATTGCTGAACGATCTGTTAAATCAAGAGAGATAGAGTCATGTCCGGTTCCCGGAAGTTCTGCCACTAAAGCATCAAGTCGCTTCTGATTGAGATCGAGAAGAATCATCTTCGCTCCGTGCGAGGCGAAATCTCGAGCTAAATGTGAACCAATTCCACCTGCGCCACCTGTAATAACAATAACTTTATCTTTGTAGTCATATCCCATGAATGAGAGGGTACTTATTGGGCGTCGATTTCTCTAGGGATTATTGCTACTTATTATCAAAGACCTTGAGCGCTCCCCCATAACAAGCCACCCAGGTGCGGTTTGTTGAAGAGTCATATGTAACGCCAATTGGCTCGTTACAGACCTTGATCGTCTGCAGCACTCTCATATCTGATGCACGAACTTTGGAAACGGTATCGCTATTGAAATTTACGACAAAGAGAGCTGAACCATCACTTGATATATCCAAGCTACGAGCAGCTTCTCCAGTCTTCACGCTCTTAATTGACTTGATATTGGTTAGATCCCACGCCTGAACTTTTCCAGAAACGTTCATAGTGATGTACATCTTGGTTCCATCAGGAGATAGGACAATTGCGCGAGGATTTGCACCCACTGGGATGAGGGTCTTGGAGAAATCCGACAAATCAATGCGATGCACATTGGATCCACCCATCTCGGCCACATAGGCATAGTGACTATCGTCAGTGATGGCGATTCCACGTGGATATCGCCCAATTTTGATTGACTTTACCGTCTTGCCGCTTTCGACCGAGATAACGGTTACTTCATATGAACACCAATTACTGACAAGGATGTATTTGTTATTCGGAGTTACCTTCACAACCTTGGGGACTGATCCCACTGGAAATACTGCATCTATCTTCATGCTCTCTAAATTAACACGAGAGAGAAAGCTGGTGTCGTACCCTGATGCAGGAGAGCAGGTGTCATGACCCTCTTTATTCAAACCTTTTCCGTACATCGCATAGTTAGTGAAATAGAGGTACTTTCCATCGGGAGAGTACGCGCCTTCGACAGGTGCGCCTTTATAGCTTCCCGAATATTTTGAGTAACCGAAATCTGAGAGAACCACAGTGTCTGGAATCGTTGCAATCAGCTCTGCCTTATTTGCATCATAAATTGTGACACTATGGTTGTACATCATGTTATGCGCACTTATCAGGCCGTTATCGGATGCAAGAACTGACTTGGGTGAAATCGTTCCGCCAATAGTCTTTATCAGAACCATCTTCTGATCCGCATTGAGAGTCTCAGCAGAGGCGGGCATCAGGGATGCAGCGAGAGCCAGCCCAGTTGCAATGACGAGGTGTGAACGCATTTGCCCATGTTATCGGCAATTTCACAGATTTCTATGCCTGAATTTTGACTGAGATGTGTCTTAATAAGGACATGGAATCACTCTTGTACACAATCTCAGGCTTACCTGTTCATGCTCTCATCGTCCACTTCGCAGTCGTAATTCTTCCGCTAGCTGCAACCGCGCTCATCGCTCTTATCTATATGCCTAAGCTCAAGAGTCAATATTCCTTTATCACTACAGTTGGAATTGTTCTCGGATCTGCTGCAGTTCTGGTTGCAAAGCAATCCGGAGAAGCGCTTGCAGAAAAGATTGGAACCCCTGTCAAGCATGCAGATTACGCATCACTTCTCACATTCGCTGCATTTATCTTGATGGTACTTACTCTCATTTGGTATCGCTCTACAAAGGGTCGTCGTTCACGAGTTGTCACTCCCCTTGGACACTCAACAGTTATTGCAGCGATTGCAGTTCTTGGTCTTACCTTCCTCACAGGACATACCGGCGCTCAAGCTGTCTGGGAGGGAAAGCTCGCTGCTCTTAACGCCTCAACAACAACTTCAACATCAACTTCAAAAGCTACTCCAGCGGCAACAGCTACTAGCAAGGTTGCAGGTACTTATAACTCAGCAGATCTTAAGAAGCATGCCACTGCAACAAGTTGCTGGTCTGCGATCAATGGAAATGTCTATGACCTGACAAAGTGGATCAATCGCCACCCAGGTGGAGCAAGCGTTATTAAGGGTCTCTGCGGCAGAGATGGCACAGCTGGATTCAATGGCCAGCATGGCGGACAGAGCCGTCCTGCAAGTGAATTAGCTGCCTTCAAGATTGGTAAATTCGCTTAAGTAAATCCCGAGCCTTAGACTTTCAATATGGTTACAAAGTTGTGGAAGTCGAAGGATGCTGCGAAGTGCATCATCGTTCCAAGCGCACTCGATCATAAGTACTCTCGAGGAACCCTTGGGGCGATAACGGGCTCTGCAAAATTTCCGGGAGCTGCCGTGCTCACATCGAGCGCCGCGATTGCCACCGGAGTTGGCGCCCTTCGCTTCCATAGCAACTCTGGTCTTGCTCATCTCGTACTTCATCGCACCCCTGAAGCGATTGTTCAACCCGGTCCGGTAACTGCATGGCTAGCTGGCTCTGGAATCGACTCTAAGAAATATAGCGACTTCACCACATGGTTGCGCCACCGTTGGTTTCTTTTGCTGAATCGGCAGAGCGTTCCGACTGTTCTCGATGCAGGCGCTCTCCACCTTGCTGGCTCATTAGAACAACCAACCCTCATCACTCCTCATAGTGGTGAACTATCAAAGCTACTAGCTCAACGTGGAGTTATTGCCAGCGCAGAACTGATTGAATCAAATCCACGTGAATGGGCGCAGAAAGCGTCAGAGCTATTGGCTGTCACTGTTCTTTTGAAGGGTTCAAAGACAGTTGTCGCGCAAGATAGCTACATCATTGAACTTCCAGTCGCTACTCCATGGCTCGCAACAGCGGGGTCGGGCGATGTGCTCGCTGGGATTATCGGCGCGCTCGTTGCAACTAATTACATTGAAATTCTTAATGATCTCAAGCGCCTTGCAGAGGTCGCTGCCACTGGTGCGCTCATACATAACCAATCAGCGCTACTTGCATCTCGAGGTGGGCCAGTAAATGCAACAATGATTGTCGACGCAATTCCGCAAGCGGTAGCCGCAATCCTCAAATAGCGTGGGCTTACCCTGAAGTAGGTTCACGATAACTTCACAAGACAATCACAAAGCCACTTACTCTCGATTTCACTCGCTACCTTCGCTCTATGGAAAACTTTCACATTGATAAGCCTCGTATTCTCATTCTCGACTGCAATCGATTCGAATTAGCAACTCTCGCCGACTCCCTGCGAATGCAAGGACTCGACATTGTCGGGCAAGCATCTGATACCGAGAGTGCCTTACAGCTCTTTAGAGCCATGGATCCAGATTCTGTACTCATCAACTTTCAAGGCTGCGATCAATCCTGCGTCGATCTGATGGATGGCTTTAGAAAATTACATCCCACAGTTGGAATTACTCTCCTCACTGATTCACCAGATTTGCGTCTCTATGGAATCAAAGAGATCACTCTCCCACGTGGGACTCAGATTATTGAGAAGTCAGCACTTACCGATCTCCACCAGATTCGTAGCGCTATCGATGCCTCAAATAAGAGCGATGCCCGAACCGGTTGGTTTGCCAATGGCTGGGATTCATCTCTTAACTCTCTTACAGATATTCAAATCGAAACGCTTCGCCTCTTAGCCCTTGGCTTAAGCAACTCTGACATTGGAAGAACTCGATTTGTGAGCGAGAAATCGGTGGAGCAGACAATTACTCGAATAGCCCAACATCTCCATGTTGTACATGAGAAGGGTCGAAATATGCGCGTGATATTGGCATCTGAGTACTACAAGTGGCTCGGCTCTCCTCGCGAACACGCAATTTAAATCCATTGCGGTAAAGTCGGGGCATGGCCACCGAACTAACCGTTGCAGATATTCGCGCTCGGTGGAATGAGGTCCTTGATCAATTAGAGCGAGCAAACCGCATTGCCTGGATGGCATTCTTTGATGGCCGCCTGGAATCTTTTGCAAATGGCCGCCTGACTCTAGATTTCTCTGATCCTGCAAAGCTTGCGATGGGCCACGATTACCGTGAAGCTCGACTACGTATGGCTCCCCAGCTTGCTAGCGTCATCAGAGATATTTTCGGGATCTCTGTCGTTATTATCGAGAAGTAAATGCTCGCACGAAAATTCGCAGCCACGCTCTCTGCCTGCATCATGCTCTCTTTTCCCATTACTGCGCCACCTTCCAGCGCTACACCACGAGAAGCCCTCCCTCTTGCCGCTGGACCTGGAGATCGAATCCATGGCGCAGATATCAGCCGATGGCAACATCCCGGAGATAAGGCAATTAACTTCGCAAAGATGTATTCGGCAGGTCTTCGCTTTATCATGATTAAGGCATCCGATACCCGCCAAGATGCTGATCGACTTTCCTTAAAGTATCTCGATGCCGATCGCAAAGCTGCGCAGAATGCGGGAATCTATACAGGCTTCTATCACTATGCCTTATTACCTGATGTCACAACGGACTCTGCGATTATCAAAGATGCCAATGTTCAGGCTCAGAAAGTTATTTGGCGACTTGCATCACTCGGTGGGTATAACGAGATGGACCTTCCTTATGCACTCGATTTAGAGAATAACTGTGTTCGCTATCGCGCTAATAAATCGTGCTCTCGGCGAGCTACCAAGAGCGCAGTTACCTTATGGACAAAGACCTTTATGTCGGCGCTTAAAGAGAAGACCGGTCGCACACCAATCTTCTACTCTTACCCCACTTTCTTAGAAAGTGCGATGGTTCGCGATAAAGAACTCTCGCAGTATCCCCTTTGGCTTGCGCAATATGCAATCAATCCAGCAATTCCCACTGCACAGCCAGGTCTGAAAAATGTTGGTTGCTACGTTCACTCGTGGACCACTGCATCATGCAAAGCCCAGTGGGTGGTATGGCAATACACCTCATGCGGAATCGCTCCCAAGTACGGCGTCCCTGGAAATCGTCTAGATCTCAATGTTTTTCGAGGCAGCCAAGATGCTTTTCTTGCACTTGCCTCAGGGACCTGGATACCTGAGGAGACAGATTTGATGCCTCATAACGAGACATCGACTGCGCTCTTGGATTACATGGTTGCCACATCGACTGATAAATATGTGGTCTTCTCGCTGCAAGTCTTGCGCCCGGATGGTTCTCCAGTTGTTACAGGTGATGTGAAGTTTGTATCTGGACCCAATGTAAATCCATTTAAATTTACACAATCAATTACACGTGCCACGAGTGGCTATTGGAAGATTGCGCTCAAGACAGATCTTGCCGGGACATGGAATGGCGAGCTTCGATTTAACGATCCATCAGGAACTCATAGCGATGTCGCGATTCCCGTGACCTTCACCCTAGAACAAGGTGCAGCACCTACCCCCACACCAAGTCCAACGCCCAAGAGTTCACCGAAGCCAGTTGCTTCAGATGGTTGCAAGAATCAGATTAAGAATTAAGCCTTCACCAAGGCATCTAGCGCTTCAACTTCTGCAGCAACTTGTGATTTGTATTCAGTGATTGATGCCTTCTTCTCTTTAGCGCCCCAGCCGAGATAAGGAGCAATCAACGTTGCAATATCGTCTGCGAGGTCGATTGCAGCGTTGGGGGCTTCAAAGGCAAGTCGGGTACGACGTGAAATCACATCATCGACTGACATTGCACCTTCATGGGTGACCGCATAGACGATCTCTGCGCGTAGGTAAGGAAGGCCGGCTGCAAGTGGCTGAGCTAATTTCTTATCCTCGGTAATCAGCTGAATTACTTCGCAAATAAGTGAACCGTAGCGATCGAGAAGGTGGATGACAGTCTTCTGATCGATTCCGAATTCGCCTGCAATCTGAGCTGCTTGTTGCACAAGTGCGAAGTAACCATCTGCGCCGACTAGCGGGAGTTTCTCAGTGCATGATTGATTTACATTTTTACGAAGGTCAGTAATTGCCAAATCAATAGCATCTCTACCCATGATGCGATAGGTCGTGTACTTGCCACCAGCAATGCTGACAAAACCTGGTGCGCTTCGATCTGTAGTGTGTTCGCGTGAAAGCTTTGTTGTTGCCGAGCCCTTCTTATTGGCTACAAGTGGGCGAAGACCCGCATAGACGCCGATGATCTCTTCGCGCTTTAACTGCGGCTCAAGAACTTTATTTGCTTGATCGAGAATGTATTGAACATCTTCTGTCGTTGCATAGGGATGGGCGCGATCTCCATCATATGGAGTATCGGTGGTGCCAACAATCCACTTATCCCCCCATGGAATCAGGAATAGGACTGAGACCGCAGTCTTCAAGATAATTCCAGTATTGGATTTAATTGCATCTCCTGGAACAACGATATGAACGCCTTTAGACATTGTTACGCCGTAGCCCGGTGTAACCCCAAACTTTGCATGCATCTCATCGCTCCAGATACCTGCACACATCACAACTGACTTTGCAGAAACTTTGATTTTCTTACCAGTCAGTGTGTCAATAACAGTTGCGCCGATCACGCGTTTTCCATCCTTGATGAGCTCATCTACCTCAACGCGCGTTGCAATAGTTGCACCGTGGCGTCGAGCTGTTCGGATGATCGTCATCGTATGGCGAGCATCATCTACCTGTGCGTCATAATATTTAACTGCTCCTGTAACAATATCTTGGCGAAGTGATGGTGCAATCTCAGCGATCTTCTTCTGGGACATGTGCTTATGCCATGGAAGAGCGCGTTGAAAACCTCGAAGGACGTCATAGAGAGCAAGGCCTGCGCCGACATATGCTCGATCTTTCGCCTTTTCGTGAAGGGGGTAGAGGAATCCAACTGGCTTGACGAGGTGCGGGCTTAAAGTTGAAACCATAAGCTCGCGCTCATGGAGCGCTTCACGGACCAATTTAAAATCGTATTGCTCAAGGTAACGAAGTCCGCCGTGAATTAATTTACTTGAACGGCTAGATGTTCCAGATGCAAGATCGCGCGCCTCTACGAGGGCGACCTTCAATCCGCGAGAAGCGGCATCGAGAGCAGCACCTGCACCAGTGACTCCGCCGCCGATAACGAGAACATCAAACTCTTCTTTACCGAGGGCAAGAATTGCAGCATCACGTTGGTCGAGACTAAGTTCTGATGAAAACATCTGAGGTCTACCGATTTCCCTGGGCATTGAGTAGGCTTAAGGATATGGCATTCGTGGGAAGTTTGGACCAAGGAACAAGTAGTACACGCTTTATGATCTTCGATCAAAGCGGCAAGGTTGTGGGGCAACATCAGCTTGAACATCGACAGATCATGCCCTCTGCCGGTTGGGTCGAACATGATGCCGCAGAAATTTGGGAACGGACCCAAGAGGTAATCTCAGGAGCGCTCAAGCAGGCAAACCTCCTCGGATCCCAACTCTCATCAATTGGAATTACCAATCAACGAGAGACAACTGTTGCATGGGATGTCACGACAGGTGAGCCGCTCCATAATGCAATCGTCTGGCAAGATGTTAGAACCGCTTCCTATCTCGATTCGCTGCCCGAAAGTGCACGCGCCACATTGACTCA
Source organism: Candidatus Nanopelagicaceae bacterium (assembly GCA_947454735.1). GTDB lineage: Bacteria > Actinomycetota > Actinomycetes > Nanopelagicales > Nanopelagicaceae > Planktophila. The sequence continues at coordinate 13,537 of CANGLK010000015.1, forward strand.
TAAGAGTGGCCTCACAGTTGCCCCTTACTTTGCAGGAAGCAAAATGAATTGGCTCATCAAGAATTCACAATCTGTGCAAGCTGCCATTGCTTCAGGGAGAGCGAGATTTGGAACGGTAGATAGTTGGTTGCTCTGGAATCTATCTGGTGGAGTACAAGGCGGGGTTCACTTCACCGATGTCACCAATGCCAGCCGCACCTTGTTGATGAACCTTGAGACCCTTGATTGGGATCAAGAGCTCCTCGATATTTTAGAAGTTCCACGTTCAGTTCTTCCTGAAATCAAATCATCATCTGAAATTTACGCTCAGACCAATCCTCATGGCCCTCTCGGGGCTGCAGTTCCGATTGCGGGAATCCTCGGCGATCAACAAGCGGCGATGGTGGGGCAGGTCTGCTTTGATCGAGGTGATTCAAAGACAACCTACGGCACAGGAAACTTCGCCCTTCTCAATACTGGCACCGATATTGTCCGCTCTGCCAATGGCCTACTGACAACTGTCTGCTACAAATTCGGCGATCAACCTGCCCGTTACGCCCTAGAAGGATCTGTTGCGGTGACCGGTTCTGCAATTCAATGGCTCCGCGATCAACTCGGAATTATTAATAACGCTGCCGAGACAGAATCACTCGCATCAACTGTTACCGATACAGCTGGCGTCTACTTTGTTCCTGCCTTCTCAGGTCTCTTTGCACCATATTGGCGCAGCGATGCGCGTGGAGTCATCGTCGGCTTAACGCGAGCTGCAACGAAGGCCCACCTTGCTCGCGCAGCACTTGAGGCAATCTGCTATCAAACTCGCGATGTGATGGATGCGATGGTTGCAGACTCTGGAGTTCCAATGGATGAGATGAGAGTCGATGGTGGCATTACATCCAACTCGCTCTGTATGCAGATGCAGGCAGACATCATGGGAATTGATATCACTCGACCTCTGATTACAGAGACAACTGCCCTTGGCGCTGCGTATGCGGCAGGTCTCGCCGTTGGCGTGTGGAGTAATACTGATGAGTTGAAGAAACAGTGGCAGCAATCTCGCCGCTGGAGTCCAACATCTACCGTTGAGAATAGAGCAGAGGGATATTCTGGTTGGAAGAAGGCGATTGAACGCACCCTGAACTGGGCGTAGCCAAGATAGGCTAGCCTCACTATGAACGAGATTAAAGAACTTTCTGCAGGAGTAACTCGCACAGACCGCACCATGAATGATGGTCGCACCATTCGCTATTACGACACTGCAGGTCAATCTCGTACCGTTGCAGATCAGCGCGAGAAGGAAGAGCAGCCAGGAATCGGTGAGCTCCGCCTTGATCCCCTTGTAAACGAGTGGGTCGCAATGGCAGCGCATCGCCAGGGACGCATCTTCTTGCCACCGAAAGAGCTCTGCCCGCTCTGCCCAACAACCGGCGAGCTACTTACCGAAATTCCTGAATCTGAATATGAAGTAGTCGTCTTTGATAATCGCTCGCCATCACTTCGTCCGCCTATGGGAGATTTTGCACTTCCTGATCTCGTGGGAGCAGATACCGATGAGGGCGTTGCCGCTGGAAAGTGTGAAGTCATCTGCTTTACCGGAGATCATGGTGGCTCATTTAAGACTCTCTCCCCTCAACGCGTTCGTACACTCCTTGAAGCATGGCGTGATCGCACAGCTGAACTTTCTACCCTTCCCTATGTTGAGCACATCGCTCCATTTGAGAACCGAGGTGAAGAGATTGGTGTAACTCTCGCCCACCCACATGGCCAGATTTACGCTTACTCATATCTGCCTCCACGTGTTGCAAAGATGCTTGCCGTTGCTCGCGAGCATAAAGAGAAGACGGGTCACGTGCTCTTTGATGACGTTCTTGCTCGAGAGCTACGTGATGGCGTTCGTATCATTGCTCGCAACGAACACTGGGTCGCTTACACGCCATATGCATCACGTTATCCATTTGAGATTCATGTAGTTCCATTACAGCCGGTAGCAGATCTCACCGAGCTCTCCCCTGCTGCTTGTGATTCATTCCCTTCAATTGCTCTCGAAGTGATGAAGCGACTTGATGGCGTATTTGAAATCGATATGGCATATATCGCTGCATGGCACCAAGCTCCGGTACGCCAAGGTCGTGATCTCCTGCGCCTTCACTGGCAGATCACATCTGTACGCCGTGCACCAGGTAAGTTGAAGTACCTCGCAGGATCTGAATCTGCAATGGGTGCATTCATTATGGATATGAAGCCAGAGCAATCTGCTCAACAACTCAAAGATGTAAAGCTCTAAACCATGTCTGCTTTGGAAGAGACCTTTAAGGAGCTTTACGGCCGCCCTGCAGAAGTTATTGCTGAAGCGCCCGGTCGAGTAAATCTCATCGGTGAGCACATCGATTACAGCGAAGGCTTTGTCCTTCCCTTTGCCATTGCAGATCGCACATTCGCTCTCATTGCAACGAATGGCGATGGGATGGTGCGGATTGCATCCCAGCAGCGCAAGAATCGCATCTTCACAATTGACGCTAAAGATGTAAAGCCCGGCAGTGCAGGCGATTGGGAGAAGTACGTTCTCGGAGTCATCTGGACGCTCGGAATTACAGGCGGCGTCGACATTCTCGTCGATGGCCATGTTCCATCAGGTGCCGGCCTCTCATCTTCTGCAGCCCTCGAATGTTCCGTGGCAGTCGGCCTTAACTCACTCTTTAACCTCGGTAAATCTCTCGAAGATCTCGCACGTGCAACTCAGAAAGCTGAGAATGATTACGTTGGTATGCCGTGCGGAATCATGGATCAATCAGTCTCCTTGATGGGACGAGAAGGATCAGCACTTCTTCTCGATTGCCGCGATCTCACGACTGAGTCAGTTCCCTTTGATGTCGCATCCGCTGGACTCGAACTTCTCATTATCGATACCCAAGCCCACCACGCGCTGGTTGATGGTGGTTATGCAGAGCGTCGTGCATCGTGTGAATCAGTCGCTGCAAAGCTCTCTATACCATCGATGCGTCATTTAACGATGGAAATTTTGGATGCTCGAAAGTCTGACGTTACAGATACTGAATACATTCGAGCACGACATGCTGTAACAGAGATTCAACGAGTGAAAGATGCAGTCACTGCCCTACGCGCAAATGATTTTACGACCTTGGGTCGCCTCATCAATGAATCGCATTTTTCACTGCGCGATGATTACACCGTCTCATGCCCTGAACTCGATGTAGCGGTAGATGCCTCACTCGAAGCAGGAGCGCTCGGATCTCGGATGGTCGGAGGCGGCTTTGGTGGAAGCGCGATTGCACTGATCAAAGCAAATCAGATTGAAGCCGTGAAGGATGCAATCAAGAAGGCGTATGGCGATAAAGGCTTTAAAGCTCCACGATTCTTTACATCCCTGCCGAGTGCAGGCGCTTCAGCTCGCTCTCTCTAATTAGTTTGTGGAGCTTGGCGCTGATCCAAGAAGAATTTTGAAAGTCTTCTGACCGCCCGTTGGAAGATCGACAGTGACTGAAACCGTTGTTCCAGGTGCATATGAGCGAATCTTTACAATCGCTGACTCAGCATCAGGAGTTCTGACACCATCTATCTGGCGAATGATTGATCCCACTGGAATGCCAGCCTTCTCTGCGCCTTCTCCAGCGCTGAGCTTGCTGATCTTCGCTCCGACACCTATATAGGTTGAGTCGAAGTAGACACCGAGAACGGGCCGAGTCGATTTACCTGTGGCGATAATTTCATCAATGATGCGCTTTGCCTCGTTGATTGGTATTGAGAAGCCAAGTCCAATGCTTCCACTTGTGCTTCCAGAGCTCAACGATGCAATTGCAGAATTTACGCCAATCATGCGTCCGGCAGCATCAACAAGTGCGCCACCTGAATTTCCGGGATTGATTGCAGCATCTGTCTGAATTGCATCTACATATGATTGAGCATCTGTAGTTCCTGTTGTAACTGGGCGGTTGAGTGATGAGACGATTCCCTGTGTAACGGTATTGGCTAAACCAAGTGGTGAACCGATTGCAAGGACTGGATCTCCCACGCTGACCTGAGTTGAGTCGCCAATTCCAATGGCTGGAAGATCGCCAACTTGGATCTTGATGACTGCAATATCGTAATTTGCATCTCGGCCGACAATGGTCGCCTTATATTGATCGCCATTGACGAGCTCTACAGTGATTGTTCCACCAGTTGCCGCATCAGCGACGACGTGGTTATTTGTAACGATATAGCTTGAAGTTGAAGAGGTCTTATAAATCGATCCAGATCCTGTGCCGCCTCCTGAAGCCGTAGTCACCTCAATTGAGACGACCGACGGGGTCACTAGGGATGCAATTGTCTTTGCATCGAGCGATGAAGTGCTGCCGATAACGATTGGTGTTCGGTTTGAGGTACAGGCGCCATTGGTGGCGAGGTAGAGAGCCTTCGTACGAGTATCAGCACATGCTGTTAAAGAGGGCGTTGGTGATGTTGCGGCGGTGGCCATGGTTCCGGCGACAACTGCACCTACTACAAATGCGATGACGGTTTTGAAGTTCTTCATGGGTCACATACTGCCCGAGGAACCTGAGATTTTCCTGTTATCACTTTTAGAGCTTCTTTAGCCTTGTGTTGAGGGCTAAAAGGTGAAGCTCCCCGACTTGGATTCGAACCAAGAACCTGTCGATTAACAGTCGACTGCTCTGCCGTTGAGCTATCGGGGATTAACGTCTTGCGAGGTGGCACTCTATCGCACGCCTGCGAGGGCGACAAAATTAAAGGCTGCCGACCGCCAAATCATGCAGGGTCCGGCGGGCGCTTTCGAGGGCCACTAATTGGGCGAAGGCGGCGTTGTATTCATCCCCATTTTCAACTGGATTGAGTCGCTGGAGGCGGGATTTGAGATCGGCGATAGCTCTGCTAATTCCGACTTCGCGAAGTCGCGCGACGATACTTGCAACGTATCGCTCGGTAACTTCGCCCTCGGCGCGAAGTGGCTCTACCGATAATTCGGTGAAGAGCGCCTTCATCTGAGGGTCTGTAATCTCCTCCGTTGTAAATGCGCGAGTAGCGCCGAGTGAATTGATGGTTGCAGCGAGAGATTTATATGCCGGATGAGTAAATGAGCCATCTTCGATTGAGGTCCATGCAGTCATAAGCGCCGGAAGCTGAACTCGTGCTTTAAGAACTTCTCGTTCGAGCATCAGAGTTGGCTCGAGTGGGTCTGGGCGCCATGAGTGATCACTCTGTGCTTCATCGCCATGGGTTTCATTGCTGCTCTGTTGTGCAGGAATATTTCGCGCACCTTGTGCGACGGCGCGAGAGACAATTTCAACTTCAACGCCGAGCCATCCAGCGAGAAGTCGTGTGTACTCAGGGCGGAGTGATTTATCGCGAATCTGAGCAACAAGTGGCGCTGTTGCATTAAGCGCATTGACGCGACCTTCTGCAGTATTGAGGTTATGTTGCTTGAGCTCTGTCTTGATTGCAAATTCAAAGAGTGGGATTCGTCGCGCAATCAGATCGCGAAGCGCTAAATCTCCTTGGTGCTGACGTAGATCGCATGGGTCGAGTCCATCAGGCTCGACTGCAACGAATGTCTGAGTAACAAACTTTTGGTCCTCATTGAAGGCGCGCATTGCAGCTTTCTGTCCAGCAGCATCACCATCGAAGGTGAAAATCACTTCACCGCGGAATGCATCATCATCCATCAAGAGGCGTCGAATAATGCGAATATGGTCTGCGCCAAATGCCGTTCCACATGTTGCAACTGCAGTGGTGATTCCGGCTAAGTGACATGCCATGACATCTGTATAGCCCTCAACAACGACTACTTGGCGCTTCTTTGCGATCTCTTTCTTCGCCATATCGAGGCCATAGAGAACTTGGCTCTTCTTATAAATAGGAGTCTCCGAGGTATTGAGATACTTCGGGCCTTGATCTTCCTCATCACTTGCAAGCTTGCGCGCACCAAATCCGACAACGTCCCCAGTTATATCTTTAATGGGCCAGACCAGACGATTGCGGAACTTATCGATAGGGCCACGTTCGCCCATCTTTGAAAGACCGGCGAGCTCAAGTTCATCAATGGTGAAATTAAGGGCGCGAAGATGCTTTGTTAATACATCCCAGCCATTAGGTGCGTAACCAACACCGAAGGCCTCGCATGCAGCGCGATCAAAGCCACGCTTTGTTAAGAGCTCACGGCCCACTGCGGCATCAGGAGATGTATTGAGTAGATGTTGGAAGAATTTTGCCGCTTCGACATGTGCTGCGACAAGGCGTGAACGATTTCCTACTGGAGCTTTCTGCCCACCTGCATACTCTTCATAGCGAAGTGTGTATCCCATGCGATCTGCAAGGCGCTCGATGGTCTCAGTAAATGAGAGGTGATCGATCTTCATTAAGAATGCGATGACATCTCCGCCGGTCTGGCAACCGAAGCAATGAAAATAACCCTTACTTGGCGTTACGTGAAATGAGGGTGACTTCTCATCATGAAAGGGGCAGAGGCCCTTCTTCTGACCGCCGCCGGCATTCTTGAGTTGAACGTAATCTCCGACAACATCATCGATTGGTGCGCGTTCGCGGATGTACTGGACATCTTCATCTCTAATACGACCGCTCATGTTGCTACCTTAACTGCGCTTTCCAGAAATTGCTCCACTTAAGTGAGCGTGGAGGGCATATGCGCCGGGATCTGTCAGGCTCGCAATTTGGTCTATGACAACGCGTAGACGCTCGCCATCGTTGCTGGCGCGCTTCCAATCATCTTCAAAGATGGGGTCGAGTTCGAGCGGGGCATTTGCATAGAGCATCTCAACGAGTTCACGGATCAAGATCTGCTGCTTCTCATATCGTTCTTGTGAGGCAGCGGCATTGATGAGGTAGTGGCCAGCAACGGCTTTGAGGAAGTCGACCTCAATGACCGCTTCACGCGGAATCACTAAATTGGCGTTGTAGCGAGAGAGCGGACCATCGCTATGAATTGCACGAGTCTCCTTCTCTGCAGCTAATACAAAGCGGCCGATAAGTTGTGATGTCGTATCTTTCAATCGTGCAAGTGATCGATGCGTGCGATCAAATCCACGTGGCCAACAAGAAAGAGATGCTAGGCGCTCAAGAGCGGCTGCCGCTTCCTCTTTCGTTGAATCGCTCTTGTAGTCAGTGGTCATCACTGAGTAGAGAACATCGAAGTCGCGTTCGAAATCATTGACTGTCACCTGACCAGCAAATATTGCATCCTCAAGATCATGTACTGAATAGGCACAATCATCTGACCAATCCATGATTTGTGCCTCAATACATTTGCGACCTTCAGGAGCACCTTCGCGCATCCAATTAAAGATCTCGACATCATCTGCATAGACACCGAATTTCCGTGGATTAACTTGATTGCTCCACGGGTATTTTGTTGCAGCATCAAGCGATGCGCGAGTCAGATTGAGTCCGACGCTCTTGCCATTGCTATCGACAGTCTTTGCCTCGATCCGCGTTAATAATCTAAAGCTCTGGGCATTGCCCTCAAAGCCGCCACAATCTTTCGCAACTTCGGCTAGAGCTTCTTCACCATTGTGACCGAAAGGTGGATGACCTAAATCGTGTGAGAGACATGCGGTCTCAAGTAAATCTGGATCTGCGCCAAGTGACTCACCAAGTTCTCGGCCGATCTGTGCGCACTCGAGTGAGTGAGATAGGCGCGTGCGTTGGAAATCATTCTCCCAAGGAACTGCTACTTGGGTTTTTGCCGCAAGTCTACGAAGAGCTGCTGAGTGAATTACTCGTGCGCGATCGCGCATAAATTCGGTACGGCCAGCGCGCTTTGCAGGTTCGTCAAGGAAGCGATCTTGATCGCTCGATGAATACCCCTGCACTTCACTGCTCATAGTCATACCTTATAAGCCCTGCATCTTTATAGCGTTATTGGGAAGATGGTCACTGATATTGATTCCACGGCGGCCAAGGGTGATGTAGGCAAGATACGCCCCAGCCTCTCGCGCTAAATAGCGAAGATGTGAATTCTTCAATGAATTCGGGCCTTCTTGAACAGGAGAGCATGAGGCGGTTGCGCCTAGATCTTCGGCCATTGTGATGGCACGATTGCAGTGATAAGGATCGGTTGCGATGATGACATCTGTGAGAGCTCTCTTCTTCATCTCTGCAACGTAGGCAATTGTCTGAGTGCGCGTATCACGACCGGTTGGAATCGAAATGATTGCAGATCGCTTCACGCCATTATGTCGAAGCCAATATGCACCAGCTGCCGCTTCTGTTGTGCGATCACCAGGAGCGCCAGAACCCACCGTAATAATTATTGGAGCAAGTCCAGCTGCGTAGATTCGTTTCGCCTCTTGAAGACGTGCAAGTAAGACTTCGCCAGGTGTGCCATTAAGTTGCGCCGCCCCCGGAACGAGAATTACCTGACCGCTTCGAATCGTCGGGTTGTGTGCCGCATTCCAGGTAACAAATAGCGCATAGCCAGGGATTGCGATTACGAGAGTGAGGAGCAGAGTGAATATACGACGAATAAATTTAAACATTAGCCACCCGAAAACATATCTTCTGCCTCAAGGTGGATCATCTCATCAGGATCCTTGAGCCATCCATCGGGAAGTGAGGGTGCGCGACCGTGGCTAGTGCGTCCGCGTGGCTTCTCTGCAACATCAACTGGATATGGCTGATCTTCTAATTGATTGAGCAGCGAACGAAGTTCTTCAAGGGAAGAGACCATTCCAAATTGGCGGCGTAACTCGCTAGGAACGCGGAAGCCTTTGAGGTACCACGCCATATGTTTACGTAAATCACGACAACCTCGAATCTCAGATTCAAAGTAATCGACGATGAGTTCACCATGGCGGAACATGACCTCACGGACTTCAAAGAGCGTCGGTTGAATCGGTGACTGGCTTCCTTGTAGGGCTGCTACAAGATCAGCGAAGAGCCAAGGGCGTCCGAGACATCCACGACCTACAACCACACCAGCACAGTTGGTCTGCTTCACCATCTCAACTGCATCGGCACCGGTCCAGATATCGCCATTACCAAGCACAGGTACACCTGTTGGCTTGAGATGTTCCACGAGGTTTGCAATTGCAGACCAATCTGCCTTGCCTTCATACATTTGCTCTGCAGTGCGGGCATGAAGTGCTACCCATGCAACACCTGCATCTGCTGCTGATTTTGCCGCCTCTAAATATGTATGGTGATCTGTATCGATCCCAATACGCATCTTTACCGTCACCGGAATGCCAAATGGTTTCGCTGCTTCGACTGCACCTCTGACAATTGCGCTAAAGAGATTGCGCTTATATGGAAGCGCCGCTCCCCCGCCTTTACGAGTCACCTTTGGAACAGGGCAACCAAAATTCATATCAATATGATCAGCTAAATTTTCGCGACCAATCATCTTCACTGCTTCTGACATATGGTGCGGATCAACGCTGTAGAGCTGCACTGAACGTGGCCATTCGCCAGCACCTGGTTCAATCATTCGCAATGTCTCTGGAACTCGCTCTAGAAGTGCGCGAGCAGTCACCATCTCAGAGACAAAGAGACCAGCGCCTTGTTCGCGACAGAGCATGCGAAATGGCGCGTTGGTAATTCCCGCCATCGGAGCGAGTACAACAGGTGGATCTACCTGATGTACTCCGTCCCGAAGCGCAAGTGCGAGTGGATTGAGCAATTGGTTACTTAAGTTCTAGCAACCGAGAAGCTTTGGTGCGAGCCATGATTCAACCTGATCGATTGAGATGCGCTCCTGCTCCATTGTGTCGCGATCGCGAATTGTCACTGCATTGTCATCGAGAGTCTCGAAGTCAACGGTGATGCAGTAAGGAGTACCAATCTCATCTTGGCGACGGTAGCGACGACCGATTGCACCTGAATCATCGAAGTCGATATTCCAGTTCTTGCGAAGCTGTGCAGCGAGATCGCGCGCCTTAGGAGAAAGATCGGCGTTACGTGAAAGCGGTAGAACTGCAGCCTTAACAGGGGCGATACGGTGATCGAACTTCATCACAGCGCGCTTCTCCATCTCTCCCTTTGCATTAGGAGCCTCATCCTCTGTATATGCATCCATCATAAATGTGAGTGCGCAGCGATCTACACCTGCTGCCGGCTCGATTACAAATGGTGTCCAGCGCTCATTCTTCTCCTGATCAAAGTAAGAGAGATCCTTACCAGATGCTGCAGAGTGGGCCTTAAGGTCGAAATCTGTGCGGTTAGCAATACCTTCAAGCTCCCCCCACTCGGTTCCATTAAATTCAAATTTATATTCAATATCTGTTGTGCCCTTTGAGTAGTGCGACAACTTCTCTTTAGGGTGCTCGAATAGGCGAAGGCGCTCTGGATTGATTCCAAGATCCTTATACCAATTCAGGCGAGTTTCAATCCAATACTTATGCCAATCTTCATCTGTTCCAGGAACGACGAAGAACTCCATCTCCATCTGCTCGAATTCACGAGTACGGAAGATAAAGTTTCCTGGAGTAATTTCATTACGGAATGACTTTCCGATCTGGCCGATACCAAATGGTGGCTTCTTACGTGATGTAGTCATTACCTGATCAAAGTTGATAAAGATTCCCTGAGCTGTCTCTGGGCGAAGGTAGGCAAGGCCTGATTCATCTTCGACTGGACCAAGATAGGTCTTGAGCATTCCGGAGAATTGCTTAGGTGTTGTGAACTGTCCTTTATTTCCGCATGCTGGGCAATTTAAATCTGCAAGTGATTCAAGCTTCTTCTTATGCTTCGCCTCGTACTGCTCTTCAAGATGGTCGGCGCGGTAGCGCTTATGGCAAGCAGTACATTCGGTAAGAGGATCGCTAAATGTTGCAACGTGTCCAGATGCTTCCCAGACTTCACGAGCCAAGATCACTGATGAGTCGAGACCGACTACATCTTCGCGTCCCATAACCATTGATTTCCACCATTGGCGCTTGACGTTGTTCTTGACTTCAACGCCGAGGGGTCCGTAATCCCATGATGCGCGCAAGCCGCCATAAATCTCAGATGAAGGAAAGACAAAGCCGCGACGCTTTGATAGGGAAACGATATTTTCTAGGCGATCTACGGCCATTCTTGGGCTCCATCCGGTCTTTGAGTTACAACCGGAGAGTCTGGGTGAAGCTCCGGCTGGCTGTCGGCGCTCTCTTAATAGCTGAACTATTGAGCGAACGTGGATGAAGTTTAGCCTAAGGACTACTTCTTCTTATAACCCGCAGGACATTTAGGCGTGATGCCAGAGATTTTCTTGGAGTTCTTGCCTTTAAGGCAGGTAATAATCTGGATTTTTCCCACTTGGTTGGCAAATGTTGGAATCGACATCATGAACTCTCCCGTCTCTTCTTCGGCATAAGCGTTTGCCGCTTCGATATCACTGGTGGAACTTGTGAGGGCTGCATCAATAACACTTCGTACATGGAGAAAATCTTCGAGGAGGAATTTGTAATCTTTATAGACTTTGCTATCTAGCTTTGCCTTCGTTGCTAGCGCAATTAATTGCGAATACTGCTGATCGAAGATTGGGTTCCAGCGACTCTTTATCTGCTCGACTCGAGTAGCGCGATCAACTGTCACATCGTCAGCATGTGCAAGTGGGGTTGATGAAAGAATGATTGCCACTGTGAGAATGAGAGAAAACTTTGAAATCTTCATGCATCAAAAATACTACGCTCGTACGCCCCTGGTTCATCGATTGCAGTAGCTAAGAGTGGTACCACTTCCATCTTTACTTGAGTTGAACTGAGCGACCTTCGGTAAGAGCCAACATTCTTCCAATGTGTCACCAGAGTCCAGAGTTCATTCTCATCGAGGTTCTGCCCAAAATCACCCGAGATAAATCCTTCGCGCTCAGAGAAGACTTCTAGGGCTCGCTCAATTTGCGCCCGAAACTCTGCGCTCTGGGCTATCGGAACTTGAAAACGAGCAATGGCAATCATGTGATTAGCCTAACGCTTATGATTAGCCCATGAATCTAGCCATCATCTTCGCTGCAGCGACAGTGATTGCAACCACTTTAGGTGGCTATATCGCTCTGCGAGCATCAGATCGTTTCCATCTCGTACTTGGTCTCTCAGCAGGATTGCTCTTAGGCCTCGTTGGTTTTGATCTCATGCCAGAAGTATTTGATTCAAATAAGAGCACTTGGTTTGGCGTCCCTGCGGTATCCGTTGCAATCCTTGCTGGATTCCTTACTCTTCACGTAGTCGAAGGGTTATTCGGTTCACACGAACCTGCTGAATCTGATTACGGTCACGATCACGAGCACCACAACATTGCTGGAGCAGTAGGTGCCCTTGCAATGGGTGGCCATGTATTTCTCGATGGCGTTGGTCTAGGTGTTGCATTCCAGATTGATAAGAAACTTGGATTTGCGGTATTTCTAGCGGTTCTAGTACATGCATTTAGCGATGGACTTAATACTGTCTCTTTGATGGTGAAGAGTGGCCATTGGACTTCACGCTCTTATGCACTTCTTGGCGTCGATGCCTTTGCCAGAATTGGCGGAGCTACTTTTGGAACATACCTCGCGCTTAGCGATTCTTTGATGTCGATCTATCTTGCGCTCTTTAGCGGCTTCCTTATTTATCTTGCAACCTCACATATCTTGCCTGAGGCTCACTCTCGCCACTCAAGTCGCTGGACATTCGGTGCAACTTTTCTCGGAGTCGTAGTGATGTGGGTTATCGTCGCCGCCCTCGGCTAAAACTACGCTTTACCGCTAGTCCATCAATTTGGTGACGCTACGCTTTACCGCTAGTCCATCAATTTGGTGACGCTACGCTTTACCAAATCTACGATCACGCTCTGAATATTCTTCGATAGCTCTCCACAATTGTGCTGGCGTCATATCGGGCCAGAGCACATCCATAAAGACAAATTCTGCATAAGTAGCCTGCCATGGCAAGAAGTTGCTTGTGCGTTGTTCACCTGAAGAACGTAGGAAGAGATCGACATCGCTCATCTTCGGCGAGTAGAGATACTTCTCAAAAGTCTTCTCAGTAATCGAATCTGCCTTCACCTTGCCGCGCTTTACATCACGAGCTAACTCTGCAGCGGCATCAACAATCTCGGCTCGCCCACCGTAATTCACGCACATATTGAGAGTGAACTTCTTATTCTTGGCGGTGAGCTCTTCTGCTTCTTGCAGCTCTTCAATCACGGATTTCCAAAGTCGTTGCGGGCGACCTACCCATTGAACTTTGACGCCAAGTTCGTGAAGGCGATCGCGACGATTGCGCAGCGATTCACGGCTATATCCCATGAGAAACTTCACCTCTTCAGGGGTGCGCTTCCAATTTTCAGTAGAGAATGCATATGCACTCATCTCTTTCACACCGAAGCCCATTGCAGCTTCTACAAGTTCAAAGAGAACCTTCTCGCCAGCTTCATGGCCGGCGGTACGTGCAAGCCCGCGCTGCTTTGCCCAACGTCCATTGCCATCCATAACTACGGCGATGTGATTAGGTACTTCGATCTTCTTCTTACTCATGCACGCTCCACCATCGGCAGACTCCGAAGTCCGCGTTCAAGGTGCCATTGTAAGTAAGCGGCAATTAATCCACTAGCTTCGCGGCGATTCTTTCCTTCGCTAGCCGTTGCTGTATCCCAATCTGAGTTCAAGAGCGCATCCATCAACTGCAAAGTCTCTGGCGCTGGAGTTGCCGATGCTGATGGTCGACAGTCATTACAGACTGAACCGCCACCGACCAGAGAGAAGTAGCGATGTGGGCCAGGCTTTTCACAACGCGAACATTGTGAGAGCGAGGGTGCATAGCCACCAATAGAGAGTGATCGCAATAAGAATGCATCGAGAATCAGTGATGGGTCGTAGCGATTCTCGGAAAGTGCGCGCATTCCGCCAACAACAAGTGCAAACTCTTGTGGCGCCGGCTCTTGCTCATGTGGAGAGAAACGCTCAGCTGTTTCGAGAATTGCGTGGGCAATCGTCCAACGTTGATAATCGCTAGAGATCTCTTCACCGTAATTCATCAGAGCTTCAACTTGAGTAATAGTGTCGAAGGTGCGACCGGTATGTAATTGGATATCAACGTGGCTACCTGGTTCGAGTCGAGCACCAAACTTCGACATAGTGCGACGCACGCCTTTGGCAACGCCACGAATGCGTCCATGCTCCTTGGTCAGCATCGTAATAATGCGATCTGCTTCGCCGAGTTTCTGGGTACGCAGAACTATCGCTTCATCACGATAGAGGGCGCCCTTTGTGCTCACGGCGCTAAGGGTAGTTAGCGAATAGCGCGGTTGATTGCAGACACGACTGCCTTCAGCGAAGCAGTTGTCGTA
>CANGLK010000016.1 GCA_947454735.1 Candidatus Nanopelagicaceae bacterium
ATGAACGCTCTCTACTACCTTGATGATCTTGCAAAGCAGACTGTTCCTGAAGTACTCAATGATTTTGCCCGCGAACTCAAGCGCCTTGATATTGAATTGCCTGTCACAGCACGTCCATTGACCTTCGGAACATGGATTGGCGGCGACCGTGATGGAAATCCAAATATCACTCCAGAAGTCACTGAAGATGCTGTTGTTCTGCAGGTAGGGCATGCGATTCGCGCAACAATCGCTGCGATGGATCGCCTTCGCCAGATGCTCTCTGTATCTACTCGTATTGCAGGGGCAACTCCAGAGCTCAGCGCATCTGTAGAAGAAGACCTCAAGCACATCCCAGAGTTCGAACCACGATTCTTGCGCCTCAATGTCCAAGAGCCATACCGCCTAAAGGCGACAGCGATTGTTCATCGCTTGGCATTTACACGTAATCGCCATGCAGCGGGTGGTCCTCATGTGCCCGGTCGTGACTATGCAAATACTGAAGAGCTCCTCGCAGATCTCACTCTGATGCGTGACTCACTCTTTCAGCACCGTGGTGAATTGATTGCTACAGGCCTACTTGAGCGCACCATTCGTACCGTTGCGGCATTTGGCCTCACTCACGCCACACTCGATGTCCGCGAGCACTCAGATGCACACCACGGCGTTCTTAAGAACTTCTTAGGTGATGGCTACATTGAAAAGTCACACGATGAGAAGTTTGAAATTCTCACGGGTGAGCTTGCCAACGGAATGAAGCGCACAGCATCATCACTTGGTGCGAACGATGCAAAGACGCTTAACACCTTTGTTGCAATTGCAGATTTGATTGAGCGCTTTGGTCCAGAAGTCATCGAGACATATATCGTCTCAATGACAAAGGGTGCAGATGATCTCATCGCCGCAGCGCTACTTGGTAAGTATGCAGGTTTGGTAGATCTCGATAAGAAGGTTGCAAAGGTTGGTTTTGCTCCGCTCCTCGAGACAGTTGCTGAACTTCGTGCAGCTGGAGAGATTCTTGAGAAGCTGCTTTCAAATCCAACGTACCGCTCACTCGTAGAACTCCGTGGAAATATTCAAGAAGTAATGTTGGGCTATTCAGATTCAAACAAAGATGCTGGAATTGCTACAAGTCAGTGGGAGATTCACCGCGCACAGCGACGTCTTCGCGATGTTGCAATGAAGCATGGCGTAAAGCTCCGACTCTTCCATGGTCGCGGTGGCTCTGTAGGTCGCGGTGGCGGACCAACATATGAGGCGCTCGTTGCACTTCCTTGGGGCTCTGTCGATGGCGAGATCAAGATGACTGAACAAGGCGAAGTTATCTCTGACAAATACGCACTTCCGGCTCTTGCTCGAGAGAATGTTGAACTCACACTCGCTGCATCGCTTGAAGCGACAATTCTTAACCGTGGACCTCGCCAAAGCCCAGAGGATCTTGCGCGATGGAACGAGTGCATGGATCTAGTCTCTGATAACTCTTTTGCGCGCTATCGCACCTTGATTGATCACCCAGATCTTCCTGCCTATTTCTACGCATCAACACCTGTTGAGCAACTTGGAAACCTCTTCCTTGGTTCACGTCCTTCACGCCGACCAGATGCTTCAAGTGGTCTCGATTCATTACGTGCAATTCCATGGGTATTTGGTTGGACTCAATCTCGTCAGATTGTCCCTGGTTGGTTCGGCGTCGGAAGTGGTCTCAAGGCTGCTCGTGAAGCTGGCAAAACTGATGTATTGAAGAAGATGCTGGCAGAGTGGCACTTCTTCTCAACATTTATCAGCAACGTTGAGATGACTCTCGTGAAGACAGATTTAAAGACTGCTCGTCGCTATGTTGAAACTCTTGTTCCGGCAGAACTTCAGCATTTCCTCGGCACAATCGAAGAAGAGTTTGCGCTGACCGTCAGTGAAATCCTCACACTTACGGGAAAGAGCGCCCTTCTCGGCGATCAGCCAGTGCTTGCTCGAACTCTAGAAGTTCGCGATCAATACCTCGCACCACTTCATTCATTGCAGGTAAACCTTCTCAATCGAGTTCGCACTGCGGGAGATCAAGCTGAGCCAACTTTAGTTCGCGCTCTCTTGCTTACGATTAACGGTGTGGCAACCGGCCTTCGCAATACCGGCTGATTGATTTAAGAGTTAAATTTTGATTGCGTTAGTTCAAGTCCCTTTTCGATAAGGGATTCAACGACATCTACCCCACGATCTAATAAGAGCGGGAGCTCTTTCTTCTCAGGCTGGCTAAATTGTTTCAATACGAAATCTGCTGGGTCCTGCTGGCCCATTGGGCGGCCAATACCAAGGCGCACACGGAAGTAGTTTGGTCCGCCAAAGGCTGAGGTCATTGATTTCAAACCATTGTGGCCATTATCGCCACCGCCTTGCTTTGTGCGGATCGCAGCGAAATCAATATCGAGTTCATCGTGAAGAACAATAATCTTTGCAGCATCAACGCTATAGAACTGTGCGAGTGCTTTGATTGGTCCGCCTGTCTCGTTCATGTAGCCGAGTGATTTGGCGAGAATTACTGAATGCGCATCAACTCCAAAACCTAATTTAAAGGCTGCGATTGATGTGCGTGACTTATGTGTTGAAAATTTAACGTTGTGACGCTTTGCTAACTCATCTATAACCATCTGACCAACGTTATGACGGGTGGCAGTGTATTGATCGCCGGGATTACCGAGACCTACTACCAACCACGTCATAACGCGTCAGACTCTTCTTACTTATTCAGCTGCTGGAGCTGCTGCGTCTGCTGCTGGAGCTGCTGCTGCAGTCTCATCTGCTGATGCTGCGCGACGCTCAGAAAGGTGAACGACTGTTGCAGTTGGATCGATAACGAGTGTGACACCTGCAGGAAGGATTACATCTGAAGCGAGCTTAAATGTTCCAGCCTTCATGCCTTCGATATCGAGAACGAGGAACTTAGGAATTGCTGTTGCCTCTGCCTCAACCTCTAGAGTGTTGTGTACGTGCTCAAGGATTCCATCTGGATCGTGCTTTCCTTCAGTGTGGATTGGAACCTGAACAGTTACCTTCTCACCGCGACGGACGAGAACGAGGTCGATGTGCTCGAGGTTCTGCTTGAGTGGGTGCTTAACAACTGACTTTGGAAGTGTGAGCTCTGTCTTGCCATCGAATGTGATGTTAAGAAGAACGTTTGACTCCTTAAGAGCGTTACCCAAATCGCGAGCGTTCAATGTGATGTGAACTGGCTCAGCGCCGTGACCGTAGATCACTGCAGGAACGAGACCGTCGCGACGTGCGCGGCGTGATGCACCCTTACCGAATTCGGTACGTGTTGTGCCGTTGATTGATACTTCTGCCATGAAAAAACTCCTAGTTAGTAGTTCAAAGCCTTTGGTTTGAACCGAAGACGATGTGCTCTGACTAGGAGTTAGATACCTTGCCGTCGATAACGGTTTCGTTCGAAACCCTCGCCAGAATGGTTGAAGTTTATGTGGGCGGGGGTGAATCCACCAAATCCGGTGAAATTACCGCTTAGCTATGGCCATCAAAGAGGCTTGTAACTGAGCCATCTTCAAATACTTCACGAATTGCACGAGCTAGAAGCGGTGCAATTGAAATGACGGTGAGCTTCTCAAACTTCTGATCATCGGTCAGTGGAAGTGAGTCTGTGACAACAACTTCAACTGCGCGAGAGTTCTTAAGGCGCTCTACTGCAGGACCTGAGAAGACAGCATGTGTTGCTGCAACGATGACATCGCGCGCACCTGCTTCAAAGAGTGCATCTACTGCCTTTGTAATAGTGCCAGCTGTATCGATCATGTCATCGATAACAACGCATGTACGACCTTCGACCTCGCCGACTACTTTGCCAACAACTGCTTCGTTAGGAATCAATGGATCGCGAGTCTTGTGAATAAATGCGATTGGGCATCCACCGAGTAGCTCAGACCAGCGCTCTGCAACGCGGACGCGGCCTGAGTCAGGCGACACGATTGTAAGTGAATTGCGATCAACTTTGCTGCCTACGTAATCAGCGAGCATTGGAAGTGCGAAGAGATGGTCGACTGGACCATCGAAGAAGCCTTGAATCTGTGATGTGTGGAGATCGACAACCATCAAACGATCTGCGCCAGCAGTCTTGAAGAGATCTGCCATCAAACGAGCTGTAATTGGCTCGCGACCGCGGCTCTTCTTATCTTGACGTGCATAACCGTAGAACGGTGTAACAACTGTGATGCGCTTTGCAGATGCGCGCTTGAGAGCATCGACCATGATGAGTTGTTCCATGATCTGCTTATTAATTGGGTTTGCATGTGACTGAATTACAAAGGCATCGCAACCACGGACTGATTCTTCAAAGCGAACAAAGATCTCGCCATTGGCGAAGTCATATGCAGATGTTGGCGTGAGCGGGATACCGAGTTCTTCTGCTACCGCTTGCGATAGCTCTGGAAATCCGCGACCTGAAAAGAGACGAAGTTTTTTCTCTGAGGATAAACGGATTTCACTCACGAGTATCAGCCTTCCTGGTCGGTGCTTGGAGCTGAAGCTGCTGCTTCAGCTGACTTGGTGCCTGGGCGCTTACGCAGAACCCAACCTATTACATTTCGCTGCTTTGCACGACCAACGCCCATCGCGCCGGCCGGTACATCTTCAGTAATAACAGATCCAGCAGCTGTGTAGGCGCCATCTCCAATAGTGACAGGGGCAACAAGCATGCTGTCGCTACCGATACGAACGTGATCTCCGACAGTTGTGTGGTGCTTTTCAACGCCATCGTAATTTACAAAGATTGTTGCAGCACCGATGTTGGAGCCTTCGCCGATAGTTGCATCTCCAACATAAGAGAGATGTGGAACCTTTGAGCCATCGCCAAGAGTTGCATTCTTCATCTCAACAAAAGCACCTGCTCGTGTATTTGCACCGAGATTTGTTCCAGGGCGCAGGTAAGTGAAGGGGCCAACGCTTGCATTCTCACCAATAACTGCAGAAGTTGCATGTGACTCTTTGACTTCAGCTCCAGAAGCAACTGTGCAATCAACAAGATAAGAACGAGGACCGATAACTGCGCCTGTTGCAATAGTTGATTTGCCGCCGATAACTGTTCCGGGCAGGAGCGTTACATCTTGAGCAATCGTTGCTTCGACGCTTACCCAAGTAGTTGTTGGATCAACAATTGTGACTCCAGAGCGCATTAATTTTTCATTGGTTCGATCACGAAGCAGTGCTTCTGCTTCTGCCAATTGCACGCGGTCGTTGACGCCCAGTGTCTCTGTGAAATCATCAATGCAGACAGCTGCAATCTTTCCGCCATCATTACGGAGGATCTCGATTACGTCGGTGAGGTAGAGCTCGCCCTGAGCATTGTCATTGCGCAACTTTCCAATTGCACCTGCAAGCTTGACTGCATCAAATGCATAGACGCCTGAGTTGACCTCTTCAATCGCCTTTTCAAACTCATCTGCATCTTTCTCTTCAACGATACGAACGAGTGAGCCATCATCACCGCGAATAATGCGGCCATAGCCGGTTGGATCTGGGTGCTCTGCGGTAAGTACTGATGCTGTAAATCCTCCTGCATGGTGGCCCTCAAGTAGCTGTGCGAGTGATTCGCCGGTCAACATCGGAGTATCTCCAGCGAGAATCAAGATCGTGCCCTGTGGCGTTAGGTCAGCGAGCGCCAACTGCGCTGCATGGCCAGTGCCACCTCGGTGCTCTTGGAAGACTGTTGTGACCTTTGGAGCGATCTCTTTCAGGTGGGCCTCAACCTTTTCGCGACCAGAACCTACGACGACGCGGAGTTGCTGTGGGTTGAGAGTTTCGCATGCTGCAAGAACGTGGCCCAGAAGTGAACGGCCTGCAATCGAGTGCAGAACCTTAGGTGTCTGCGATTTCATTCGAGTACCTTCGCCCGCAGCAAGAATGACTACGGTGTCGAGGCTCATGCGGTAAGTCTACCGTCTGATGGCTCCGCCTCTTCGATTGGCGGATTCATTAATTGCTCCGCCACCAGGTATCGATCCTGGACCCTGGGCTTCAAAGGCCCATGTGCTAGCCACTACACAATGGCGGAACCTATATTCTCCCTTATCACCGCCTGACTTTCCAAACTGGCAAGGCATAACCGGCTAACCTTCCCACTATGGATGAACCACGCGACGAAGTAGACAGACTCATCGCCGCATGGAAGCGCGAGCGACCAGATGTTGATCTCTCCCCCTTGGCGATTCTGAGCCGTATTACTCGCATCTCTCGCCACCTCGATTTAGCCCGCCGAGATGCATTTGCTGAGCTTGAGACCTGGGGCTTCGATGTTCTTGCCGCACTTCGTCGTGCCGGTGCGCCACATACTTTGTCGCCAAGTCAATTGATGCAAGAGACGATGGTCTCAAGCGGAACGATGACAAATCGCCTCGATCGTTTAGAAGAGTTGAAGTTAATTACTCGCCAACCCGATCCCAGCGATGGACGTGGATCATTAGTCTCCCTGACTGCTCTAGGAATGAAGAAGGTTGATATTGCACTCGATCATCTCATTGAGAGCGAACGAACATTTCTTACAGATTTAAGTAAGAGTGAACATGCAGAACTTGCAGATTTATTGAGTCGCCTCGCAGCGAATTTCGATATCTCTAACGAAGATCAGTAAGTTAAATAAGTCTTGCGCCATGCACGGGGCCAGTTGCACGTGCAACGCTACCCACAACACCGCTTGCAGTAAGTGCTACCGCTAAATCAAGTCCGGCCTCTTCATCTGCAACAAGGAATGCAACTGTTGGTCCTGAGCCAGAGACAATTGCACCGAGTGCTCCGTAGTCACGACCTACTTCAAGAACGAGTGAGAGCGCTGGACGCAAAGAACAGGCAGGGTTCTGTAAGTCGTTTGAGAGCGACTTTCCAACGAGCTCTGGATTTCCTGAGAGCAGCGCCTGCATCAATGAATCGCTCACCTTTGGCTCTGCAACTTCTAACTCTGCGCGCATACGATCACACTCGCTATAGACGGCTGGTGTTGAAAGTCCAACAGTCGAAAGTGCAAAGACCCAGTGATAGGTGCCGCGTGAAAGCGCTGCTGTGAGCTGATCTCCGCGACCTGTTCCGACCGCAGTTCCGCCGGTAATCATGAATGGAACATCGCTACCGAGCTCGCTACCGAGTTGGAGAAGTTCTTCGCGAGTTGCCTCTAATTTGTAGAGAGCATCCATAGCTACGAGAGTTGCTGCAGCATCTGCTGAACCGCCCGCCATTCCACCTGCAACCGGAATCGACTTCTTTACCTCGATATGGACATCCACATCGATATCGAACTTCTCAGCGATTAAGTGAGCAGCTTTTACAGCTAAATTTGAGTGATCTTCAGGAACTCCATGTGTCTGCTCACCGGTGATTGAGATTGTCACTCCACTGCCTGCATGGGATTTTGTCAGCGTTACTTCATCAAAGATTGATACCGCTTGAAAGACAGAGACAAGGTTGTGATAACCATTCGCCTCGCGAGGACCTACCGATAGCTGCAAATTCACCTTTGCAGGTACTCGCACAGTTACAGAATTAAGAGCCACGCTAGGAGCCTATCTCTATCTCGTGGCGGGCAATAGCGACGAAGGATGAGATTTCGAGAGCCTCTCCACGTAGCGTTCCATCAATACCTGCGGCGGTAAGAATCTCCTCTGCAGGTGCTGATCCTCCATAACGTGATGAAAGAGCAGAGCGCAACATCTTTCGACGTTGTGCAAATGCAAGATCGATAATTGCAAAGGTGCGAAGGCGGAGCGCTTCATCTCCAGGGGTTTCTCTTCGAGTAAATGCAACAAGCTTTGATTCCACATTTGGAACCGGCCAGAAGATTTGGCGCGAGACAACACCGGCGCCTGTGACATCAGCCCACCACGCCGCTTTAACGCTAGGAACGCCGTACTCCTTCGTTGATGGAGATGCGGCGAGGCGGTCTGCAACTTCTGCCTGCACCATGACAACGCCTGTGCGAAGGGTTGGAAACTTCTCCAACATATGTAAGAAGACTGGCACCGAGACGTTGTAAGGAAGATTCGCAATCAAGACAGTTGGATCTAACGGAAGTGAATCAATCTGCAGGGCATCTCGATTAATGACTGTGAGCTTCTCAGGGTTATCAGAGTGCTTCGCTGCCGTAATGGGTAATTGATCTGCAAGGCGCTTATCGATTTCAACAACGACTACTGCCTTCGCCTCTTGCATCATTGCAAGTGTGAGCGAGCCAAGGCCCGGGCCAATCTCGAGTGCGACATCATCAGGACGCACGCCGGCGGTACGGACAATCTTCAGACATGTATTTCCATCATGGACAAAGTTCTGTCCCAACGATTTTGATGGCTTGAGATCAAGCGCTGCTGCTAACTCGCGAATCTCTGCTGCACCGAGAAGGCTCATGCGAAAGATCCAAATACGCGCTCGGTATTCTTCGAGAGCGCCTCACAAAGCTCGGCTAAATCTTCACCGCGCTCGGCAGCCATCGCGCGAACGATGGTGGGAATCTGAGCTGGAGTGTTCTGCATTCCACGATGAGGAGTTGGCGCCAAGAATGGTGAATCTGTCTCTACGAGTAATTGATCGCGAGGGACGAGCTTGACTGCTTCACGTAGCGCGGGAGCGTTCTTAAATGTCAATGTGCCGGCGAAAGAGAGTATGTAACCACGTTCGATGCAGGTCTTTGCCATCTCAACATCGCCTGAGAAGCAGTGAAAGACAGTCTTTTCTGGAGCTCCTACTTCAAGTAGAAGAGAAAGAACATCCTCATGCGAATCGCGGTCATGGATGACAAGCGCCTTATTTGTCTTCTTCGCTAATTCGATATGCCACTTAAATGATTCCTGCTGTACGCCATGAAGCTCTGGTGGAGTTCGGAAGTAATCGAGTCCGGTCTCGCCAATTGCACGAACACGTGGCATATGTGCAAGGCGTTCAATGATTGCCATATCTGCAGCGAGATCTTCAACAACTGGCGCTTCATTGGGGTGGAGCGCAACAGCTGCAAGTACGCGACCTGGATAGAGATCTGCAAGCGCTGCACACCATTCAGATTGCTCTGCTGAATAACCGACTTGAACGATGCGGTCTACGCCCACTGATTTTGCTTCATCAAGAATTTTACGTACAGCATCGGAATCTGGAGCATCGTTGGTAACAATCTCAATATGTGCATGTGCATCAGCAACAGGAACCGGTAGAGGTTCAGGTAGTGGCGCGAACTCTCTCTCGATATCGCGATTGTGGCGATCAGCCATGAAGAGTTATTCCTTCACCTCAAGGCGAGGGAATAAGACGGGAGTCTTTGTCACTGTCGCACCTTGTGGAAGCTGGCCCCATGTAGCAATCTCTGAAACCTTCTGTGCGCCGATCTCACCGAGCGTTGCCTTTGCACCAAGAGATTCCCAGAGGATCTCTGTCGTTGCTGGCATTACCGGATGGAGCAGAACAGCGAGAGCACGCAGCGATTCAGCGGTGTTATAAAGAACATCTTCAAGAATCTGCTGATTCGCAGGATCCTTTGCAAGAATCCATGGCTCTTTAATGGTGACAAAGCCATTGACCTGCTTGCAGTAATCCATGATTGCATTGATTCCACCTTGGAAATCAAGAGCCTCCATTGCAGAATCTGCAGTTGCAACAGTTGCCTTCAATGAAGCAGAAAGATCAGCATCTTGAGCAACCGCTGGAAGTACTCCACCACAATACTTTTCGACCATCGCAGCAAGGCGTGAAGCGAGGTTTCCAAAGTCATTTGCAAGCTCTGATGTGTAACGAGCGCTCATATCTTCCCAAGAGAAAGACCCATCGCTACCGAAAGGAATTGCACGTAAGAAGTAATAACGGAAGGCATCGACACCAAAATGATCGGTGATATCTGCTGGTGCAATACCGGTGAGCTTCGACTTAGACATCTTCTCGCCACCGACGAGCAGCCAACCATGTGCAAATACCTTCTTAGGGACTTCAAGATCTGCAGCCATCAGCATCGCTGGCCAAATCACTGCATGGAAGCGAAGAATATCTTTACCTACAAGGTGAACATCTGCTGGCCATGTCTGCGCAAACTTCTTGCCACCTTCAGAATCTGGTGCATCTGTAAGACCCACTGCTGTTGCATAGTTCAGGAGCGCATCAAACCAGACATAGACAACTTGATCGGTATCCCAAGGAACAGGAACTCCCCAATCGAATGTTGAACGTGAGATTGATAAATCGCGGACTCCGCCTTCAAGGAAGGCAACAACTTCATTGCGAGCAGACTCTGGCTGACACGCCTCAGGGTTCTTCTTGTAATGATCAAGTAAGCGATCTGTAAATTCAGAGAGCTTAAAGAACCAGTTGGTCTCTTTCACATTCTCTACCGGCTTGCTATGGATAGGACAGAGATCTCCTTCAAGGAGATCGCCAGGCAATTTAAATTCTTCACAGCCAACGCAATATGGGCCTTCAAAATCTCCCTGATAGATATATCCCTTATCTTTCAGAGAGGTGAGAAAAGTCTGCACACGGTTCATGTGGCGATCTTCAGTGGTGCGAATAAAGTCATCGTTTGCAATATTGAGTGCGCGCCAATTTGGCTTCCATGCATCTTCAACTAATTTATCTGCCCACGCTTGAGGTGCAACGCCATTTGCCTCAGCTGTGCGCATTACCTTCTGGCCGTGCTCATCTGTGCCTGTAAGGAACCAGACCGATTCTCCGCGCTGGCGGTGCCAACGGGTAAGAACATCGCCTGCCACAGTTGTGTAGGCATGCCCAATATGGGGAGCATCGTTGACGTAGTAGATCGGAGTCGTCAGATAGAAAGACTTCATTGGCCAATCTTAATTGGCTTTATTGGCCTCAACTACCGCGGCGTAGACGAGCTTCTTCGGTAAATCCAGCTCTTTCGCCACAGTAGAGATAGCCTCTTTGCGATCCATGCCCGCAGCCTCGTATTCACGGACCTTCGCCACCATCTCGTTATTGGTCAGCGCTTGAGTACCAACCTCAACGCCACCGAATACGAGCGTGATCTCTCCGAGGACTTCGTGGCTATCTGCCCATGCAACGAGTTCATCTAATGTGCCACGGATCGTCTCTTCATATGTCTTTGTCATCTCGCGACAAATTGCACCGCGACGAGTACCTCCGAGAATAGATGCCGCATCTGAAAGGGATTCGAGCAAACGGTGAGGTGCTTCAAAGAGAACAATTGTCCGCTCTTCAAAACGAAGGGATTCATAGAAAGCGATTCGAGCGCCAGATGTACGCGGCGCAAATCCTTCAAAGGTAAATCGATCGGTAGGAAGTCCACTCAGAGCAATCGCCATAGTTGGCGCACTTGGACCAGGAATGACATGGACCTCAATATTTTCAGCGATTGCATCGCGCATTAATCGAAAACCAGGGTCGCTAATAGTCGGCATCCCAGCATCGGATACAACTACAACGTTCTTACCCTCGCGCAGGGCGATCAATAACTCTTGCGTCCGATCTGTCTCATTGCCTTCAAAGAAGGAGAGAATCTTTGCGGTAAAGGTTGCTGAAATATCAGAGGCGAGACGATGGAACCTTCGTGAATCCTCGGCTGCAATGATTTCAGCGTTCTCAATGGTAGCTTTCAGACGCGGACTTGCATCGAGCGGATTTCCCAGAGGAGTCGCTGCAAGGGTGAGTGCCATATGAGTATCTTCGCATATTCTGTACTCATGGCTGCATTCCTCGCTCCAATCTTGATTGCCCTTGCATCATTTGCACTGCGGCTTTCCAATCTCGCTTCGATTAAATCTATGATCTTTGATGAGGTCTACTACGTAGATGGTGCGCGCGATCTCTTGAAATATGGTGTTGAGGTCTCAGGAAATAAACCAGAATTTGTTGTCCACCCTCCAGTTGGAAAGTGGTTAATCGCATCAGGCATCAAAGTATTTGGTGACAATCCTCTTGGTTGGCGCTTTGCAACAGCTTTGCTTGGCTCGCTCGCAATTTTGGTGATCGCCCTTATTGCCCATCGCCTCTTCTACTCACCGATTCTCACCGCACTCGCAGCAGGGTTGATGGCGGTAGATGGACTTGCACTCGTTCATTCGCGCACAGCGCTTCTCGATAACTTCTTAGCATTTTTTATCCTCGTCGCCACATACTTCTTCATCTCACGTAAGTATTGGTGGACAGGTCTATTCCTTGGACTTGCACTCGCAACTAAGTGGAGTGCTCTCTACTTCATCGTTCTATTTGGATTGATTGCTCTCTATCGGGCATTTGCTCACCACACAGGGCGTGAATTAATTCGACCTACTCTCGCTCGTATTGGTGCCTTTGGATTACTGCCCCTCGCAGTTTATGTAACTTCGTGGTGGGGATGGTTTGCATCATCACGTGGTTGGGATCGCAGCCACTCCAGTAATCCAATCTCCTCATTTATTTACTATCACAAAGAGATGCTCAACTTTCATACAAACCTTTCAGAGAAGCATCCCTATCAAGCCAATCCATGGTCATGGCTTGTGATGGGACGTCCAACAAGTTTCTATTACGAAACTCCGAAGAGTTGTGGTGCAAAATCATGTTCTCAAGAAATTCTCGCTCTCGGAACACCCTTCCTCTGGTGGGCAGGAACAATCGCAATTGCAGTTGTTATCGGTTTCTGGTTTCGTTCACTACTTCACCGAACATTTGATCCTGCAGTAACAATCATCATGGCAGGAATGGCTGCTGGTTATCTACCTTGGTTCTTCTTCCAGAAGCGCACGGTCTTCTCTTTCTATGCAATTGTCTTTGAACCATTTCTTATCCTGGCTCTCGTCTACTGCGCAAAGCTCTTCCTGACCGCGCAACGCAGAAAGAGTGAGCGTGCTTATCTGTTGGGTGAGATTGGTTTACTAGTTCTCTTCATCATGCTCGTAATCAACTTCATCTACTTCATGCCGCTTTATTTAGGGCAGGTAACAACCTATGAGGCATGGCATGCCCATATGTGGTTTGCGAGTTGGATTTAGCCGTTAACAGCGCGGTTCGCGCGTACGCGCTCAACTGCTTCATCAGCCAATTGCTGATCAAAGATTTCATCTCGTGAAGGGGCTGCTGCTGCAAGCGCTGCGCGCTCGAGCGCCTCTTGCTCATCGCTCCACTTACCTGGCTCGGTGAGGTCAATGACACGCTTAGGCTGAATTGCTTTAGCTGCACTGACATATGTTGGGAGTGGAACTTCATTTGGCTGCCACTCTGCGCGAGCAGCTGCCGTTCCCTTTGGCAAGAGAGTTACTCCTGAAAGTTCACGCTCTGCAAATGGAATCCAGTGTTCTGTACTTTCCTTTGGTGCAATAACATCTGAAAGATTTGTATGTGAGACGCCTTCAGTGCGGCGATGGATTTGCTCCATGCGGCGATGCTGGATCGCTTCGGCATTAGCTTGGCGGCGGACGTGTGCGATGTAGATAATCAATCCTGTAACCGGAAGCAAAATAGCCGTTGCCGCAATTGTGTTCATGATTGCTCCTACGAGGGTCGAGATAAATGTAAATGCAATGATTGTAAAGATGATTCGACGGCGAAGAAGTTGTTGGGCAACTCGTGCAACTCGGTCAACATCTGTGTAGATAACTCCAGTGCCAATATTGGCACCAGGTGTATTTCCAGCAACTGCACGGAGCGCACTCTTATAGCTCTCGACATGCTTTCCAGAAAATTCGTTCTTGTTATGTATCCAGCGAGGCAAAAAATAGGCAACCCACATGCCCACTATTGCTAGATAAATAATTCCCGACGCCATGATGTGCCAAGGTTAGTTGGATGAGCGTAAAACCCTTGGGATTTCCGCATCAATTATTTGATTAAATCACTCACTTTCACAAAGCTCTTGTGGTCCCGCCAAGCCCCTGCAATGTGCAGAAATTCGCTGCGGTCACCTTCAAATCGGTAGCCGGCTTTCTCAGCGACTCGGATGGATGCAGCATTCTCTGGCCGGATATTAATTTCTATCCTGTGA
This sequence comes from Candidatus Nanopelagicaceae bacterium, assembly GCA_947454735.1. GTDB lineage: Bacteria > Actinomycetota > Actinomycetes > Nanopelagicales > Nanopelagicaceae > Planktophila. The sequence goes on from CANGLK010000016.1 coordinate 13,937, forward strand.
AGACCGAGGGTGCCAAAGGCAAAGCTGGTCACTTCGTTTACCGCCTCAGTTGTGAAGCCTCTACCTGCGTAATTCTTATCAATCCAATAACCAATATGGCCTCCGCGAAGGGCGCCATAGATAACGCCGCCAAGAGTGATCTGACCTACGAGGTTCTTACCGTGCCAGATCATGAATGAATATGAGCGGCCCGCATGAGCTTCGCGGTTAAGTGCGCGGACCATCGAATAGAAGGAAGGTCGCTTGGTGAGAAATTCGCTAGCCGGGGCGCCCTCCGGAGTCAGCGGAAGAGTTGCCTCCCAGGGTGATAGCCATTCCCGATTTTCAGCGCGGACTTGATTCCATTGCGCGCGGTCACTCAATCGTGGAGCGCGTAATTGGATCTTCTCTCCGTTGAGCGTTACCGGCCACATAATCTAATTAGATGTAACGGCGCTCGAGAACAACAACGGTGACCTCTGCGCCTGCAGGAAGTTCGCTCTCTCCTTCTGGAACTGCGATGAAGGCATTGGCATCAGAGAGGGTCGCCTGCTCATCTTGTGATCCCAGTGGCGAGATCGATTTTCCATCTTCGCTCAATAAGCCTCGAACATATGATCGAACGCCGGGAGTTGAACTCAGCCCTTTTTCAAGACGTGCTTTCACCGCTGGACGGTGGATCGTTGAAGCTCCAAGCATGGTGCGAATCATCGGGCGTACGAGAAGCTCAAATGAGATATATGCAGCGATTGGATCGCCAGGGAGAGTGACTACAGGGACCTTATCCGGACCGATGGTGCCGTAGTTATGGCGACCGCTAGAGTCAATAGCAATCTCAACATCTGTAATCTCGCCAAGTTGCTTCAAAGTACGAGTGATTAAATCGAATGAATCATCGTGGCGCTCACCGCTGATGATGATTAAATCTGCACGGACTAGTTGATCTTCGATCGCGTTCTTGAGCTGATCTTCATTTTCAGGAATAGAGTGAACGCGATAGGCAACAGCGCCAGTCTCACGTACTGCAGTGGTGAGTAGCCAAGAGTTTGTCTCGTACTCCTCATCCCCCTTGAGTTCAATTCCTGGTTCAACAAGATCAGGTCCGGCTGAGATCACAACAACGCGTGGATGTGGTCGAGTAGGAAGATGATCGAGACCAATGGATGCAGCGAGTCCGATCTGGGTAGAGCGGATGCGACTTCCCGACTTCATCACAAGGCGTTCGCCCACATAGATATCTTCAGAGAGGGTTGCGCCGTGGGCATCAAGAAGTGGCATATCAAAAGGTTCGAGCGGGGTGCAGAGATTTAAAAGCGAGGTTAATACCTCATCAACGCGCACACTCTCGGACATAGACAGTAACCTTACTTGTTGAAGCGTAATTTCTAGGGGATTTCAATGGCAACCAGTCGTGCAGATATCAAGGCAGATATTCGTCGACGCCTGCGTGCGCAACGTGAAGAGCGTTATGTAGAACACAACCTTCTCCATCTCTTAGATCTTCCAGAGATTTCTCGTGCACATGTCATCGCTTCTTACTATTCATTTGGAACAGAGCCCAGCACCATCGCCCTCAATCGTGCAATCGTTGCATCTGGCAAGACTTTGATTCTTCCTCGAATTATTGGGGATGAAATCGAATGGGTTGAGTGGAACGGCACACCTGAGACACTTTCAGAGAATGGAAAATTCCACGAACCCACTGGCCCAATATTTACGCAGCTCGATGCAATTGATCTTGTATTAGTCCCTGCACTTGCCATTGATCCTGATGGCTATCGATTAGGTCAAGGTGGCGGTTTCTACGATCGCGCACTTCCATTACTTCGTGCATGGAAGCACGGTGTTGTCTATCCATATGAGCGGATGGAGCATGACCTTCCACGTGAAAAGTGGGATATCGCTGTAGATAGCTGGTGATTTACGGCAGATTACGCGCAATAACGATGCGCTGAATTTGATTGGTGCCCTCATAAATCTGGGTCAGCTTTGAATCACGCATCATGCGCTCAACAGGATAGTCGCTGACATATCCATAGCCACCAAGAATCTGAACAGCATCTGTAGTTACCTTCATGGCTACATCTGTTGCAAGTGTTTTACATGCAGCAGAGAAGAATTTGAGGTCGCTGTCATTGCGCTCTGACTTTGCAGCGGCGGCATACGTTAGCTGGCGAGCAGATTCGATAGCGATCGCCATATCTGCCAACATAAATTGGATTCCCTGGAAATCAAAGATCTCTTTACCAAATTGCTTACGTTCATGTGAATACTTCTTTGCTGCATCAAAAGCGCCTTGTGCAAGGCCTAGCGCCTGCGCTGCAATAGTGATGCGTGTGTGATCGAGGGTATCCATGGCAAGAGCAAAACCCTTACCAATCTCAGAGATGCGGCGATCATCGCCGATAGTTACATTATCGAAATAAACTTCACGTGTTGGTGAACCGCGAAAACCCATCTTCTTCTCTGGTGCACCGAATGAGATTCCAGGATCTGACTTCTCAATAACAAATGCCGTAATGCCCTTTGAGCCGAGGGATGGATCTGTCTGTGCAATGACTGTGTAGAACTCTGAGACACCAGCGTTTGAAATCCACTTCTTGCTGCCGTTGATAACCCAGTTATCACCAACGCGTTCTGCCTTTGTCTTAAGTGCAGCGGCATCAGAACCCGCCTCTGATTCTGAGAGGCAGTAAGAGAAACCCATACCTTTTGCTAATTGCGGAAGCCACTTATTCTTCTGCTCAGCGCTTCCACCAAGAATCAGCGGGAATGATCCAAGTTTATTTACAGCGGGAATGAGAGATGCTGAACCGCACACGCGAGCGACCTCTTCAATAATGATGACCATCGCGAGTGCATCTGCGCCGTCGCCGCCATTTTCTGTTGGAACATGAGCTGCAAAGAGCCCGCTCTTCAGAAGTGCATCATGGGCTTCTTGCGGATAGCGGTGATCTTCATCTACCGCATGTGCAAAAGGTGCAATCTCTTTCTCAGAGAGCGCGCGAACTGAATCACGAAGATCGTTGTACTCCTGTGGAAGTACGAAAACATCTTTAAGTGTCATTTATTCTCCCCATTCTGATTCCCTTGTCGGAGATCGCGCTGTTGAAGTGTATTCAAATAGGCGTTGTACTGGGCGAGCTCATCAGGCTCACCCATTGCTGCAAGTCTCGCCTCGTTGCGGTCGATTCGCACCGTCTCTCGCTTGTCATCGCGGACCCACAAGATAAAGGTTGCTACCAGCGCGAGCAGAATCGGAATCTCTCCCATTGACCAGCCAATAGTTCCGCCCATCGCCTGATCATGGAGCAGGTCAGGAAGCCATGAAGTCTTCAGTGAACCGTAGTAACCGCCATCGATCAGAGTGGATTCAGACATGAGGGCAATCGAGAAGAAGGCATGGAGGCTCATTGCTCCGAAGAGAATCACAATTCGAACGATGTGAGGGTATTTACGAGGATTCGGATCAACACCAATAATGACGTGGAAGAACAAGAAGCCAGCGAGAATAAAGTGAATATTCATAAAGAGGTGGCCGGCATGATTGCCCATTAAATTTCCAAATAGATTTGTAAAGTAGAGAACGAAGAGCGAACCATCAAAGAGCGCAAGTGCAGTTATTGGATGATTAAGAATTACTGAGTAACGAGAGTGCAGAGCGGTAAGCGCAAAAGCACGTACACCGCGCTCTGAACCTTCGCGGCTCTGGGGCAAGGTACGAAGTGCAAGTGTTATTGGTGCGCCGAGTACAAGACCAATAGGTGCAATCATTCCAAGCAACATATGAGCCATCATGTGATATTCAAATGAGAATAGTGCGTAAACACCGAGACCGCCTGATGTTGCAAAATCAATTAAAGCAATCCCTGTTGCAAATGCAATGGTGCGCCCAACAGGCCAAGAATCTCCGCGAGACTTAAGAATAGAGACGCCCTTGATGTAGAGAGCAACTGCTGTAACAAGGAGCGCAATCATCAACGCATCCGGGTTATAGAGCTTGAGGAGATTGATTAACGATGGAGGTGGTGGAGTCTTCATTCCTACGATGATCTCTGCCGGACTCAAATTCGATGTATCGCCTAGCGGAGGTTGGATTTGAGAGAGCCAACTTCCCATAAGGACTACCGTCGCCATCACCATTGCTTCAACGCCAATCAAGCGAAGAAGTTCTTGCAATCGCATCTCATCTCGCGAAGCAAGAGTTTTACGATTTGCATATCCCATTGCAAGGAGAGCAACTGTCAGAATTGCCTTCGCAATCACAACGTAGGCGTATTGGGTATTCCAGGCGCTCTTCTCATTGAGGCGAGTCCAAGCAGTCGCTATTCCACTCACAACAACTGCAGTTGCAGCCCAGAGGGCTAGGGATGAAAATCGGTAGAGGGCTTTAATGCGGAGTTCTTTCGGCGCAATAAGGATTCCAAAGAGGCCACCCACCCATAGCGTAAGCGCGATGACGTGTGTAACGAGAGATCCAACTGCAAGCGCATGTGAACCATTTGCCGCAGCATGGCTTTGGAAGATGGGTGCAATAAGTGCGAGCAGTGACATACCGGTAAGAACTATGAGTGGAAGTACACGTTTAATTAAAGGAAGTGAGATAACTACAAGCGCAATCACCACTATTTGGAAGAACATCGATTTTCCGAGACTGGTCTGCGTTAAATAAGAGGTAAGCGTTGTCGCATCGAGGGCATCTGTAATAGAACCACCGAGAATTTCGCTGACTCGCAAGATGGCGCCAACAAAAGATGTAAGGAACCAGAGTGTGGCCAGTAGCGATGCAGCCTTCTTCACCGCTAACCCAGAAGAAGTCAGCGCACCTTCATTATTTGGTATGAAGAGCGATGCAGAAAGGAAGGCACCGATGCTGGCAAAGGCGAGTAGATAGAACGCGCCTTGATTGAGAATCATTTCTCGCTATATAGCTTTCGAGCATAGCGAGCGAGCGCCACTGTCACTACGAGCGCTGCAAGAAGTAGTCCGAGTACAAAGATTGTCGTTCCTGCATTATTTCCTGATGGAGCCGCACTCTTTGATGGCGTTGGAGCAACCGTTGCGACAACCGTTGGTTGAGCGAAGTTAAATGTGAATGTTCCTGTGAGTGGAACGTCGTTCTCTGCCAAGAGTGTGTAAGTAACTGTGTAGATTCCCGAGCGAACAAAGTTCTTCAGACCAACTATTGCCTCGCTTCCAGCAATCGTTAAAGTTCCATCATCGACGCGAATTCCCGATGGATCTGTGACAACGACTTCATTGCCTGCATCCATGATTGGAAGTTCGGTAGTGATGGTCACGGCGCTTGGAGCCGCTTCAAGGGATTGACCGGCGGTTGGGCTCGTTGAGATAAGTGTGTTGGCATTGGCTGCAGGAGTAATCAATAGCCCTGCTGCTATAAATGCCGCGCTTAGCGCCTTCTTCATGGAGCCCTCCATTGCGTTGATTCGCGCCTATCGTCTCACTTCTTTAGACTATGGCACTAGTCCAAAGCTATAGAAGAAAGGTCACATCTGATGCCTACATATCAATATGCATGCAGCGCCTGCGGCCATGCCTTTGAGATCGTGCAAGCTTTTAGCGATAACGCACTGACTGAGTGCCCTGAATGTAAGGGCGAGATTAAGAAGGTCTATAGCAATGTCGGAGTCGTCTTTAAAGGCTCTGGTTTCTATAAGACTGATTCAGCTCCAAAGCCAGCTGCCTCAAAGGAGTAGTCCTTAGCCGCCGTGATGGGGTGGGCGATCGCCTTTAATCTCGGCTTCGCGTGCAGCATCTGCGTTCTGATCTTCACGAGGGTCACGCTCATCATCAGTTGTGACGGGAAAGATATTGCTCACATTTATCCCTTCAACGCTGGTACAGATGTTCTCACCCTGAGAAGTAACAAGTGTACTCCTGCATAATTGACCCATGTTCGAAAAACTTGGTCACCTTATGTATCGCCGCCGCAAGGCCGCTGTAGCGCTCTTCGTTATTGGAATCCTTGCAGCAGGCGGTGTTGGCTCGATGGTCTTCAATCGTCTCGATGCAGGTGGATACTCAAATCCAAAGAGCGACTCATACAAGGTTTATAACTATCTCCATGACACACTCAAAGAGTCTGATCCCACTGTTGTGCTGGTCGTGGATGCCGGAAAAGATGTTTCTGATCCTGTTATTACTCAGAAAGCCCTCGCACTTGAAGCACGTATTGCGAAAGAATCCTCGGTCACACGAACTGTCTCATATTGGAGCGCAGGAAATACACCTGCATTTAAATCTTCAGATGGAAAAGCTGCATACATATTGATCTATGGAAAAGGTGAAGCATTTTCACCAGCGAGCCAAGATATGGGCGCTTACTTCCAAAAGAATTATGACGGCACAATCGATGGGCTACGTATTTATGCCGGTGGCGTTGGAGTAGTAGGAAATGCCATCACCGAGAAGATTTCAAAAGATCTCAGCATCTCTGAAGCAATCTCTATTCCGCTTACATTTATATTGCTCGCATTTGTCTTCGGTGCCATGGTGGCCTCAGCTATGCCACTCGTCGTAGGCGTTGCTGCAATTCTTGGTGCCTTCTTTATTCTCTATCTCATCACTCTCTTTACCGATGTGAGTATCTACGCTCTTAATCTCACAACAGGTATGGGTCTTGGACTTGGAATTGATTACGCACTCCTGATGGTCAATCGATTCCGCGAGGAGCTCCATCATGGAAAAGATATTGAGAATGCGATCATTACGACGTTAAAGACTGCGGGAAAAACTGTCTTCTACTCAGGTCTCACAGTTTTCGTCACACTTCTCTCATTGACATTCTTCCCACTCGGATTCCTTAAGTCATTTGGTTATGCAGGTGTCTCTGTGGTTGCGCTTGCAGTCTTTGGCGCACTCTTCGGACTTCCACCAATCCTTGCATTGGTCGGTCATAAGGTTGATAAAGGCGTTATTCGTAAATCTGCAATCACGCCGAAGGAAGATGGTCGCTGGGCACATACAGCTCGCTATGTAATGAAGCGCCCTGTTGCCGTAGTACTTCTCGCGCTCATCATCCTTGGAGTTTTTGCAGCGCCATTGAAGAATATTGCCTTCTCTCAAGGTGATTCTCGTATGTTGCCTGAATCAAATCCCGCAGCTGTTGCCACCGCAGTACAAGCAGCTCGATTCCCCGGACAAACTGGCAATCCCATTGAAATCTTGATTCTTGATGGAGTTGGAAAAGATTCAGAAGTTGCCGCCTATTCGGCGCAAGTAGCTAAAGTCTCTGGCGTTGTCGCAGTCACTCCTCCACAAATGTATGGAAAAGATATTCGCATTGTTGCCTATGAATCTATGTTGCCCCGTACCCCTGAGGCTCAGAAAATGATTCATGACATTCGTGATATTAAATCTCCAGCAAACACATTGGTAGGTGGAGTTGCTGCTGATTACACAGATTCACAGGATGGAATTGCGCATACTCTTCCATGGGCGCTCGGATGGATTGCAATCAGCGTACTGGTTCTCATCTTTATCTTTACTGGATCAATCATTCTTCCCATCAAAGCCGTTCTCCTCAATATCCTCTCACTTGGCGCGACTATGGGCGCACTGACCTGGGTATTTATCGATGGCCATCTTCAATGGCTAGTGGGTTCATTTACATTGACCGGCACACTTGATACATCAATCGTTATTTTGATCTCTGTTGTTGTATTCGGTCTCTCAATGGACTATGAGCTCTTCTTGCTCTCTCGAATTCGCGAAGAACATATGGCAGGTAAGAGCAATATTGAATCCGTTGCAACGGGACTTCAGCGATCAGCGCGCATCATTACGGCTGCAGCTCTCTTGCTCGCAGTTGTCTTCGCGGCATTCATCACAAGTGGAGTTACTTCAATTAAATCGATGGGCTTTGGCGTGGCACTTGCGGTTATTCTCGATGCGACGATTGTTCGCGGTCTCTTGGTCCCTGCTCTAATGCGTCTCTTCGGAGAACGTAACTGGTGGGCTCCTAAGGCGATGCAGCGATTCACTATTACCCACTAGTTTCCTTTACCCTTAACACATGGATCTCATCGCTTCCCTGCAATGTGCAGATCAACCTGGAATTGTCCATGCGATGACTAGCGCCGTATTGGCTGCTGAAGGAAATATCATCGAGAACCAGCAATTCACCGATCACACAACCAATACCTTTGTGATGCGCACTCGCTTTGAATCAGCGCAAGGTCTTGAAAAGGCTGCGGCAACGTTGCAAGCAGGACTTGCGCAGTTCAGCCCTATTCTCCATATTCGTCCGAGAGATGAGAAGCCTCGCGCACTTGTACTTGTCACAAAGGAGAGCCACTGTCTGCGCGATCTTCTCTATTTACTTGAACTCAACGAGATGCCAGTTGAAATTCCACTTGTCATCTCTAATCGTGAAGAATTGAAGAGCCTCGTCGAGTCACATGGAATTCCATTCCTCTACCTACCAATCGATGCGAGCAATAAAGCAGCACAGGAAGCTGTGATGCTCGCTAAGGTTGCAGAGCTCAAAATAGATTTCGTAGTTCTTGCGCGTTACATGCAGATCCTCTCCTCAGAATTCTGCGCCGCCCTTCCTGGCAAAATCATTAATATTCACCACTCATTCTTGCCAGGCTTTAAAGGTGCTAAGCCATACCACCAGGCACATGACCGTGGAGTAAAGATCATTGGGGCGACTGCTCACTTCGTTACAGCTGATCTTGATGAAGGTCCAATCATTGAACAAGATGTTGCACATGTGAGTCATACAGCAACGCCCGAACAATTAATCTCACTTGGTCGAGATATCGAACGACGAGTGCTTTCACGTGCAGTTCACCTCTTTGCTGAAGATCGCATCTTTATCGTCGGTCAACGCACCGTTATCTTTGCATAATGGAAATCTGCTAATGCTTGGTGGAATTAATAACGCACTCTTCATTCAAGGTTTAGCCGGATATGCGGTAATCGCAATTATCTTGATTCCGATTCTCAAGTGGGCTTTTCCAACAAATAAGAAGGTAAAGGCTGAACGCGCTGAAATTCGCGCGATGAGGAGAGAAATCCGCAGGATTAAGCGGAAGTAGACCTAGCCCCACACTCTCATAGCGCTATTAGACCCATTCAGTGCTACCGTCACAAATGATTACGTGAGGCGTTCGAGCAAGTAGCTCATTGAAGGGCGATCGCGCTACTGATTTGAAAATTACCAATAAGTGCAATCAGAGCAACGATAAGAGATATAGCGAAAAACGAACGTTTGGGGAACGTCATTTGTTTCCTTGCAGAGTTGAATACGATCGCTCTTCAATGGACCATCTGCCCGCGCGCCGGATTCATACTTTTACTTGCACTGTAGCCCTATTTGTTGGTGCTGGTGTCGTAGTCCCTGCGACTGACCGCTGAGGAGGTGGATTGTTTCCAGCTGCAGCAAGCAGCCTCTCATATCTGGCAGGCGGGAGTGTTGTCACTCACGTACTCCGTAGCATTTTCGCACTTCCAGTCGTAGCCTTCACGAAGAAATTAGATTTTCTACTTTCTTCGTGATTGGAAACGCCTATGACAGGCTGGATTTCAGATTTTATGAATCGCCCTGCAACGTACCTCAA
>CANGLK010000017.1 GCA_947454735.1 Candidatus Nanopelagicaceae bacterium
CCATTGTTATCAATGACGATAATCTTGAGGTTGATCTTCTCGTCATGGATTAAGCCAGTAATGTCATGGAGGAAGCTCAGATCTCCAAGTACGGCGACTGTCTCCTTGCGTTGCGATGCAATTCCTAGGGCAGTTGAGATATTTCCATCGATGCCGGCAAGGCCACGGTTAGCAAAAGTTTCTACCCCACTTCGAGCAACGGCAAAACCTTCAATATCTCGAATAGGTCGTGATGATGAGATGAAGAGTGATGTTCCAGTTGGAATTCCGCTAGCGATTTCGCGTGCAACGAGCGCCTCGGACCATGTTGAGAGATCTGCAATCTTCTTCGCTGCGCGATGTGAGAATTTATTCCAACGCTCGACATATTCGACATCTGCCTCTGGCGCTTCCACGACCGGAAGAGCTGCAAATTTCTGATCCGCTGGGCGGTCAGCATCTACTGTGAGAATTCGTGGATCGATGACGATTGTTTTGCGCGCGCGAGAGATGATGCGGTTGATGGATCGTGAGAGCGTGGTGCGACCAATAACAACGACAGTGTCAGGTGCCAGCTCGTCGGTAATTGTCTGAGATGTGAGGAAGATACTTGCATGTGAGAGAGCGCTCTTAAATGAGAGAGGATCTTCTACAACAACTGGCCACCCTAAATCTGCTGCAAACTTCCCAACCTTCTCCACGCTAAATCCACCGCGATCATGTCCTACAACCAGAATTCCGCGAGTAGATTTTGTATAGAAAGTTCCTGCACTCTTACGGTCGAAATCACGAGGTGCGCTGACGGTGAGATTTGCCAACCAATCGCTATCGTCGTCGACGCCGAGCGGCTCTGCGAACTGCACATTGAGATGTACTGGTCCTGACTTTAAAGAGTTCAATGGAAGGACCATGGGATAGGCAGCGCCAGAGATATCAGCAAAGTAGCGCACCGCCTTACCGAAGATGCGCGCCTGCTCAGTTGTCTGGTTTGCACCCGTGCGACGAAGTTCTGCTGGGCGGTCTGCAGTGATTACTAAGAGCGGAAGATTGGAGTGCGAGGCCTCAAGAACAGCTGGGTGATAGTTAGCAACTGCAGTTCCTGAAGTGCAGATAATTGGAACGGGGCGGTTGGTGGCCTTTGTAATTCCGAGTGCAAAGAATGCTGCGGTGCGTTCATCGATACGAGTATGCAGAGTGATGAGCTTGCGTTCTGATGCTTCAAAGAAAGCCATCGTCAATGGCGCATTGCGAGAGCCCGGTGAGATCACAACATCGGTGATACCCGCCTCAAGAATTTGGCGAACAATTGAGCGCGCAAGTGTTGTTGATGTATTCATTACAGTCCCAATACCTCGGCGCAGCGCATGGCACGATTCTTCCACCATTCGTAGCGATCAGGCACCACATCAAGTCCATCGAGCTTGATATCTAACTCACCAAGAGCGATTGAGCCATCGATGATCTGAAGATGCGCAACATCTGTGCTCATCAAAGATCCAGTTGCAAGTCCACAGTCATAGTGAAGTTCAGCAATAGATGCGGCAAGTTCAAGTCCAAAGTGAATTCCAATAGCGCTTTCGAGAGCGCTTGAGACAACCACTGGAAGTTTGTGGTGTTCTGCAATTGCGCGTGCTCGCTTGATTCCACCAAGTGGTTGAACTTTAAGCATCACGATATCTGCGGCCCCTGAAAGGTCTAATGCAAATGGATCGGCAGCTTTGCGAATCACCTCGTCTGCAGCAATCTTCAGATCGAAATCTGCGCGTGTTTTCAATTCACGAAGCTCTTCAAGAGTTGCACACGGCTGCTCAACATATTGAATTGCACCTATTTCACCGACGATTGTGGAGAGATTCTTGAGCGCCTCTTCAATAGACCAGAGGCCATTTACATCGAGGCGAATCGCTGCGTCGGGGCGAAGTGTGTGCAGAAGTTGAAGTCGAATGAGATCTTCATTGAGGTTCTCACCAACCTTTACTTTAAAGGTGCGGCAACCTGGATAGCTCTCAATGATTGTCTTAAGTCTTTGCCCATCAGAGATTGCAGGGATAGTGCCATTTACTGGGATTGCGCTACGTAAGTGGGCAGGGCGTGCAGATGTGGCAGCTTCAATGGCAGATGCCAACCACTGTGATGACTCTTGATCACCGTATTCAAGGAAGGGCGAGAACTCTCCCCAACCGTATTCACCCTTAAAGAGAGCAACCTCTCGCACCGTAACTCCACGAAAATTAGTCTTCGTAGGAAGCGCGATAACGCGCATGGTGGAGAGGAGCTCTTTAAACATTATGGGCCCGGACCCTAAGGACGCCGCGGAAACTTTCCAAAGTCAGGTTTGCGCTTCTCTTTATAAGCATCGCGACCTTCTTGGCCTTCTTCACTTAAGTAGAACAAGAGCGTTGCATCGCCTGCAAGTTGCTGAATTCCAGCGAGTCCATCATCTGCAGCATTCATTGAAGCTTTCAATAGACGGAGGGCCATTGGACTGTTCTGCAACATCTCACGACACCAAGAGACTGTCTCTGCTTCAAGCTCTGCGAGTGGAACAACGGTATTTACAAGTCCCATATCGAGCGCTTCTTGCGCATCGTATTGACGAGTCATAAACCAAATTTCTCGAGCCTTCTTCTGTCCGACGTTACGGGCAAGAAGACCTGAACCATAGCCACCGTCGAAAGAACCAACCATTGGGCCTGTCTGTCCAAACTTTGCATTATCTGCAGCGATAGAGAGATCGCAGACAACGTGAAGAACATGTCCGCCACCAATTGCCCATCCAGCAATCATTGCAACTACTGGTTTTGGAGTGCGACGAATCTGCACTTGGAGATCGAGAACGTTGAGTCGTCCCATGCCTTGTTGGCCCACTGCATCGTCACCGATATATCCATCATCACCGCGGACGCTGATATCTCCACCTGAACAGAAGGCTTCACTGCCTTCACCGGTAAAGATGATGACTCCGACCTCTGAGTTATCACGCGCTAAATCAAATGCCTCTTTCAATTCAATAATTGTCTGAGGACGGAAAGCGTTGCGGACCTCTGGGCGATTGATCGTAATCTTCGCCATCCCATCAGCGCTCTCATACTTAATATCAGTGAACTTCTCACCTCCGCGGGCTACCTCCCACTTAGGGATGCTGCGGTCACCAAAATCACGCTTAATCGGCTTGCTCACGATTCCTCCATTGTTGATTACGGGCGATAGCCTACGCGGGCAATGGAGCAAAACGCACAACGAGAAGTTCGCACAGTCGATTCCACATGGAACCTAGGCGAGTTAATGGCCCGTATCGCAAAGGCGCTCGTCTCGGATGGCCCCGCTCTTGCCCTTTCGTCAATCTCAGTGGAAACAGTCCCTGCTCGAACAGCGCTTGTCGTGACGACTACGGGAAGCTCTGGCCAGGCAAAAGAAATTGGTCTATCAGCATCTGCTCTTCTCACATCTGCGAAAGCATCAAATAAATTTATTGGTGCAGAGTTTGGAAATACGTGGTCTCTCCTTCTTCCACTGAACCACATCGCGGGAATTAATGTATTGATCCGTTCACTTGAACTCGGAACGACTCCTGCAAATTTAATTGGTTACAAAGGAAAATTCCCAAAGGTAGATTTCACAGCAATTGTTCCCACACAGCTCTTTCGCGCACTTAACGGCGATTCCAATCTTCTTGAACATCTTCAGGGTGCGAAGGCAGTCCTCGTGGGTGGAGCAGCACTCACTTCAACACTTCGCAGAGAGGCAGAGTCTGCAGGTATCAAGGTAATTGAAACTTATGGATCTACCGAAACATCTGGTGGATGTATCTACGACGGCGCCCCTCTCGAAGGTGTTGAGTTTGCAATAGGTCCAGATAAGCGAATCGCAATCAAGGGCAAGGTTGTAGCTCATGAACTTATCGAAGAGGACGGCTGGTACTACACATCAGATGCTGGCCACCTTGATAACGGTAAATTAATTGTTGATGGGCGAATTGATGACATCGTTATCAGCGGTGGCGAGAATGTCTCTCTTACTGCAATTGAGCGAGTGATCTCACAATCTTTCCCAGATATACAAGCTGCAGCATTTGCAGTCGCTGATTCAGAGTGGGGTCAGGCGATTCATCTCGCACTCGTCGCTTCTGATGCATCAATTGAAGAGAAGATTCAAGAAGTTCTTGCGCGCGAATTAGGCAGCGCATCAAAGGTGAAGAGATTTCACCACATCGCAGAGCTACCATTAATAGGTATTGGAAAAGTAGATCGCCGAGCACTCATGGAGATGGTCAATGAATAAGTGGTTAATAGGAGCTCGCCCAAAGACACTTCCGGCAGCGATTGCGCCAGTTGCGGTTGCAACAGCACTTGCAGGAAAAGATGCATCGTTTGCTCCTGCACTTCTGGCACTTATTGTCAGTCTGAGCCTTCAAATCGGAGTTAATTATGCAAATGATTACTCAGATGGAATTCGTGGCACCGATGCCAATCGCGTTGGTCCTACTCGGATTACGGCATCAGGTCTTGCAACTCCATCGTCTGTAAAGAGCGCAGCCTTTATCTCATTTGGTATCGGCGCAGTTGCAGGTTTAGCTCTTGCCGCGATGACGAGTTGGTGGCTCATTGCTGTTGGTCTTGCAGCAATTGCAGCGGCATGGGGATATACCGGTGGAAAGAATCCATATGGCTATATGGGGCTCGGCGAACTCTTTGTCTTTATCTTCTTTGGCGTTGTAGCAACTGTTGGAACATTCTTTGTGCAAACTGAAATGATCACTCTCGATTCATTTCTTATCTCTATCTCAATGGGTTCATTTGCCTGTGCACTCCTTGCGATTAATAACATTCGCGATCGCGCACTCGATGCACCTGCAGGAAAGAAGACACTTGCAGTACGTCTTGGAGATCGCAGAGCTCGTTACTTCTTTGCAGCTCTTATCTCTCTTGGATACCTTGCAACTTTTGCTCTTGGAAATATCTGGGTACTACTGACTCTCCTCACTCTCCCGCTGAGCCTTCCACTCGTTCGTGGAGTACTCGGAAGCGCACAAGGCCGCGATCTCATTCCATTCCTTGCCAAGACCGGAAAGCTACAACTTCAATTCTCCATACTCTTAAGCGCAGCACTAGTATTGAGCCATGGTTAAACTCGAAGGCTTCTTTGCAGTACTTGCAATTGGCTTAATGCTCTTCGCCTTTATCGATTGTGCAATGCGCGAAGATCTTCAGATTAAGCGGCTCCCTAAATGGGGTTGGCTACTTGCGATCATTATCTTTCCAACGCTTGGATCACTTGCATATCTTGTTGCAGGTCGCCAAGGTGCGCTCCAGAAGCGAGTAAAGAAGAGCAAGCCACGTGTAATTCCACCGGATGATAATCCGGATTTTCTACGCGGCCTTTAAATTACTTCTGATTGAGACCAGAGTAAGTGTGCTTACCGGTTCCCCAGACATTGATATAAACATAGTTAAATAGGAATGTTGATCCTGCAAAAATGCAGAGCCATGCGGCGCGACGTCCACGCCATCCGACAGTTACCCGCGCATGGAGATAGACCGCATAAGCAACCCATGTAATAAATGCCCAGGTCTCCTTTGGATCCCAGCCCCAGTAACGACCCCATGCGCTCTCGGCCCAGATTGCACCGGCAATTACCGAGAAGGTCCAGAGCGGGAATACAAATGCAACGAGTCGATATGAGAGTTGATCAAGAGTTTCAAGTGATGGGATACGAAGCGCCCATACAGGTCGTGCACCTGATTCTTCATAACGTTCAAGGAAGAGATATGCAGCAGCGATGACATTTGCAAGTAAGAAGATTCCGCCACAGATAATTGCAGTCGATACATGGATGATCAACCATGTTGATTTAAGAGCTGGAACAAGTGGCGCGCTATTGCGATAGAGAAGTGTGATTGCAGTTCCGAGGGTCAGCAGGACTGAGAACGAGATGAAGAGTCCAAGCCAGCGAAGATCGTACTTACGTAGCGCAGCGAGATATGCGAGCGAGAATGCAAATGCCCCGGTAATGGAGAACTCATACATATTGCCCCACGGTGCATGTCCTGCCGAGATTCCACGAGAGATGATTCCAGCGAGGAGAAGAGCAGTGCCTAGCGCCATAAATGCCGTGGCAAGGCGGGCTGCTCTTTCAGTGCGCTTGTAATCTAATGTTTTCTTGAGAAGGTTTCCATCTGTCGCATCGGCGTTCTTTGGAGCGCGCACTGCAAATGCGGTTTCAAAGGCATGTGCTAAGAATGAGAGCGTAAAGAGCGCCATCGCTGAGTAGACGAAGTTATTCGATGTATAGGCCCACGTTGTATTCATCTGACTACTTCACGCTCTCTACTAATCGGGAAACTTCAGCTTCTAATCCAGGAGCATTGTTCTTGGCTAAAGCGGCAACTTCAACTTGAGATCCTGTGACCTTTACCCAGATTCTTCTGCGGCGCCCATATAGAGATGAGATGAGGCCGAGAATCGCAAGAATTCCCCCGAAGAGGGTAAATCCCTTTCCGCGATCATCAACGATTTGAAGATTGATCCAAGGCGTGACGCCCTCCAAGGTAATTGTTCCGCCCTGATAGGCGAAGGTCTCACCGACGCCAACCGAGCCAAGTCCAAGGTTCTTCATCTTCTTAGTATTAATTCTGTATACAGATTGCGGAACTCCGGAATCCAGTCCTAGGTCACCGCTCCACACCGAGAAGAGAAGTCGCGGGTTGAGAAGCTCTGGGTAGATGGATACACCGCCCATCGTTTTGGTCCGTTCAAAGGTTGGCAAGAACGATGCAACGAATCCAACTGACGGGGTGGCATCAGGAACTTTAATTGCACCAATGGATCGAAGATTTCCATCTTGCGGCAAGAATGTCACTGGCCCTTGGAAAGCAATGGTGCCTTGAGAATCGCGCACGGTCACAATTGGTGAGTAGCCATTGGCTTGTAAGTAAACGCGAGTACTTCCAAAGGTCAATGGAGAATTTACTTTAACTACTTGCTTCTTACTTACGCCGCCGTCGGTTGTCGTCACATATGCGGTGTAATCCTGAGGCATATTTGTCTTCGGATCATACTTTGCAACAAATTTATTTACGGTAATTGTAAATTGACCAAGATCAGATTCTTTAGTGAGCTTTCCTAACGTGAGGGTGTCATAGCTTGTTGGAACGTTTACAAAGCGCTCTCCAGTATTGACGATAGCTTCACCCTGGAGCCCGAAGAGTGAACCGAAACTCACGCCAACCAAGATGAATATAAGTGAGAGGTGAAAAAGTAAATTCCCTGTCTCGCGAAGGTAACCCTTCTCCGCTGAGAGAGATCCGTCTTCTTCGCGAACTCTAAATCGATTCTTCTTAAACCACTTTCGAGCGCTAGCAAGTGCTTCCTCTCCACCGCTCAATGTCGTGTAGTGCTCCATGCGACTTAAATTCTTTGGAGTAAGCGGTGGGAGTGCGCGCATAGCGTGGAAGTGCTCAACGGCGCGAGGAAGTACGCATCCAATGAGAGAGATAAAGAGCAAGATATAAATAGCGCTAAACCATGGTGAGCCATAAACATCAAAGAGTGAGAGGCGATCATAGAAAGGCGCAGTACCTGGATGCTTATCAAAGAAATCACGCACTGCAATTGGATTACTTGTCCGCTGAGGAATGATCGATCCCGGAATAGCCGCTAGCCCCATCATCATCAAGAGAATTAGCGCTGTGCGCATACTTGTTAATTGGCGCCACGCAAAGCGAGCGAGACCTATAAAACCAAGCTCTGGAATTTCAACGTTATTGCTCATTAGATCACCGGCACATAATCTGAAATGAGTGAGCGGAGGTTAATCATGAGATCTCCCCAAACTCCGGTGAACTGCATAAATCCTATGACTATCAAGAGAACTCCACCGACCTTGCTGATGAGTGAACCTTTGCGGATAAAGAAGGAGCGAATCTTCTTGCTGCGATCGAGGAAGAGTCCCGAGAGAATAAAGGGGATTCCAAGACCAATTGAGTACCCGATTGAGAGAATCGCGCCACGAGTTGCACTTCCTTCATCGAAGGCAAGGGTCTGCACGGTTGCAAGAGCTGGCCCAATGCATGGTGTCCAACCAATTCCAAAGAGTGCGCCAAGTAGTGGTGCACCTGCGATGCCACCTGTTGTAGAGAGCTTTGGTTGAATTGTTGGAGCGAATGGAAAAACTCCAAGAAAGATAGTTCCCATAGCAATGGTGAAGATTCCTAATATTTTCGTAATGATCTCTTCATGCGCTGCAATCTGACTGCCCAGTCCGCCAAAGGCCAATCCATAAGATGCAAAGACGAAGGTAAATCCCAGAACAAAGAGGAGCGAGCCGAGAAGTACTCGACCTTTCGTTGATGCAAATCCAGTTGCGTAAGCGACATAACCAGGAACCAGAGGCAGAACGCATGGCGACAAGAATGAGAGAAGTCCTGCGAAGAAAGCGATGGGCAGCGCTGCAATGAGGGTTCCACCACTCAATTGATTGACTATGAAACTTGTCATTCGCTCTGCACCTTATCGAGAAGTTCGCTCAATGAAGCAATAGTGACTGCGCCAGAGATTCTTCCGGCAACGAGCCCATTCTTATCGAGAACAATCGTCGTTGGAATCGCATTGGCAGGAAGTGACTTACTGAAACCGATAAGGACTGAATCATCGATAAGTGTTGGGTAAGGGCTCTTATTTTTGCGTACAAATGCCTCTGCATTGACAGGATTATCGCGAGTAAGAATTCCAAGGAAGTGAACATCTGGATATTTCACTGACATTGCTGAGAGCGTTGGCTCCTCAGCGCGACATGGTGAGCACCACGATGCCCACACATTAATTACTGCAATCTCATTCTTCGGTAATGAGTACTTCATACCAAGGAGAGTCATTCCAGAAAGATCTGGGGCTGCAATTCGATCGCCGATGGAAATATATGAAGTTGCTCCATTGCCGGCGACAAAGCTCTCTTGCGCTGTATTGGAACCATTATTGCCGCATCCTGAAAGAAGCAAGAGAGTAGCGAGTGCGACACTGAGCTTCTTCATAATTTTCTCCTTACTTCTGAGGAAGTAGGTGGGCGGCAGGTTCTGAATATGAAGTACCGCTTATGAGTCCCTCATCGTCAAAGTGAATTGATGTTACAGATGCCAGAGTGCACTCGCGCTTACGAGGATCGTGCAGCAAGCGGCGACCTTCAACAGCGCTGCGAAGAATCCAAATTGGCAATTGATGAGAGACAACAATTGCATCCTTAACACCCGCGGCCTTCTTTGCATCAAAGATTGCAGCAAGCATGCGACTAATCTGCTCTTCATACGGCTCGCCCCACGATGGTTTCCATGGGTTGTAGAGATGGCGCCATGCAGATGGATGCTTAAGGACTCCATCACCGATTCCAAATGGTTTTCCCTCAAAGATATTTGCTGCTTCGATCAATCGTTCATCAGTGTGAATATCGATTGAGTGCGCCTTTGCAATTGGCGCCGCAGTCTCTTGTGCTCGTTGAAGGGGTGAGACATGGAGAGCTCCAAGGTTGACTGACTTTGACCATTCACCGAGTGCTTGAGCCATCTCTTGACCACGTGAAGATAAACGCCAACCTGGTTGACGCCCATAGAGAATCTTCTGAGGATTTTCTACCTCACCGTGACGAACCACATGCACCGTTGAACTCATGGCATAAGCATAAAGCGTGAAGTCGCGGGCCTTTCCCACTCAGCAATCGCTAAGGTTGTGGCATGGCGCAAAAGAGCACTCGTGCTGCCTTCTTTGATGTAGATAACACCCTTGTTCGCGGGTCGACTCTCTACTTCCTTGGAAGAGGCATGTATCAACGAGGTTATTTCACAAAGGCGGATATCTCGCGCTTTGTAGTCGCCAACCTTCGCTTTCGAATGACCGGTATGGAGAAGCAAGAAGTCATCGAGCGTTTTCAGAAAGCTGCAACAGATTTTGTTGGAGGTCATCAAGTAAGTGACATTCTTAAACTCGGTGAAGAAATTTATGATGAATATGTCTCACCAAAATTATGGGAACGCACATGTGAAATTGCTCGTGATCATCTCGCAAAAGGTGAATCAGTCTGGCTCGTTACTGCAGCTCCACAAGATATGGCAGAGATCATCGCTCAACGATTAGGTTTTACTGGAGCAATTGGAAGTAAGGTCATTATCAAAGATGGCATCTACTCAGGAGAGCTCGATGGAAAAATTTTGCATGGGGTTGAAAAGGCATCAGCAATTCGTGCGCTGGCGCAAGAGCACGGTTACGACCTCAACGAGTGTTACTCATATTCCGATAGCCATAATGATCTGCCCCTATTAACAGCAGTTGGCCATCCATCTGCAATCAACCCTGATGCAATTCTTCGAATAAAGGCACTCGCCGAAGGATGGCCAATTCACGACTTCAGACGCGCTCGATTCCTCAATCGCCTCTTGGGTCCGGCTGTGAGTCGTATTGCAGCTGTTGCCGCCCTCCTTGTTCCACGCAAGCGCCGCTGACTCAATTCGCGCCGTTAGGTCTAACCCCGCTAATGTAGGCAGGTTATGGAAATTCGCTCATATGCCGATTACCTGCGCTCTCTCGATGACGCAGCTCTCATCGCCTTGTTCGAAAGCCGGAGCGATCTCACTTCGCCTGTTCCATCAGATATTGCAAGCCTTGCAGTGCGCGCATCATCTATTCCAAGCCTTGTCCGCGCAGTTGATTCGCTCAATAAGTGGCAGCTACAAGTATTAGAAGCTGCCGCTGTCTTATCTGAACCTTTCTCTGAGAAAGAACTCTTGCAGCACACTGATAAGAGTGCGAAATTTGCACTTGCAGCACTTGTCGATCGCGCACTTATTTATCTTGGCCATGACGGCTATCGCATTCCCAATAATTTACGCGATGTATTAGGTAATGAAATTGCAGGGCTAGGAACGCCAGCTGGAAAGAAGTTAAAACTCAAGGATTTAGAGAGCGCACCTGCTGCATCGAAGAAAGTTCTCGACGCAATGGTCTGGGGACCACCTCGAGGGGCTGTTGCTGATGTGAAGAAGTCGAATCCTGGCTTGAAGTGGTTGCTCGATGAAGGATTTGTATCGCCTGTTAATCAACAGACTGTTGTACTGCATCGCGAAGTTGCATTGCATCTGCGTGGAAATAAAGTTCACCGCGAACTCTTCACAACTCAACCTGAACTTATCGGGCGCACCGTTGAGGCGAAGAGCCTTCAACTTGCTGCAATCTCAAACGTCACAACATTTCTGCGCTGGATAGAAGAGGTACTCAACTTCTGGGGACAACAACCTCCTATGGCACTTAAGGCAGGGGGAATCGGTGTTCGCGATCTTCGCGAACTCTCACAACACCTCGGCGTCGACACTGATTGCACCTCCTTCATTATCGAAATTGCATATATAAGTGGACTTCTCACAATTGATCCTGATGATCGCGTACTACCAACACATCAATTTGATATTTGGCTTGCACAACCTGCATCTGTGAAGTGGGAGAACCTCATCTCTGCATGGTTGATTACCTCACGCTTAAGTGGTTTAGATGCCGCTCCAATGGGACCTGAGCTCGATCGAAGCACTGCATCAATCATTCGCAAGAAGCTCTTATCGCTCCTTGATTCAGCAGAGAACTTTTCGCCTACCCATGAATCTCTCTTGGCGGCAATTCAGTGGAACCTTACATACCGTCGCACAAGAGGAATTCCTGAGGAGTACATCCGCTGGATTTCTCGTGAGGCAGAGTGGCTTGGAGTCACTGGACAAGGTGCGCTCTCAACCTATGGCCAGCTCGTATTGGCTGGCGATGATTTAGCGGTAATTGATGCCGATCTACCAAAGACGGTCGATCACATACTTATTCAGAGCGATAACACTGCAATTGCACCAGGGCCACTTGAGCACGAAGTCTCACAAGAACTTGATCTGATTGCAGATATTGAATCTCGCGGTGCAGCAACAGTATTCCGATTTAGCGAAGCCTCCCTACGACGCGGTCTCGATCACGGTCGCACCGGAGAAGAGATCCTCGCCTTCTTAAAGAAGACTTCTAAGACTCCTGTGCCGCAACCGCTTGAATATCTCATCGGTGATATCTCAAAGAAGCATGGCAAGTTGCGCGTTGGCAATGCCTCATCATTTATTCGCTGTGAAGATACAGCGCTGATTACGCAGATTATTAAAGATAAGAAAGTTGAAGCGCTAGGGCTTCGTCGGATCGCTCCTGAAGTTTTGATTTGTACACACGATGCGCATGATGCGATGAATATCTTGCGCGCAGCGGGATATCTCCCTGCTGCTGAAGATTCGCAAGGACTTCTCCTCAGTGGTCCACGTATTCAACGCGCACAGACAAAGGCACGTCCACCGCGTATCGTCGGTGAGTTCGAGCAACCAGTGCGAGAGATTCTTGAGATCGCAGTGCGCACTATTCGCACCGGTGAGAAATCATCTGCAAAGCAGAGCACTCTTCGAGATATTTCGCAGGAAGCGCTCGGCACGCTTCCTCGCACAACTGCAAATGAGACTCTTGAGCTCTTAACGAGACACTTAAGTGAAAATCCAACGAAGTCACTCTCTATTGGATATGCCGATAACAATGGGCTCGTCTCTCACCGCATCATCGACCCACTCAAAATTTCTTCGGGCTCATTGATGGCTCGAGATCACGCCACCGGCGAGGTCCTCACCTTTAGGATTCCGCGTATTACGGGGGTAGCAACGCTATGACGAGCGAGAATCACGAAGAATACGGCAGACTTACCTCCATGTTGGCAGCAATTGAAGCGTTGGTGAAGTGCGAATCTCCTAGCGAAGATATCGATGCATGCCGCTCTGTCGTTGCACTCGCAAGTGATATCGCAACACGTGTTCTCGGAACACCTGCGCAGATTAAAGAGATTGAAGGACGTCCTGTCTTCTGGTGGGGCAGTGAGCAACCAAGGGTTCTCGTTCTCGCACACCTCGATACCGTCTGGCCGATTGGATCTTTCTCACCACTCTGGAGCGTTGATGGCGATGTCGTTCGCGGCCCCGGTGTATTCGATATGAAGGCTGGCTTCGTTCAGGCTCTCTATGCCCTCAAAGATATTGATGGAGATGTTGCACTCGTCGCTACAACAGATGAAGAGATTGGCAGCCACAAGTCAAAGGAGCTTATCAAGCAGCTCTCAACAGGTGCCGATGCAGTCTTGGTTCTAGAAGCATCTCTCGATGGCAAGGTGAAGACCGGTCGCAAAGGCACAGCGATGTTCCAGATCTCTGTTCATGGCAAGGCATCGCATGCTGGCCTCGAACCTGAGAAGGGCATCAATGCAACAACTGAGATTGCAAATGTGATCCTTGCTCTTGCTGCACTTGAAAATCCTGAGCATGGAACAACTGTTGTTCCCACTCTCTTAAAGTCTGGAACAACGATTAACACAGTTCCAGAGTTAGCGGTCCTTGAGATTGATGCACGATCATTTTCACAAGATGATCTGCAACGTGTAGATGCAGCGATTAAGAGCGTGAAGCCAACTCTTTCTGGTGCGCGAATTGAAGTTGCAGGTGGATTACATCGCCCTCCCCTACAACCTTCATCAACCGCTGCACTATATGAAATTGCAGAGAAGGTGGCAGCTGAGCTCGGAATGTCACCACTCGGTTCTGCTGAGGTCGGTGGAGCAAGTGATGGAAACTTTGCAGCAGCAACCGGGGCACGAGTTCTCGATGGACTTGGCGCGGTAGGTGGCGGTGCCCACGCTGCAAATGAATGGGTAAGCCTTTCATCGATAGAAATTCGCTCCACCTTCCTCCATGCCTTTATCAAAGAGCTACTCGCATGAGCGACGGACCACTCATTGTTCAGAGCGATAAGACGCTCTTACTCGATATAGATCACCCCCTTTCAGTCGAATGCCGTCGCGCAATCGCACCATTTGCAGAGCTCGAACGAGCGCCAGAACATATGCATACCTATCGCCTTACAAATCTAGGTCTCTGGAATGCACGCGCTGCTGGCCATGATGCAGAGATGGTGATCGACACTCTTATTAAATATTCTCGATATGCAGTTCCACATGCGCTCTTAATCGATGTTGCAGAGCAGATGTCTCGCTACGGACGCCTTCGCTTAGAGGCAGATCCAATTCATGGCTTAATTCTTGTCACGACAGATACCGCGGTACTCGAAGAAGTTATCCGCGCAAAGAAGATCGCTCCCCTTCTTGGTGTTCGAATCGATAATGAGACTGTTGCAGTTCACCCAAGCCAACGTGGAGCAATTAAGCAATCACTTCTACGCCTCGGTTGGCCAGCAGAGGATTTCGCTGGTTATGTAGATGGCCAGGCACATCCCATCGAGCTCAAGCAAGATGGTTGGAAGATTCGTGAATATCAAGAGCATGCAGCTGAAGGTTTCTGGCATGGCGGCTCTGGTGTTGTAGTCCTTCCATGTGGCGCCGGTAAGACAATTGTTGGCGCAGCAGCGATGGCACATGCACAAGCAACAACGCTTATCCTCGTAACAAATACTGTTGCTGCACGACAGTGGCGCGATGAGTTGTTAAAGCGCACATCTCTTACTGAAGATGAGATTGGCGAATATTCAGGTTCTAAGAAAGAGATTCGCCCTGTAACTATCGCTACCTACCAAGTAATGACTAAGAAGAAGAATGGTGTCTATTCACACCTTGATCTCTTTGATAGCCATGACTGGGGTTTGATTATTTATGATGAGGTGCACCTACTTCCTGCCCCTATCTTCCGCTTTACCGCTGATATCCAATCTCGACGTCGCCTTGGATTAACGGCAACTCTTGTGCGAGAAGATGGGATGGAGGGCGAAGTCTTCTCGCTCATTGGTCCAAAGCGCTTCGATGTTCCATGGAAAGAGATTGAGGCACAGGGCTACATCGCTCCTGCCGAATGTATTGAAGTTCGCGTCAATCTCACTGAGGCAGAGCGCCTTGCCTATGCAACGGCAGAACCTGAAGAGCGATACCGCTACTGCGCAACAACACGAACAAAGCGCGACGTTGTTCAAGAGCTTGTAAGCCTTCATGCAAAGGAACAGATTCTTGTTATCGGTCAATATCTAGATCAATTAGATGATCTCGGCGAGACGCTGGGTTGCCCTGTAATTCAAGGATCTACTCCGCAGAAAGTGCGCGAAGAGTTATTCCAATCATTTAGAACTGGTGAGATTTCCTGCCTAGTTGTATCTAAGGTTGCTAACTTTTCAATTGATCTCCCTGAAGCAACAATTGCAATTCAGGTATCAGGTGCATTTGGTTCACGACAGGAAGAGGCGCAACGACTCGGTCGTGTATTGCGCCCGAAGGCAGATGGACGCGGTGCTCGTTTCTACTCTGTCGTCTCTCGCGACACTATCGATCAAGATTTTGCACAGAACCGTCAGCGCTTCTTAGCTGAGCAAGGTTATAGCTACACGATTATTGACGCTGACGATGTTTTTCAAGGGAAGATCTAAACCGTATCGGATCTACTCGCCAGAAGTCGTGGTGCTCTCCATCAATATGGGTGACCGGAACCTGTTCTCCATATAACTTCTCAAGCTCTGGGTTGCCATCGATATAGATAATTTCGATTTCAAATGCAAGCTCTTCGCGAAGGCCTTCGAGAATATTCACAGCATCTTCGCAGAGATGACATCCGTGGCGGGAGTAAACGGTGACCATATCTATATTGTCGCACCCTGATAACGTTGCCCGCTATGAGGAGCCAATTTCAGCGCGGTATTCGCGCCACAGTGCTCCTCGCGCTCGTACTTGGCCTCCTCACTCCGATCCATGCTGATGCGCTCTCGCCATTCTTGGAACGTGAAGCAACCCAATGGGGCAACATCTATGCCGGGCCAAATACAAATGTAAAGCAAACTCCTCGCGGAAAAGTTGCCTACATCGAGGCGAAATCTAAATTTGTTGTGAACTATAAGAACTTTCCAGATTGGGCGAAGAAAGATTTCCAGGCTGCAGTCGATGTCTGGTCTGCAAACTTCTCATCTTCGGTTCCGATTGCAATCGATGCGACATGGACGAGAATTTCATCATTTGGAGTTCTCGGAAGCGCACGTCCAGGTAGCTACTTTGCAGGCTTTGATAAATCTCCTGACTCAAGCCTCTGGTATCCATCAGCGCTTGCAAATGCACTTGCAGGTAAAGATTTAGATCCCAAGCAATCAGAGATCATCATTCAGGTAAATTCACTTGCTGAGTGGAATATAAGAAATGATGGAATCTCACATCAAAATGAGTATGACCTCGAATCAGTATTTCTTCATGAGATGGGCCATGGGCTTGGCTTCCTCTCGACAGATTCCTATGACTCATTCTTCGGCTACGGAAGTATCGATCAGCCAACTCCTTTTGATGCTTATGTGCAGGTAGAAGATGGTCGCCGCCTCTCTGATCTTCCAACACCTTCACTTGAATTAGGTAAGGCGCTGACTGCGCCACTGGTCTGGTCCGGACCTCTCGGAATCGCAGCAAATGGCGGAGTAAAGCCACTTCTCTATACGCCAAACAAGTATGAAGAGGGATCATCTGTCAGCCACCTTGATGAAGTAACGTTTTCAAAATCTCAATTAGACATGGTGATGACGCCTAATCTTGATGCTGGTGAGATATTCCGCGAGCCAGGACCGTTGCTCCTCGCGATGATGGAAGATATGCGACGCAAGCCTCCAGCTGGCATTGCAGTCGGTATCCCACTGCAGGTGCGTAACGTCAACGCACTCGTCGCAGATGGATCTGCAATTATTACCTTTGATCCCCCTGCCAATGCTCGAACAGCGCAGATCACTAGTTATTCAATTCGTAATCTCAAGACCAATCAGGTGAAGTCCGCTACCTCATCGCCAATTATCTTCAATGGCCTTAAGAATGGCACTGCATACACATTTGCAGTGACTGCTTCAAACTCCAATGGCTCATCAGATCCCGCAAACACTGCAGCGGTCACGCCTCAGGCAAACTGGAAGCGTTTTATTATCGATTCGAAGAGCGATGCAACGCTATTAGCGAGCACTACCTTTAATGGTCAACCTGCAATCGCATATATCGATTCGAAGAGCGGAGATCTCAAGCTCGCAACCTGGAGCGGCTCGGTCTGGGTAAAGCTCACAGTTGATGGTGCAGGTGGATCCTCTGGGCGCACCAATGCAGCAATCAAGGGAGCGCTCTCGCTCTGCGTCAATGGCAGCGGAAAGAGTCAGAGCCTGCATATCTTCTACTCGGATGCGCAGAACACCGACCTTCGATATGCAAAGTTTGATGGAAAGAAATTTACCTATGAGATCGTCGACGGCGACGCTGGTCAGGTAAATAACTATGAAGACCCAATTCGCGTACGGACCAATTCTGATCTCAGTGTTTCTAGCGCCTGCGTTGCATCAGCTGGTGGCGTGCAAGTCTTTTACCGTGATGAGAGTCAAGGAATTCTTCTCGGCGCTGTAAAGACAACAGCGGCGAAGAGCTGGAGCTACGAACTTATCGATGGTGATCGCAAGACAGATAACCGCACCACTGGCGATGTTGGATTCCACTTGAAGGCAACTTTCGATGGGAAGACGAGTTACATCATCTATGACTCAGTCTTGACGATCAATCAGAAGAAGGAAGCTACAACCGGTGAGGTGCGCGTTGCAATGCGCTCAAACCTTTCAAGCACTGGTTGGAGTTATCAAACTCTCGAAGCGACATCAAGTGCATCACCGGTAAATGGTTATGACGTTGCCCTTGGTAAGAACGCTACCGGGATCTTCGCTACCTGGTTAAGTTCAGCTCCGACATCGCTTCCCAATGCAAATAAAGTTCGCTGGAGTTACATAACTGCAAGCCCAACACAAGAGAGCGCCACAACTGAAAGTTTCGGCAAGCCTTCAAAGTACCTTTCTACCGATGGCTCAATGATCGCCTTTAATTGCGAGAAACGCCTATGTGCCTTAGATACTTCGAAGTCCTCATCAAAGATTTCATATGTCGCCACAAGCGAAAACCCAGATGGAATAAGTTCCACCTGGGTCTCGGTAAATCGTGTGAAGTATCTCGTCGCTGGCGTTAATGGCCAGCTATCGATGCTCCGTCCGTAGCGACTATTACTTAGCGTTACGGCGCTGAATACGTGTCTTCTTCAGAAGCTTCTTATGCTTCTTCTTAGCCATACGCTTGCGACGCTTCTTGATAACGGAACCCATAAGTCACGCTCTTCCTAGTAGTAGTGCCCAGATAAATTATCTGGATTAAAACGATGGCAAAGGTTACCGCGATACGAGGGTAAAAATCGAAACGGTTCCATCTTCTCCACTTGCCAGCCCCACAACGCCTCGAGCCGGTGAATATTGAAGTGAGAGCGGGGTAAGAAGGCCTGGGAGGGCCGTTGCCGCCTTTAAAACGCCCTTGCTATCAATGGTCAGAACGAGAAGTGATGGCGCTGTTGGCTTCCATCCCGTGATTCCAGAGATAGCGCCTCTACTTGTGAACGCCAGATATGAATTCCCATTTGCCGAAAGAGTTGTCGATGCTCCAGCACTTGGCAGGCGAAGGGTCCATGTAGGAGAAAAGGCAGAGGTGAATTTTGTTACTGCACTCTCGATGACTTTCCCGGTTTGTACTGGACCACTTACAAGAAAGGAGGAATCACCAGAGACCCAACTACGTGATGCCTTAAGTGCTGAACTTCTCACAAGTGAGGTGATTGATCCGGTTTTAGAAACTTTAATCAATACACCATCGCGAATTCCTGCAACCTTCTTCCCTGCAAGAGTTTCGGCACTTGAACCGAAGATAGATGTGCTGCCATCAGAATTGCGTGCAACCGCATTGAGTTCACTCTTGGAAGTTCCAATAGTGATTACCTTTCCAAATACTCCAGAGGTTGAAGCCGTTACGAGGAAGGGCTTTCCATCGAGTGAACCAATAACTGAGATCCCTGAATTTGAAGCTGAGATCCCAGTGAGAAGAGGTACGAATTTCTCTGGCGATAGATATGTGCCTAGAAGCTCACCTGTGGCAGATACCTTCCAGAGCGCTAGTTGGTTCATATCTGTGCGAAGCGGCGAGGTGCCATCGATACTCACTTGATCAGGATTATCAATACCAATTAATGAAGTCGGAGTCTCGGCGATTTGCGCAAGTGCAGCGCTGCCTGCAATCCAGATATTTCCAAGCGAATCTGATGTGACCGCCATTGCTACTTCATCTACACCTGAATCGATTATGCGCTGCCATATTTGGTTACCGCTTGGATCGATTGCAGTTACTTGAATATCACTACTTTTGACAACTGGATTTGAGATAAAGATTGAATTCTTTCCAGAGAGCAAGAAAAGTTCAGTTCCAGCGAGTGCGTTATAGGCTGATCCAAGTTGCACGGCAACGGACTTTGGCGCCGCTTGCGCATTCGGAAGAATTGAAAGTGAAATCAAGAGAGCAAGAAATACGCGCTTCATATTAAGCAAGTTCTTGTGAACGTTTTGTAGCAGCTGACATCGCATCGCCAACAATTGCCCCTAAGCCAGCTTCCTTAAATGATGCAAGTGCGGCTGCAGTTGTGCCATTAGGACTAGTGACTTTTTCGCGAAGCGTTGTAGGTGAATCACCTGAGCTCTCAAGTAGCTCTGCAGCACCGACAATTGTCTGAATTGTAAGAACGGTTGCATCCTCACGAGAGAGACCTAGCGCGACCGCTCCATCAACCATCGCTTCTACAAATGCGAAGAAGTACGCCGGGCCAGAACCGCTCGTTGCAGTAACGCTATCTTGAAGCGCCTCAGGAACTTCGATTGCCTTACCTGTTGCAGCAAGGAAGTGAGCGATAAATGTGCGCTGTGCCTGCGTTACTCCCGCACCAAGTGAGTAACCCGAAGCGCCCTTACCCACTAGCGCTGGAGTATTTGGCATTACCCGAATCACCGGGTTCGACTTAGCAAGGCCCGATGAGATTGAAGCAATAGTTTTTCCTGCAGCAAATGAGATCACAAGGCAATCTTCTGAGATCTGCGGTGATAACTCTTCAAGAGTTGTCTGCATATCCTGCGGCTTTACTACCAAGAGGATCGTGGTGGACTCTGAAGCAACGGTGGTTAAGTCTTTGTGAACAATTGAGTAACGCGCCTCGAGCTCTGTCGCACGTTCTGCCCGCTTTTCAGCGAATGAAATATCGGCTGGATTTACACCACTTCGAATAAGGGCGGCGATGAGTGCTTCACCCATAACTCCTGCCCCGATAACTCCAATGTGATTAGCCATGGCGTAAGAGTACGCGTAGGCTCTCTCACTATGTCAGAGGTTAAAGCAGGTTTTGCACGCGACTGGATTGAATTCTCAGATCCGGATAGCCCGGAAGAAATTTACAAGTGCGACCTCACCTGGCTCACATCAAATTGGACCTGCATCTACGGCGATGGATGTAAGGGTGTCTTTAAAGATCGTCCTAATGATGGATGTTGCACTGAAGGCGCGATGTATTCCGATGCAGCAGATGAAGAGCGCACTCTACGTGCAGCAGAATTCTTAACTCCAGATATGTGGCAGTTCTATAGCGATGCTCGCCCGAAGAAGCCTGGTGGAAAACTTCGCATTACAGATACCGATGAAGATGATGAGCGAAAGACTCGTACAGTCGATGGCGCATGTATCTTCCTCAATCGCAAGGGTTACGAAGCCGATGGCTTTACAGGATCATTTGGTTGCGTACTTCACCACTTGGCAGAGAAGCGCGATATGCACTTTGTAGATACAAAGCCCGATGTATGTTGGCAATTACCACTTCGTCGAAGCTATGAGACTCGCGAAGTCGGCGAACGCGAATATTCAATTATCGTTATCGGTGAGTATGAGCGCCTAGGTTGGGGCGATGGCGGAGAAGATTTCGATTGGTATTGCACAAGTAATACTGAAGCTCACGTTGGAAAGCAGCCTGTATATCTCTCCAATAAGGCAGAGCTTGAGAAGTTGATGGGCGAGACTGCCTATGCAATCCTCGCCGAGCATTGCGAACGTCGAATGGCTGGAATCCGTGATGCGCAGGCGCGCTCACTGCCTCTCTTTGTTATTCAACACCCAGCGACTGTCAGTGCATCAAAGTAACCTAGCTCCATGGCTAAGGTAGAGAAGGATCCATTCCGCTGCGTTGAATGTGGATGGACATCGCAGAAGTGGGTTGGTCGCTGCGGTGAATGCCAAGCGTGGGGCACAGTTGAAGAGATCGGTGCTCCAAAGAAGCTTTCTCTCCAAGCAGGTCCTATCTCTGCAAAGGCAACTGCAATCGGTGATGTTGATCTATCTGCGGCACATGCACGGGCGACAGGTGTTTCAGAGCTCGATCGCGTTCTTGGTGGCGGACTAGTTCCCGGAGCGGCAATCCTGCTCGCAGGCGAACCAGGTGTTGGTAAATCAACTCTCCTCCTATCTGTTGCTGCGCAGACCGCTAATAAATCAATTCCGGTTCTCTATATCAGCGGTGAAGAGTCAGCATCGCAGGTGCGCCTTCGCGCAGAACGTATTAAGGCGATTGATCCAAATTTATTCCTTGCATCTGAGACCGATCTCGGCGCAGTGATCTCTCATATCGACACCGTTAAGCCAGAGCTATTAATCATCGACTCTATCCAAACAATCGGCTCTTCTAACGTTGATGGCGCACCAGGTGGAGTCACTCAAGTACGTGAAGTCGCTGGAGCACTCATTCGAATCTGTAAAGATCGCGATATCACTCTGCTCCTCGTTGGCCATGTGACAAAAGATGGTTCTATCGCTGGACCTCGCTTGCTCGAACACATCGTCGATGTCGTTCTTCAATTTGAAGGCGAGCGTCACTCACGACTTCGCCTGATCCGTGCGGTCAAGAATCGTTTCGGTGCCAGCGATGAGGTCGGTTGTTTCGATCTAAGCGATACCGGTATCGAGAGCGTTCTGGATCCAACAGGTCTCTTTACATCTCGCCATGCAGAACCAGTTCCTGGCACATGTGTCACAGTGACACTTGAGGGCCGTCGACCACTGCTTGCAGAGATTCAAGCTCTGGTCAGCGCTGGACGAGAGAACGATTTCGGAAATGCCCGCCGCGTTGTCAGCGGACTCGATTCTGCGCGTACATCAATGACTTTAGCCGTTCTCGAACTTCGCGCACATGTCCGTGTAGGCGGACGCGATGTCTATGCGGCAACGGTCGGTGGAATGAAGATGACAGAACCTGCTGCAGATTTAGCGCTTGCACTCGCCGTTGCATCAGCTGCTAAAGGTCTTGCACTTCCTGGCGATCTCGTTGCAATCGGTGAGGTTGGCCTTGCAGGTGAGATTCGAAAAGTAAGTGGCGTCTCGCGCCGCCTTGCCGAGGCATACCGACTTGGATTTAAACGAGCACTTGTTCCTACTGGATCTGATGTGAAGATTGCAGGTATGGAGATTGTTGAAGTTTCACGTCTCGATCAAGCAATTGCACGTGTAAAGATCAACGCTGACTAATGTACGCCAATTCTCATTTCGAGCGGGCAATCATCGCTTGGTTTAAGAAGAATAAGCGAGATCTTCCTTGGCGTAAGACAGATGCATGGGGCGTACTCGTCTCAGAGATCATGTTGCAGCAGACCCCAGTTCAACGGGTATTGCCGGTCTATAACGAGTGGATGAAACGCTGGCCAACTCCTGCACATCTTGCAAAGGCGACACCTGCAGAAGTAATCACTGCATGGGGAAGACTCGGCTATCCGCGCCGTGCACTACGCCTTCATGAATGTGCAAAGGTAATTACAACCGAACTCAAAGGTCAGATTCCAGATACTGAAGTAGAACTTCGAAAGTTACCCGGGATCGGTGAGTACACCGCAGCAGCAATGGTCGCCTTTGCATTTGAAGGTCGCTCACTTGTTCTCGATATCAATATCCGCAGACTCTTCTCACGTCTTTATAAAGGCGAAGAAGCGCCAACTGCGGCGCCAACAAAGGCTGAGCGCGTTGAATATGCCGAATATGTTCCAGAGAAGAACGCTCATATCTGGGCTGCTGCAACGATGGAGCTTGGCGCACTTCTCTGTACCGCGAAGAACCCGCTCTGTGGTCGCTGCCCAGTCTCTGATCAATGTAAGTGGCGCAGCCTCGATTACCCTGCATCTGAGCGTGTAAAACGCACTCAAACCTGGCATGGAACCGATCGCCAATGTCGCGGAACAATCGTTCAAGCCCTCCGTGAAAATTCAACGCTTAATAAGAAGCAGATCCACCTACTGTGGGATGTTCC